>NZ_JBVKBC010000039.1:0-61160 GCF_055639095.1 Streptomyces sp. NPDC107550
TGTACTCACCCTCTCGGGCTTTCCTCCGGGCGCTTCCCTTCGGTCTTGCGTTTCCAACCTTACCAGATCCGTTTTCCGTTCCGTTTCCGGTTCGGATTTCATTTCCGGTGGCCGTTGGAGGGCCTTTGCCTTTCGGCTGGACCGACTTTATCAGAGATTCTGAGTCGGAATTTCCGCCCCGTCAGGAGCGAGGTTCGAGCGCGTGAGCGCTGCGGTTGCCCCCTTGAGCGGAGCCGTAAACGTACTGGAGCGGGGCGCCCCGATGCAAATCGAGGTGCCCCGCTCCAGGAGCGCTGCCGGACGGAGGGTCAGACCTCGACCACGACGGGCAGGATCATCGGCCGGCGGCGGTAGGTGTCGGAGACCCACTTGCCCAGCGTGCGGCGGATGAGCTGCTGCATCTGGTGGGGTTCGACGACGCCGTCCTGGGCCGAGCGCTCCAGGACCTCGACGACCTTCGGGAGCACCGCGTTGAACGCGGAGTCCTCGATGCCGGAGCCGCGCGCCTGCACGTGCGGGCCGCCGGTGATCTTGCCGGTGCTGGAGTCCATGACCACGAAGACCGAGATGATGCCCTCGTCACCGAGGATCTTGCGGTCCTTCAGGGCCGGCTCGCCCACGTCACCGACGGAGAGGCCGTCCACGTAGACATAGCCCGCCTGGACCTTGCCGACGATTCTGGCCTTGCCGCCGACGAGGTCGACGACGACGCCGTCCTCCGCGATGACGATGCGGTCGTGCGGGACGCCGGTCAGGGCGCCCAGCTCGGCGTTGGCGCGCAGGTGGCGCCACTCGCCGTGCACCGGCATCAGGTTCTTGGGCTTGCAGATGTTGTAGAAGTACAGCAGCTCGCCCGCGGACGCGTGGCCCGAGACATGGACCTTGGCGTTGCCCTTGTGGACGACGTGGGCGCCCCAGCGGGTCAGGCCGTTGATCACGCGGTAGACCGCGTTCTCGTTGCCCGGGATGAGCGAGGACGCGAGGATCACCGTGTCGCCGGAGACGATCCGGATCTGGTGGTCGCGGTTGGCCATCCGGGACAGGGCCGCCATCGGCTCGCCCTGCGAACCCGTGCAGACGAGGACGACCTCGTCGTCCGGCAGGTCGTCGAGCGCCTTGACGTCGACGACGAGTCCGGCCGGCACCTTCAGATAGCCGAGGTCACGGGCGATGCCCATGTTGCGGACCATCGAACGGCCGACGAACGCGACCCGGCGGCCGTACTCGTGCGCGGCGTCCAGGATCTGCTGGATGCGGTGCACATGGCTGGCGAACGAGGCGACGATGATGCGCTTGCGGGCGCTCGCGAAGACGCCGCGGATCACGTTCGAGATGTCACGCTCGGGCGGGACGAAGCCCGGGACCTCGGCGTTCGTCGAGTCGCTCAGCAGGAGGTCGATGCCCTCCTCGCCGAGCCGCGCGAACGTCGGCAGGTCGGTCAGGCGGCGGTCCAGCGGGAGCTGGTCCATCTTGAAGTCGCCGGTGTGGACGACCATGCCGGCCGGGGTGCGGATGGCGACGGCCAGCGCGTCCGGGATCGAGTGGTTGACCGCGACGAACTCGCAGTCGAACGGGCCGAGCCGCTCGCGCTCGCCCTCGGAGACCTCCAGCGTGTACGGCCGGATGCGGTGCTCCTGGAGCTTCGCCTCGATCAGCGCGAGGGTCAGCTTCGAGCCGATGAGCGGGATGTCCGGCTTCTCGCGCAGCAGGTAGGGGACGCCACCGATGTGGTCCTCGTGCCCGTGCGTCAGGACGATGCCCTCGATGTCGTCGAGGCGGTCCCTGATGGACGAGAAGTCCGGCAGGATCAGGTCGATTCCGGGCTGCTCCTCCTCGGGGAAAAGCACTCCGCAGTCGACGATCAGCAGGCGGCCGTCGTACTCGAAGACGGTCATGTTGCGCCCGATCTCACCGAGGCCGCCGAGCGGGGTGACGCGCAGGCCGCCCTTCGGAAGCTTCGGCGGGGCGCCCAGTTCAGGATGCGGATGACTCAAAAGACTCTCCTCACCACGCACGCCACGTACCTGTCGGCACGTGGCGCGCATGACGTTCGTGCAGTAGCAGTTGTCTGGGTGTTTCGGATCGTGCTGTTCAGTTGTGGAGCTGTTCAGTTGTGGAGCTTTGCCAAGTCTGTTGTCAGAGCTGTACCCCGCCGGCGGCAAGATCGATCTTGAGCTGGGCCGTCTCGTCGGCGGTCAGGTCGACGAGGGGCAGCCGCAGCGGACCGGCCGGGAGACCCTGGAGCCCGAGGGCGGCCTTCGTCGTGATGACGCCCTGGGTGCGGAACATGCCGGTGAACACCGGAAGCAGCTTCTGGTGGATCTCTGTCGCCTTGTGTACGTCACCGGACGCGTACGCGTCGAGCATGGCGCGCAGTTCCGGGGCGACGACATGGCCGACGACCGACACGAAGCCGCACGCGCCGACCGACAGCAGCGGCAGGTTCAGCATGTCGTCGCCGGAGTACCAGGCCAGACCCGAACGGGCGATGGCCCAGGAGGCGCGGCCGAGATCACCCTTGGCGTCCTTGTTGGCGACGATGCGGGGGTGCTCGGCGAGCCGGACGATCGTGTCCGTGTTGATCGGTACGCCGCTGCGGCCCGGGATGTCGTAGAGCATCACCGGCAGGTCCGTCGCGTCGGCGATCGCGGTGAAGTGCCGCAGCAGACCCTCCTGCGGCGGCTTGTTGTAGTACGGGGTCACCGTGAGCAGGCCGTGGGCGCCGGCCTGCTGGGCCTCACGCGCCAGCTCGATGCTGTGGCGGGTGTCGTTGGTGCCGACGCCGGCGACGACATGGGCGCGGTCGCCGACCGCCTCCACGACCGCTCGTACGAGATCCGCTTTCTCCGCGTCGCTGGTGGTCGGGGACTCGCCCGTGGTGCCGTTGACGACCAGGCCGTCGTTGCCTGCGTCCACCAGATGGGCGGCGAGCCGCTGCGCGCCGTCGAGGTCGAGTGCGCCGTCCGCCGAGAAGGGCGTGACCATGGCGGTGAGGACCCTCCCGAAGGGGGTCTGCGGAGTCGAGGTCGGAGCCATGGGTAACACGCTACTCGCTGCTCAGTACCGGGTCCCCCCTCGGGGGACGCGACAAGTCACAACAAAGGTGGAGCCCGGCACTGCCTGCTCGGGGGTTCAAGCAGTGCCGGGTCCGTTTGATCAGGCTAGATGAACTTTACGAAATGCCGCAATACGGACACTTCGGACGGTTGATCCGCACATCTGTGCCCTTGCCCAGCCACCGAGGCCCCGGTTCGGGCCCCGCACACCGCTCCCCCGGGCACGTCGGTACTACGGCGCCACGCGTCCGTTCGCGTTGAACGCCTCGTAGGTCAGCGGCATCAGCTCGGCCCAGCGGGCCTCCATCCGCTCGCCGACCATCTCGATCTCGCGCTGCGGGAAGGACGGCACCTTGGCCAGCTCGTGCTGGGTGCGCAGGCCGAGGAAGTGCATCAGCGAGCGCGCGTTGCACGTGGCGTACATCGAGGAGAAGAGGCCGACCGGGAGGACCGCGCGGGCCACCTCGCGCGCGACGCCCGCCGCCAGCATCTCCTGGTACGACTCGTACGCCTGGCGGTAGGAGTCCTCCATGACCCGGGCCGTCAGCTCCTGCTGCGCCTGGGTGCCCTCGACGAACTCGTACTTGCCCGGGCGGCCCTGCTGGACCAGCTTGCGGTCGGCGTCAGGCACGTAGAAGACCGGCTGGAGCTCCCGGTAGCGGCCCGATTCCTCGTTGTACGACCAGCCCACGCGGTGGCGCATGAACTCACGGAAGACGAAGATGGGCGCGCTGATGAGGAACGTCATCGAGTTGTGCTCGAAGGGGCTGCCGTGCCGGTCGCGCATCAGGTAGTTGATCAGCCCCTTGGAGCGCGCGGGGTCCTTCGACAGCTCGTCGATGGACTGCTCGCCCGCGGTCGACACACGAGCCGCGAACAGCACGTCCGCGTCGCTCGCGGTGTGCTTGACCAGCTCTACGGTGACATCACCGCGGAAGGTCGGCTTGAGGTCTTCGACAGGGGTATCGGTCACGGCTAGAGGGTCCTTCCCATCACTTCGCTCGGGCGGCGCCCACTCTACGGGCCACCACTGACAACAGGGCATTCGCTCGCTTGTCACGACGATCCGCGCCGATCCCCTGCGATCCGCCCGGATCCACAGCTATCCGCGCCGATCCGCAGCGAACTTCATTGAATTTGGCGAAAGTGGGCACCTTTCAGGGTGATCGAGCGTCTGTGTAGATGAACACACTTCCTTCGAACCTCTTGAGGAGAAGCACCGCCCATGTTTCGTCGGCGCGAGCCCGTACCGTTCGCCTTCATCGCCGAAGCCGACAAGTTCCGCAGTAACGTCACACCGCCCGCGCGCGAGCGTCCCTCCGCGGGCCAGATCCTCAACCGCGCCCTCGTCGGCCTGACCGTCGTCGGCGGCCTCGTGGGGTCCCTGCTGCTGGGCGTCCCGGCACTGTCGCCGGACCAGTCGACGCACCACGTGCAGCAGTCCGAAGCCTCCGACGGCCGCTGACCTGGCCCCGTACGGACCCCTGGAGTGGAAGGGCGCTCCGGGCGTGGGTAGCCTCACCGGGCACCACCCCCATCCCGCATGGACCGAGTGAGGACCACGTGCCCCTGCCCTTCCTGACGGCCGACCGGGCTTTCGACGAGGCCGCGGACACCCCGCTGCCCTTCGACGACCGTGACCAGTGGCGGCGGCCCTACCGCCCCGGCCCCTACCGGGTGGGGGCGGCGGCACTGCTGCTGCTCCTCGCGTCGTACGTGCTGTTCGCCTCCGTGATCATCGCAGTGGCCGGCGATCCGTCCGCCGCGAGCCTGTGCGGCGCGCTCGCCGTGCTGATCATCGCGGCGGCGCTGCGCGTCCTGCGGATGGGCGTCTGGGTGAGCGCCCGCGGCCTGCGTCACGTCGGGTTCCTGCGGACGCGGACCGTGCCGTGGGCCCAGGTCGTCTCGGCGCGCACCGTGCAGCAGCCCGTGCGCTGGCTGGGGCTGCCCCGCACCGTGCAGGGGCAGGCTCTCGTCCTCGTACGGCGGGACCGTGCTGGTGAGCAGACGGCGTTGCTGACCAGCCACAACAGTGACTTCCTCGGCCGGGGCGCGGCGTTCGACCGCGCTGCCGACAGTGTCGAGGTGTGGTCCGAGGAGTACCGCGCGCGGTCGTGAGCGCGCGCGACGACGGCATACGAGAGGGGCCGCGTTCACCCGATGGGTGACGCGGCCCCTCTCGTATGCCGTCTGCCGTCACAGGCCCGCCGAGCGGCCCTCCTGGAGGGCGATGGCGCGCTGCATCGCCTTACGCGCGCGTGGTGTGTCGCGGGCGTCCCGGTAGGCGACCGCGAGCCGGAACCAGCAGCGCCAGTCGCCCGGCGCGTCCTCCGTCTCGGCCTTGCGGCGGGCGAAGACCTCGTCGGCGGAGTCCCGGTCGATACGGCCGTAGGTGTCGCGCCGCAGTTCGTCGACGGGCAGGCCGCCCTCGGCCTCCAGCAGTTCGGCCAGCCGGTTGGCCTTGCGGACGAACTGGGTGTTCGCCCACAGGAACCACACGCCGATCAGCGGCATCACCAGGACCGCGATGCCGAAGGTGATGGTGAGCGCCGTGCCCTGCTGGAGCAGCATGACGCCCCGGTCGCCGGCCAGGACGAAGTAGACGACCAGGACGGCGGCCGTGACCGCGTACGTGATTTTCGCGCGCATCGCCGCTGTTCAGCCGTTCAGGTCGAGGAAGTGTTCCAGGCCGAAGGTCAGGCCAGGGGTGGTGACGACCTTGCGGGCGCCGAGCAGGATGCCCGGCATGAAGCTGCTGTGGTGCAGCGAGTCGTGGCGCAGCGTCAGCGTCTCGCCCTCGCCGCCCAGCAGCACCTCCTGGTGCGCCAGGAGGCCGCGCAGCCGCACGGAGTGGACCGGGACGCCGTCCACGGCGGCGCCGCGCGCCCCGTCGAGGGCCGTGGCGGTCGCGTCGGGCATGGCGGGGCTGCCGGCCTTGGCGCGGGCCGCGGCGATCAACTGGGCGGTGCGGGCGGCCGTGCCCGAGGGGGCGTCGACCTTCTTCGGGTGGTGCAGCTCGATGACCTCGACGGATTCGAAGTACGGGGCGGCCACCTCGGCGAACTTCATGGTGAGCACCGCGCCGATGGAGAAGTTCGGCGCGATGAGCACTCCGGTGGACGGGGAGGCGTCGAGCCAGGTGTGCAGCCGCGCGAGGCGCTCGTCGGTCCAGCCGGTCGTGCCGACGACGGCGTGGATGCCGTGGCCGGTGCAGAACTCCAGGTTCTCCATCACCGAGTCGGGCGTGGTCAGTTCGACCGCGACCTGGGCGCCGCTGGAGACGAGGGTCTCCAGGTCGTCGCCCCGGCCGAGGGCCGCGACCAGTTCCATGTCCTCGGCGGCCTCGACGGCCCGTACGGCCTCGGAGCCGATGCGGCCCTTGGCTCCGAGGACCGCCACGCGCAGCTTGCTCATGTTCTCCCAGTTCCTTCCAGGCGGACGGTCAGGCGACCGCTTCGTGCAGGCGGGCGGCCTGCTTGTCCTTCAGCGGGCCGATGACCGAAAGCGACGGACGCTGCCCCAGGATGTCGCGTGCCACCGCGCGCACCTCGTCCGGGGTCACTTCGCCGATCCGCTCCAGCATGTCGTCGACGGACATCTGCTCGCCCCAGCACAGCTCGCTCTTGCCGATACGGTTCATCAGCGCGCCGGTGTCCTCCAGGCCGAGGACCGTGGAGCCCTTGAGCTGGCCGACCGCGCGGCTGATCTCGTCGTCGGTGAGCCCGTGCTCGGCGACCTGCTCCAGCTCGTCGCGGCAGATCTTCAGGACGTCCCGCACCTGGTTCGGGCGGCAGCCCGCGTAGACGCCGAACAGGCCGCAGTCGGCGAAGGCCGAGGTGTACGAGTACACGCTGTAGGCCAGTCCGCGCTTCTCGCGCACCTCCTGGAACAGGCGCGAGGACATGCCGCCGCCGAGCGCCGTGTTGAGCACGCCCATGGCCCAGCGGCGGTCGTCGGTGCGGGCCAGGCCCGGCATGCCGAGGATGACGTGGGCCTGCTCGGTCTTGCGCCCGACGACCTCCATGCGGCCGGCGGCGCGCAGCGTCTTGCTGCCCTGGCGCGGGCCGATGGGCTCGGCCGGGGCGACGGCGAGCGCGCCCGCCTTGTCGAACGCGGCGCGGACCTGGCGTACGACCTTGTTGTGGTCGATGTTGCCCGCGGCGGCGACGACGAGGTGGCGGGGGTCGTAGTGCCGCTTGTAGAAGCGGGCGATCTGGTCGCGGGTGAGCGCGTTGATCGTGTCGACCGTGCCGAGGACCGGGCGGCCCAGCGGGGTGTCGCCGAGCATGGTGTGCGCGAACAGGTCGTGCACGCAGTCGCCCGGGTCGTCCTCGGTCATCGCGATCTCTTCGAGGATGACGCCGCGCTCCGCGTCGACGTCGGCGGCCTCGATGAGGGAGCCGGTCAGCATGTCGCAGACGACGTCTATGGCGAGCGGCAGATCGGTGTCGAGCACGCGCGCGTAGTAGCACGTGTACTCCTTCGCCGTGAACGCGTTCATCTCGCCGCCCACCGCGTCGACGGCGGCGGAGATGTCGAGGGCGCTGCGCTTGGCGGTGCCCTTGAAGAGGAGGTGTTCGAGGTAGTGGGTGGCGCCGTTCAGCGTAAGCGTCTCGTCGCGCGAGCCGACGTGGGCCCAGATGCCGAAGGTCGCCGAGCGGACGGAGGGCAGGGTCTCGGTGACGATGCGCAGGCCGCTGGGGAGCGTGGTCCTGCGGACGGTTCCGATGCCGTTCATGCCCGTGATCAGGGTTTGGGTACGGGCGACGGCCCGCCCCTCCGAAGAGGTGCGGGCCGTCGCCTTGGTGCTACGGGACGTCACTTGTCGGCGTCGTCCTTCTGGTCCTCGTCGCCGTCCTCGCCCTCGACCACGGGGATCAGGGAGAGCTTGCCGCGGGAGTCGATCTCGGCGATCTCGACCTGGACCTTCTGGCCCACACCGAGGACGTCCTCGACGTTCTCCACGCGCTTGCCGCCGGCGAGCTTGCGGATCTGCGAGATGTGCAGCAGACCGTCCTTGCCCGGGAGCAGCGAGACGAACGCGCCGAACGTCGTCGTCTTCACGACGGTGCCCAGGTAGCGCTCGCCGACCTCCGGCATGGTCGGGTTGGCGATGCCGTTGATCGTGGCGCGGGCGGCCTCGGCGGCCGGGCCGTCGGCGGCACCGATGTAGATGGTGCCGTCGTCCTCGATCGTGATGTCGGCGCCGGTGTCCTCCTGGATCTGGTTGATCATCTTGCCCTTGGGGCCGATGACCTCACCGATCTTGTCGACCGGGATCTTGACCGTGATGATCCGCGGCGCGTTCGGGGACATCTCGTCCGGGACGTCGATCGCTTCCATCATCACGTCGAGGATGTGGAGGCGGGCGTCGCGGGCCTGCTTGAGGGCGGCGGCCAGGACGGAGGCCGGGATGCCGTCCAGCTTCGTGTCGAGCTGGAGGGCCGTCACGAAGTCCTTGGTGCCGGCGACCTTGAAGTCCATGTCGCCGAAGGCGTCCTCGGCACCGAGGATGTCGGTGAGGGCGACGTAGTGCGTCTCCCCGTTGATCTCCTGGGAGATCAGGCCCATGGCGATGCCGGCGACGGGGGCCTTGAGCGGCACACCGGCGTTCAGCAGGGACATGGTGGAGGCGCAGACCGAGCCCATGGACGTCGAGCCGTTGGAGCCCAGCGCCTCGGAGACCTGGCGGATCGCGTACGGGAACTCCTCGCGCGTCGGCAGGACCGGCACGATCGCGCGCTCGGCGAGCGCGCCGTGGCCGATCTCGCGGCGCTTGGGGGAGCCCACGCGGCCCGTCTCACCGACGGAGTACGGCGGGAAGTTGTAGTTGTGCATGTAGCGCTTGCGCGTCACCGGGGAGAGGGTGTCGAGCTGCTGCTCCATGCGGAGCATGTTCAGCGTGGTGACGCCCAGGATCTGGGTCTCGCCGCGCTCGAACAGGGCGGAGCCGTGCACGCGCGGGATGGCCTCGACCTCGGCGGCCAGCGTGCGGATGTCGGTGACACCGCGGCCGTCGATGCGCTTCCTCTCCTTGATGACGCGCTCGCGCACCAGGGACTTGGTCAGCGCGCGGTACGCGGCGGAGATCTCCTTCTCGCGGCCCTCGAACTCCGGCAGGAGCTTCTCGGCGGCGAGACCCTTGACGCGGTCCAGCTCGGCCTCGCGCTCCTGCTTGCCCGCGATGGTGAGGGCGGCGGCGAGCTCGGGCTTGACGGCGGCCGTCAGGGCCTCCAGGACGTCGTCCTGGAAGTCGAGGAAGATCGGGAACTCACCGGTCGGCTTCGCGGCCTTGGCGGCGAGGTCGGCCTGGGCCTTGCACAGCACCTTGATGAAGGGCTTGGCGGCCTCGAGACCGGCGGCGACGACCTCCTCGGTCGGCGCCTCGGCGCCGCCCTTGACGAGCTGGATGGTCTTCTCGGTGGCCTCGGCCTCGACCATCATGATCGCCACGTCGCCGTCCTCGAGGACGCGACCGGCGACGACCATGTCGAAGACGGCGTCCTCGAGCTCGGTGTGCGTCGGGAAGGCGACCCACTGGCCGTTGATCAGAGCGACGCGGACGCCGCCGATCGGGCCGGAGAAGGGCAGGCCGGCGAGCTGCGTCGACGCGGACGCGGCGTTGATCGCCACGACGTCGTACAGGTGGTCGGGGTTGAGCGCCATGACCGTGGCGACGACCTGGATCTCGTTGCGCAGGCCCTTCTTGAAGGACGGGCGCAGCGGGCGGTCGATGAGGCGGCAGGTGAGGACGGCGTCCTCGGAGGGCCGGCCCTCACGGCGGAAGAAGCTGCCGGGGATCTTGCCGGCGGCGTACATCCGCTCCTCGACGTCCACCGTGAGGGGGAAGAAGTCGAGCTGGTCCTTGGGGGTCTTCGAGGCCGAGGTGGCCGAGAGCACCATGGTGTCGTCGTCGAGGTAGGCGACGGCGGAGCCGGCGGCCTGACGGGCCAGGCGGCCCGTCTCGAAGCGGATGGTGCGGGTGCCGAAGGAGCCGTTGTCGATGACGGCCTCGGCGTAGTGGGTCTCGTTCTCCACTAGTGTTTTCTCCGTTGCTTTCGTCTGTATTCGTCTTTTGTCCCGCTCTGCCCGTGTGGCAGGGGGACGGTGGAGAAGCGCGCCGTGTTGCGGGCCGGTCTTCGATCGAAGCACCCGGGGATCCGTTGACGTCTCCGGGGGCCACTACCGAGGACCGGCGGCGGCGCTGGTGCGCTCCTCGTCTCTGTCGTACATCACCAGACTACAAAGCGTCTGTGACAATGCGCACCGTACGGCGGCTGAACGCACGTACGGCAAAGGGAGCGGCCCCCTGGCGGGAACCGCTCCCTTCATGGCGTCTTAGCGGGCGCCGGCCGCACCGCGGCGGATGCCGAGGCGCTCGACCAGGACGCGGAAGCGCGCGATGTCCTTCTTGGCCAGGTACTGCAGAAGGCGGCGACGCTGGCCGACCAGGATGAGCAGACCACGACGCGAGTGGTGGTCGTGCTTGTGCGTCTTGAGGTGCTCGGTCAGGTCCGAGATGCGGCGCGAGAGCAGCGCGACCTGGACCTCGGGGGAACCGGTGTCGCCCTCCTTGGTCGCAAACTCCGACATGATCTGCTTCTTCGTAGCGGCGTCGAGAGACACGCGGTACTCCTCTTGAGGTTCCTCATGGCCGCCGAGTGCCCCTGGTCTACATCTCAGGAGAGCTTCCGAAACTCGGGAGGCCGGGCTCGCTGGGCGCCGTCCCCAGGAGCTTTCGGCATGCCGGGGGCGCGTACACAAACGGCCGTCACCCAGCGTACCAGCCGCCGGGTGCGCCCCCGACCGGGCTCCCGGGGCCCGTGGCCGGCCGCGCGGACGGGGCCGGAGGGGAGGCTCCGCCTAGCTTGTCATGGCCCGCGCCGACGCGTACACGTCGAACACCGCGAGGGCCAGCGGGATCAGGGTGAGCAGGACGAACGTCTCGGCGATCTCCAGGAAGCGGCCCCAGAAGGGCGTGACGCCGCGGCGCGGGGTGATCAGGCCGATCGCGGTGACGAGGGCGGCGGCGGCGCCGATCGCCGCGATGATCCACACGCTGCGGATGTCGAGCGCGGCGGTGTCCTGGCGCATCGCGTCCTTGACGTAGTCCACCGGCGGGTGCAGGGCGAGCCCGAGGCAGAGGAAGACGAGCGCGGCGAGGCCGGCCGCGAGGGTGGCGCCGACCTGCGCGGTGTAGCGGAACAGATGGGCGCGCATCAGCAGGGCGACGCCGGTGGCGAGCGCGAGGAGCTGCGCCCATACGTTGCTGGAGAAGCCGAGGACGATGGAGGCGCCGACGGAGAGCAGCGCGCAGCCGCCGACGAGCCCGACGAGCAGTTCGTGGCCGCGGCGGGCCTGGGCGGCGATGCGCTCGGCGTCGACGGCCTCGTGCGGGTCGGCGGGCTCGGACGTGGTGTCGTACCCCGCGCGCGCGGGGTTGGGCGGTTCGAAGCCGATGGGAAGACGGGCGAAGCGCATCGACAGGCCGGGCAGGAACGCGAGCGCGCACACCGCGAGCGGGGCGCACACGGCGGCCGTCTCGATGGGCGCGAGGTCCGTGAGGGTGGCGACGAACGTGGTGAGCAGCCCGATGAGCGAGGCGAAGACGAACGCCACGAAGGGCCCGTCGCCGCCCGGTGAGACGAGCGTCAGCACCACGGAGGCGACCAGGACGGCCGCGCAGGCGAGCAGGAACTGGAGCCGCCCGATGCCCTGCCCCTCGGACAGCGGCAGCAGCCCGGAGCCGGCCACCGCGACGTTCGGCAGGGCGCCGAGGCCGAGGGCGACGGCGGAGCCTCGGTCGTCGTACACGCGGGCGCGCACGCACGCGAGGGTGACGAGGAGGACGCCCGCGACGGCGGCGAGGACGCCCTGGAGGCTGTGCATGTCGTGGCGGATCGTCGGGGTGGTGACCTGCGAGTTCCACGCGACGAAGGCGATGAGCGCGGGCAGGATGCCGCCCGCGACCAGGCCGGCCGCGCGCGTGAGGTCGCCGCTCCACAGGGTGCGGTCCTTGGTGACGGCGGAGGCGACCGCCTCGGAGACGTCGTCGAAGACGGCCGGCGGCAGCGACTCGGCGAAGGGGCGCAGCGTGAGCAGTTCGCCGTCGAGGATGCGCTGCGCGGTGAACGAGCGGGCGCTGTCGAGGACCGTGCCGTCGCGGCGTACGAGGTGGTAGCCGACGGGGGCGCCCTCGCCCGGGCTCTGCTGGGAGAGCCGCAGGATCTCCGGGTAGAGGTCGGCGACGGGTACGTCGTCGGGCAGGGCCACGTCGATGCGGCTGTCGGGCGCGACGATGGTGACCCGGCAGAAGCCGAGTCCCGAGCCCGCTCCGGCGGGGGCCTGGGTGCCCGATCCGCCGGCCCGGCCGGCCGGCGCGGAAGCCGTCATGCTCACCTGCTGTTCCCCCTTGTTGTCGGTGAAGATCCTGTGCACGTTGCGCCGCGCGTCCCGCCGGGTCCGTCACCTGCGCCGCCCGACCCCGCGTCCCGGGTGGCGTGCGCGTTCCGAACCGTACGGATTGCCCGGTTTTCCCGGGCGGATTCGCAACTGCTCACGCGTACCTCCGGCACCCTACCGCCCGCTGTTGTCAGTGGGTGTCAGTAGGATCGCGTACCGCGATCGACGTCCGCCTGACACGGGGCGGCGGACGGGAAAACCTCGGTCCGGCAAGGGAATTGGTGCCAAGTGAGCCACATCGTCGTCAAGCGCCCACCTCGGGCACTGCCGTCCGAGGTGCCCACGGAAGAGGTGGTGCTGCAGCCTCCGCCGGAGCTTCCGCGCGGGCAGCAGGAGGGCGCCCTGATGCAGATCCTGCCCATGCTCGGCATGGGCGGATCGGTGGTCTTCTTCTTCAACCCGCAGGCCCAGCCCTTCATGAAGATCATGGGCATGGTCATGGTGGCGTCCACGATCGCCATGGGCATCGCCATGCTGGTCCGCTACCGCCGGGGCAACCAGGGGCAGATGGCCGACATGCGCCGCGACTATCTGCGCTATCTCTCGCAGACGCGGCGCGAGGCGCTGAGCACCGCGAAGAAGCAGCGCGACGCGCAGTACTACCTGCACCCTTCGCCCGAGCAACTGTGGGCGCTGGTCGCCGAGGGCAGCCGGGTGTGGGAGCGGCGCACCGGTGACGAGGACTTCGGGCAGGTCCGTGTCGGGCTCGGCCCGCAGGGGCTCGCCACTCCCCTGGTGCCGCCGCAGACGGCCCCGGTCGACGAGCTCGAGCCGCTGACCGCAGGCGCCATGCAGCGCTTCCTTGCGACGCACAGCACGCTGGAGGAGCTGCCCATGGCGGTCTCCCTGCGCGCCTTCTACCACGTGTCCGTCAGCGGCGAACCGGCGACCGTACGCGGCTCCGCACGCGCGCTGGTGGCCTCGCTGGCCTCCCTGCACTCCCCCGAGGACCTGGTCGTCGCCGTCGCCGCCGGCCGCTCCAGCGCCGCCGAGTGGGAGTGGTGCAAGTGGCTGCCTCACACGCAGGCGCAGGGCGCGACGGACGGCGCGGGCAGCCGCCGCCTGATCACGACGAACCCCGTGGAGCTGGAGGACCTGCTCGCCGCCCGCCTGGAGGGCCGCCCGCGCTTCCACCCCGGCGGCGCGCCCGTGCCCGAACAGCCGCACCTGGTCGTCGTCCTGGACGGGGTCTCCCTGCCGCCCACGTCCCTGCTGGCCAGCCCCGAGGGCCTGCAAGGCGTGACGGTCCTGGAGGTCGTCCCCGGCGACCTCGCGGCCGGGCGCGGTGACCTGTCGGTCGTCGTCCAGCCGAAGGTGCTGCGCCTGGAGTCGGCGCACGGCATGGTCTACGAGGGCACGCCCGACGTGTTGTCCTACGAGGCCGCCGACGCCCTCGCCCGCCAGCTCGCCCCGCTGCGCATGGCGAGCGGCGGCGACAGCGACGACGAACCGCTGCTGGCCAACCTGGAGTTCACCGACCTGATGAACCTGGGCGACCCGGCGACCGTCGACACCAAGCGCACCTGGCGCCCGCGTTCGCAGGCGGAGCGGCTGCGCGTGCCCATCGGTGTCGGCGACGACGGCCGGCCCGTGATGCTCGACCTGAAAGAAGCGGCCCAGGAGGGCATGGGCCCGCACGGCCTGTGCGTCGGCGCGACCGGCTCCGGCAAGTCGGAGCTGCTGCGCACGCTCGTGCTCGGCCTCGCGGTGACGCACTCCTCCGAGACGCTGAACTTCGTGCTCGCCGACTTCAAGGGCGGCGCCACGTTCGCGGGCATGGCGCAGATGCCGCACGTCGCGGCCGTCATCACCAACCTCGCGGACGACCTGACCCTCGTGGACCGCATGGGCGACTCCATCCGCGGCGAGCTGAACCGCCGCCAGGAGATGCTGCGCGACGCGGGCAACTACGCGAACATCCACGACTACGAGAAGGCCCGCGCCGCCGGAGCGCCGCTCCAGCCGATCCCCTCGCTCGTCCTCGTGATCGACGAGTTCTCCGAACTGCTCACCGCGAAGCCGGACTTCATCGAGATGTTCGTCCAGATCGGCCGCATCGGCCGATCGCTGGGCGTGCATCTGCTGCTCGCCTCGCAGCGCCTGGAGGAAGGCCGGCTGCGCGGCCTGGAGACGTATCTGTCGTACCGGGTCGGTCTGCGGACGTTCTCGGCGGCCGAGTCGCGTGCCGCGCTGGGTGTCCCGGACGCGTACGAGCTGCCGAACGTGCCGGGTTCGGGCTTCCTGAAGTACGGCACCGACGAGATGGTCCGCTTCAAGGCGGCGTACGTCTCCGGTGTGTACCGCACGGGCCCCGCGCGCGTGGCGACACCGGGCGGGCCGCTGCCCGTGGACCGGCGGCCGGTGCTGTTCACCGCTGCCGAGGTGCCGGTGCAGTACGCGCCCGTGCCGCAGCAGCGCGAGGAGGAGGCGCCGCGGAGCGACGAGAAGGACGACGCGCTCGCGGACACCGTGCTCGACGTGATCGTGCGGCGCCTGGAGGCGCAGGGCCCGGCGGCGCACCAGGTGTGGCTGCCGCCGCTGGACAGCCCGCCGTCGCTCGACTCGCTGCTGCCCGGTCTCGCGCCCGTGCCGGGCCGTGGCCTGACCCAGCCCGGGTACGAGGGCGCGGGGCGCCTGGTGGTGCCCGTGGGCCTCGTCGACAAGCCGTACGAGCAGCGGCGCGACCCGCTGTGGATCGACTTCGGCGGCGCGGCAGGCCACATGCAGATCCTCGGCGGTCCGCAGTCCGGCAAGTCGACGCTGCTGCGCTCGATCATCGCGTCGTTCGCGCTCACGCACACACCGCAGGAAGTGCAGTTCTACGGCCTCGACTTCGGTGGCGGCGGTCTGGCGGCGGTCGACGGGCTGCCGCACGTCGGCGGAGTCGCCTCGCGTCTGGACCCGGAGAAGGTCCGGCGTACGGCGGCCGAGGTGTACGGCGTCCTGACGCGCCGCGAGGAGTACTTCCGTACGGCGGGCATCGCGTCCATCGCCGACTTCCGGGCGCGGCGCGCGCGGGGTGACATCTCGGTGGCGGACCAGCCCTGGGGTGACGTGTTCCTGGTCATCGACGGCTGGGGCAACTTCCGTACGGACTACGAGGCGTTGGAGCCGGTGGTCCTGGACATGGCCGCGCGCGGTCTCGGCTACGGCATCCATGTGATCCTCACGGCGTCGCGGTCCATGGAGGTCCGGGCGAACATGAAGGACCACCTCATGAACCGCCTGGAGCTGCGGCTCGGCGACACGATGGACTCCGAGTTCGACCGGAAGGTCGCGGCGAACGTGCCGACGGGGGTGCCCGGTCGCGGCCAGACCCCGCAGAAGCAGCACTTCATGGCGGCGGTGCCGCGCATCGACGGCCTGTCCTCCGACACGGACCTCGCGGACGCGACGGCGGCCCTCTCCACGGAGGTCTCGCGGCACTGGACGGCGCCGGGCGCGCCGCCGGTGCGGCTGCTGCCGCGCGAGTTCGCGGCGCGGGAGCTGCCGCGCGGGGACCGGTTCCCGGAGCGCGGGATCTCGTTCGCCATGGACGAGGACAACCTGGCGCCGGTCTTCGTCGACTTCGACCAGGACCCGTTCTTCCTGATCTTCGGCGAGAGCGAGTCCGGTAAGTCGAACCTGCTCAAGCTGATCATCCGGCAGCTCACGCAGCGCTACAGCGGCGATGTCTGCAAGCTGTTCGTCGTCGACAACCGGCGTTCGCTGCTCGATGTGACTCCGCCGTCGCACCTGGCCGAGTACATCCCCATGTCGAACCAGATGGGGCACCACATGGACGCCCTGGCCGACCTGATGCAGCGCCGGACGCCGACGGCGGACGTGACGGCGCAGCAGTTGCGGGACCGCAGTTGGTGGCGGGGCCCTACGGTGTACGTGATCATCGACGACTACGACCTCGTGTCCACGTCGAGCGGCAACCCGCTGGCCGGCCTGACCGAACTGCTGCCCTTCGCGCGCGATGTGGGCGTCCGCTTCATCATCGCGCGCTCCACGGCGGGCGCGGGGCGTGCGGGTTACGAGGGCTTCATGCAGCGCATCAAGGAGCTGGGCGCGCAGGGTGTCGTGCTCGCGGGTGATCCGGCGGAGGGCGACCTGCTCGGCGGGGTCCGGCCGCGTCCGATGCCGGCGGGCCGGGGCATCTTCGTCTCCCGCAAGCGCGGAAAGCCGTTGGTCCAGGTGGGGTTGGAGGACTGAGGGGGCGGGTTTTACGGGGGCGTGTGGGGTGCGGTGCCGTGCGGCGTCGCACCCCACACGCCCCCGTACGGGGTGAGGGCCGTGCCGGGTGGGTGGGCGCGGCCCTTCCGCGTGCCCGACCGGGCGGTGTCCCTCTCCGGGGGCATATCTTCCGGCGGGCCTGAGGCGGCGGGGCCTCGGCAAGTAGGGTGACCGGCATCGCAGTTCGTACGTCCGGGAAGGGGCCGTTCGCCATGGCGGAGGCACAGGAGCAGCACACCGCGCGGGAGGCTCGGCAGTCCGAGACCCCCGAGGAGATCGAGGCCCGCAAGGAGCGCGAGAAGGAGGAGCTGTACGCGCTCGACATCTCCGGCGTGGAGTGGCAGAGCGCGCCGGGGACGGAGCAGCACGAGGAGCGCGTCGAGATCGCGCATCTGCCGGGCGGGGCGGTGGCGATGCGGTCGTCGCTCGATCCGGAGACGGTGCTCAGGTACACCGAGGCGGAGTGGACGGCGTTCGTGCTCGGGGCGCGGGACGGGGAGTTCGATCTGGAGCCGGTTCCTGGCGGGGACGAGTAGCGGGCGTCCCCTGCGGGGCGGGGCCGTTGCGGGCCGGTGTGGCCCCCGCGACCCCGCCTCTACTCACCGGTCAGGACGTCGAGCCCACGCCGAAGGCCATGCGTACGGGGACCGGGGCCCCATGCCCCTCGGCCTCCCCCCGGATCGATGAGACGCCGAAGAAGAGACGGCCGTTCTCGACCTGGACCTGCGATATCTCTCCGCCGTAGGTGAAGCCTGTGGCGTCGTCCGGCGTGGTGAAGTAGTAGTACGTCCGCTGCTTGCCGGTCGTGGTGTCCAGGCTCACCAGGGATCGCGGAGCGAAATCGTCCGTGCCCGACCTCAGAGCGAGCAGACGGTCACCGCTCATGCGCAGGGGATTGAGCGTCTGGTCCTCGCCCGCGTCGAACTTCAGGCCCGTGGCACCGGTTTTCAGGTCGAAGGCGACGATCCAGTTCGTCTGGTTGTCGAGCGCCTCGTCCATGTCCTCGCCGCTGGTGATGAACGCCTTGTCCTCATCGACCACCACTTGCGAGCATCGGTCCACGAAGTCGGCGCTGCACTTGACCTCGTAGTGCCCGCCCTCGAGCCGTAGGGTCGCCCGGTACTTGCCGTGCGAGTCGAGGGAGATCAGGTCGGTGACGGATGCCTCGCCCGCGCCGACGGCGAGGACAGGCGGGGCGCTGGACACGATGTTGACGAGATCCACCCCCGGCGCGACCTTGTACGTCCAGGCAGTCCGCCCCGTGCGAGGGCCGAGGCCCGCGACCCGGAAGAGGATCCGGCCGTCCGCGCGCGGTGAATCACAGTCGTACCGGACGGTCAGCGCCTTGCCGCCGGCGAACCCGCCGATCGTGCACTCTTTCGTACGATCGAGCTGCCACAGCTTCTTTCCTGTGCGCATGTCGAAGCCGGCCGCGCCCACCTGCCAGTTGGTGACCACCACGCCGCGTGTCATCACCAGCGTCGTGCTGTCGGTGAAGGGGTTCTTCTTGCGCGGCACATCGGCGTGCCACAGTTGCTCGCCGGAGTCGAGGTCCACCATGGCCAGTTGATCGCAGGCGTTGTCGTGCTGGGGGTTCTTGAACAGGATCGCCGTACGCCCGTCCACGGTCACATCAGGGGTGTCTCCGCACAGAGCGCCCGGAAAGGGCCGGTTCCAGCGCACCTCGCTCTTGCCCGTCGGATCGTTCACCTTGATCCCGAACAGAGTGTTGCCCTTGCCTTTGACCAGGGTCTTCTTAGTCACCCACAGGCCGGGCGTGGCCTCCTTCTTACCCTTCGGGACCGTGTTGGTGCGCATGTCGGCGACCAGGTGACCGGCGCGCACGGTTCCCTTCGGCGGCTGCTCGACTGTCTCCCGGACGGCGTCGGGCGGCTGCTCGGCCGACTTCATCTCGGTGGCGTCCGTACGCCCGCCCGCGGAGTCGGGCCACGCGAACCAGGCCCCTGTGCCCAGGGCGACCACCAGGAGCAGCACCAGCCCGTACACCGTCGTACGGCTGCGGCGTCGCCGGGCCTCCGACGCGGCCTGCTGCGACTGGGTGAAGGGGGACGGCGGCGGTCCGAATGCCATTGAATCTGTGCCTTTCCGCAGGCTCGCGGCCGATACGCCGTCGTGGTGTGAACGTCGTGGGGTGAACAAAGAAGGAGGCTGAACAAGAAAAGGGTGGGCGCCTCCCGCCCGCGCCCACCCTGTCCGCTTCTTTCGCGGGACTTCTTACTGGAAGTAGCTGGCGGCCTTCTTGTCGCCCGCCATGTACTCGCCGCCGGAGGTGCTGACGACGTGACCGATGCCGGCCAGGGCGGCGTGGATGTCGCCGGCTTCCTTGTCCCACTTGGCGAGCTTCTGGCCGAAGCTGCCCTGCGCCTCACCGGCCCAGTACTGCTGGCTCTTGACGACCATCTGCTTCAGCTCGGCCAGGTCGGCCTCCAGGGCCTTGGCCTCGTTGCCGATCGTGGTGGCCGCCTGGTCCAGACCGTCGTACTTGACTGTCAGGCCGTCCGCGTTGTTCCCCGCCATGTCTACCTACCTCGTCTCACTGATGCCGAACTGGGTGTGCGCTGTTCCGAGTCCGTCTTGCTCACATGCCGTGGAACGGCGAGGTCTTCGGCGCCTCGTAGGAGCCGGACGCGTCACCGTCATGCAGGTTGATCTTGTTCATGTTGGCGCGCACCTCGTCTTCCTTGGTGTCCTTGAGGTTGCGCGTCTTGGTCATCGCCTCGATGACATCGGCGAGGATCGTGCCGATGACCTTGAGGGACTCGTTGATCTCGCCCTGCTTCTTGTCGAACGCGCTGCGACCGATGCCCTGCCACTGGCCCTCAAGGCTGTCGATGACACCCTGCAGACGGTGGGCACGCTTGCCGATGGCCTCGTACTTCTCCGACATCTGCCGCTGCAGTGCGACTACTGCTGCATCTTCAAGCCGCTGCTCGCCAGCCATGCTGGACTTCCTTCCCTTGGCCTGCCACTAATTGCCATTGCTTTGGTTCATGGCCTGGTTCGGCCCGAACCATTCCCCCGTGGCCCGTTCGAAAGTCGCGGCGATCCACGGTTGAAAGTCTTCAGTTGCGTCGTGCCCTCAGCACCGCGAACCCACCGCCCCCGATGACGACGACGGCCGCCACGACGCCGAGCACGATCCACAGCGTGCCACCGTCACTTGATGAGTTCACGTCCGATCCTGCCGCCGAAGTCGCGCCGCCAGAAGAGCTCTTCGGGGCTTGTGACGAGCCTGATGCAGAAGCGGAAGGGGTCTTGTTCTGGGGGGTGTTCGCGGTGGGCGTCTTTTCGTGGGTGATCGGGTCGACGTCCGCCGGGCCCGGGCTTCCCTTGCCGTCGAGGAGGTTCTGCGAGGCGCGGACCACGCCGTAGCCCAGGTAGTTGCTGGGGGTGTTCTTGGGCCAGTCGCGGGCTGCCGTGTCGAGCAGGACGCGCAGGACCTGGTTCGCCGTCCAGTCGGGGTGCGCGGACCAGACGAGGGCGGCGGAGGCGGCGGCGTAGGCGGAGGAGAAGGACGTCCCTTCGCCCTTCGTGCAGTACGACGTGAAGGAACTGTCGCACCAGTAGGGCAGGTCGAGGCCGGGGGCCGACAGATCCACGTAGTCGCCGTGTTCGGAGAACTCGCCGACCCGGCCCGACTTGTCGAGTGCGGCGACACCGACGACACCCGGATAGGCGGCCGGGTAGCCGATGAAGTTCTTCTTCTTCGCCTCGTTGCCGACGGAGGCGAAAAGCAGCTTGCCCTTCGACTGGGCGTACTTGATCGCGGCCTTGAGGTCCGGGTCGACGTAGTCCGCGCCGAACGACATGTTGATGATCTGGGCATCGCTGTCGGCGGCAGCGCGTACGGCCTTGTCCGGCGACGCCGTCCGCTTGCGTTCCGTCTCGTCCTTCTGCTGCTTGAGCACGATCCGGTACGGAAGGATCTTCGCTCCCGGGGCGATGCCCTGGATCCCGCCAGCCTTGCCGGTGCCGGCGATCATCTCGGCGATCGTCGTGCCGTGGCCGTCGTAGTCCCGCGTCGCGTGGTAGCCGGCGGCGCCGGAGACCTCGCCCGTGAGGACCTGGCCCTTGAGCGAGGGGGTGCCGGAGTTGACGCCGGAGTCGATCACCGCGACCTTGACGCCCTTGCCGTCGGCGACCTTCCACATCTGCTCGGCGCGCATGTCGGACAGGTACCACTGCTGCGACTTGGCGTCGGCGGCCGAGGCGAGCGGCGCGAACCCGGCGGAGAGGCCGACCAGAGCGCCGAGCGCGGCACCCATGACGGCCACGCGGCCGCGTGCTGTCGCCGCTCCTCGGCGCCCGTTTCCTGACTTCATGCTGGTGTACGTCCTCGCTGGGGGCTCAGTTGATCACGGGCGGCACGTCGCGCCGCGGCTTGTCGGGCAGGTGGGTCTCGGGGTCCTCGACGAGGTAGTCGGGGCGTTCGCCGCCCTCCGTCTCCTCGTCGTCGGGGCGTCCCTGCTGGCCGCGCGGTCCGACGAGGCTCGCGCCGCCCGCGGAGAAGCCGCCGCGCCCGGCGCGTCCCGGCCCGTTCTTGCCGGCCGGCTTGCCGGTGACGGCCTCGGAGGCGCCCTGCACGCGCCGTCCGCCCGTGGCCGACTTCGACGTGGCGGTCTCGGCGGTCGGGGCGCCGATCACGCCGCGCTGTCCGACGCGTCCGGTGCCGCCGCGGGCGCCGCCCGCCGGTTCGCCGCCGACGACCGTGCCGCGCGGGACACGGGAGCCGTTGCGTCCGCCTGCCGTGCCCGCCGTGTTGCTGGGGCGGCCGCCGACCACGCCGTCCCGGCCCGCGCCGGAGGCGAGGGGGCCTCGGCCCGCCGCCGGGGACGCCGGGCGCGGGGTGCCGCCGGAGATGCCCCGGCCCATCGGCGCGGGACGGCCGCCGGTGGTGCCTGCGCGGCCGGTCGCCTGGCCGCCCGTCGAAGTCGCGCGTCCCATGGGGCTGTTGGTGGTGCCGCGGCCTGTGGCGGAGGGGGTGCCGGACGCTGACGTACGTCCCTGGGGCGCGTAGGGCGCTTTGGCTCCGCCCTTGCCGCCGAAGCCGCCCGGGGCGGTCGCGCGGGACGTCATGGGGTTGGTGCCGGTGTAGCCGGGCGGGAACGGCGTCGCCATGGGCGGCGTCCCACCGGTCGTCCCCGTGGCCGGCGGGGGCGTACCGACCGGCGACGGGGTCGCGGTGGGCGGCGGGAGCGTGCCGACACTGTCGATCTCGGTGCCGACCGGGTGATCGGGAACCACGGTCGGGGTGTGCGCGGTGCCCGGAGCGGGGGCCGCGGTGTGCGACGGCGTGGTCGGGCCGGTGACGGACTCGTGGTGAGCGGCGGGACCGGCCACGTGCGGAGCGGTCGTGCCCGGGTCGTGGGTGGCGCCGCCTCCCGGCTCGGTGGACCGGCGTTCGCTGCCGTAGTCCGGCTTGGGAGCGGGCACGCCCACATCCGGCATCATCTCGAACGACGGCTCCTGCCCCCGCAGCTTGCTCAGGCCCTGGGCCGAGACCGAGTAGAAGGACGCCAACCGGTTCATCTGGTTGATCGCCTCTTGGCGGTTCTTCTCGACGCGGACGGCTTCGGCGTAGTCCGGGTCGGACTCGGTGCGCTTGGCGGCGGCGAGCTGGTCGGGGCGCTTGCGGTCGGCCGGCGGGCGGGTGTCGCGGCTCTTGGGCAGGGAGTTCTTGACGGAGGCCAGGCCGCCGGCCGCGGCGGTGACCTGGACGCCCGCGAGTTCCACGAAGGTGGCGAGCTGTTCGGTCGTGCCGGCGAGCTTCGTGCCCCATGTCTCGAAGGACGTGCCCGCCTCGCCCTTCCAGTCGTCGCTGGCGTTCTTGATGTTCTGGCGCAGTTCGTCGGCCGCGTCGTTGATCGCCTTGGTGGCGCGCCACAGCGCGTGCCCGGCCTCTTCGAGGTGGGCGGGCTTGGTGGTCTCGACGAGGTCGAGCATGCGGTTCAGGTCGTGGTTCTCGAAGTCGGACGCCTGCGTGCCGTACTGGTAGGCGCGGGTGGAGCCGAAGCCGAACGCGTGGTGCATGGCGCCGGTGAGGGTCTGCACGACGTCCGTCACGGCGACCTGACCGTCGGCCAGTTCCTGCGGCGCGGCGAGGGTGTCCGACGCGGGCAACTGCTCCTGCTTCGGCGGCTGTTCGCCCTGACCGCCCTGTCCGCCCTGTCCGCCCTGCTGGTTGTCGCCGCTCATCAGAGATTCCCCTCCACGTCGACGCGCTTGTCGTCCGTGCGTCCGGCGTCAGGCTGCCCGGTGTGCGGGGCGCGGCGCTCGGCGGCGGCCTGGCTCTCGCGGTCGATCCTGGTCTGGATCGCCCAGAAGCGGCGGCGCTGCTCCTCCTCCAGGTTGTCGAAGCCGATCTCGGCGCCGTGCGCGGCGATCCCCATGGCCTCGATCTGGAGCGCGAGCATCGTGGAGAGTTCGGTGATCCGCTGGTGGATCGTCTCGTACTCCTTGTGCAGGCCGACGGCCTCGTGGAACTCCGCCGAACTGGTCACCGCGTCCTGCGTGAACGTCTGGTGGCCGACCTTCTTCGCGCTGGCGTCCGAGCCCTCGAAGTCCTTGAGGATCTTGTCCACGCGCTGCTTGAAGGTGGTCAGAACCCCCGCACCGACTTTGAGATCGGCCGCGGCGCCCCTCGCCACGCCCCCGCCGTCCGCCGGAATCACGACGCGTCCTCCCCGTTTTCTCCCCGTACATCCGTCCGGCGGGACCGGGCCCCTCGTACGTCCCCGTCCGCCGCGCGATCGCAAAGCCGGTCGGGCCTTACCTCGCGTTTACCACTGTAGTCACCCTGTACATCTGCTCCAACCGGCCTTTTGCGTTAACTCCGTTACGAGACAGCATCACGCACGGTGTCGAACGCGGTCGGTTCTGGTGCGAAAAGGACAACCTTCTTCCGTGCCGCCGGACATGACCACGGAACGTTCACATCTTCAACATCCGCAACGCGTGAAGCGGGGGCGGGCGCGGGTGCCGGGCACGGACGCCTGTCCAGGGGGTGCGGGGCGCTCAGCTCGCGGCCGGGGAAGGGGTGTTGTCGGCCTTGATGTCGAAGTTGACGTTCTTGCCGTCGACCTTGGAGACCTTGACGTTGATGCCGAGGGTGCTGCCGTCGCCCGCGGTGAGCTTGCAGCGCGTGGTGTTGCCGACCTTGCCGACGAGGTCCTCGGGGCAGGTCACGTCGGGCTTGGGCTGCCCGGTCGTCTTGGCGAGCTGCTCCGCGACCGTGTCCGAGAGCTTCTCCTTGGACACCTTCGGGTCGGAACTCCCCACGCTGACCGAGCCCGAGCAGCCGACGAGGAGGGCCCCGGCGGCGACGGCCGTGAGGGCCCAGGTGACAGCGGGCAGGGGGCGCTTGTTCATGGTGGGTCCGTTCGGCTGGGTTCGACAGGAGAGGCGATGAGCCCGCAGAAGGTACGCGGGATACGCGGGCGGCGGGCGCCTTCGGCGGGCTCAGGATAGGACGCACAGGGCACGCACAAGGGCCGGTGACGGCGGAGAAAGCAGGCGAATTCCGGCACTCCATGGACTCTTCGCGTCGTACGCGAGAAATCTTCACCCGCGTGCGCGGCGGGGCCGGGGCGGCAAAGGCGGCGGTTCACAGCAGCACACGGGTCCGACATAATCCGGGCCATGGAGCAGTTCGTCGGAGTCCTCGTGAAGGTCCTTCTGTTCGCATTCGTGGTGGGGATGTTCACCCTGGTGATCAGGGCGTTCCTGCGGAGCGGCCGGGAGGACAAGAGGATCCGGGAGGAGTGGGCGGCGCTGGAGCCGCTGGCGTCGTCGCGCGGCTGGACGTACGAGCGGCGGGCGCCCGGGCGGGCCACGGAGTTCTGCGGTGTCGGCCCCATGCCGGGCAGCGGCGACAACCTCACCGCGTGGCACTACATCACCGGCGAGTTCCGCGGGCGGGCGTTCGCGTGCTTCGAGTACCGCTACACGAATCCGCTGTCGGGCAGCAGCCAGGTGGGCGAGGCGAAGAAGCTGACGTACGCGTCGGTGTTCATGGTCTCCGCGCCGGGCTCCGGGCCGTTCCTGCAGATCGGGCGGGCCGGGAAGACGGACCGTGTGATGGGGCGCGGGCCGCGGACCCTGCTCGGGGACGCGGAGTTCGACGAGCGGTTCCGCGTCTCGACGCACGACGAGGAGTTCGCCCGCGCCCTGCTGAGCGACGACGTACGGTCCTTCCTTCTGACGGACGAGCGCGCCGGCACCCATCCGCTGCGCGTCCGCGACGACGCGCTCTTCACCTGGTACACCGGCACGCTCGGCCCCCGCCAACTGGAGGACCGCCTCACGTACCTGAGCGACGTCCTCGACCGCGTGCCCGCGCAGGTGTGGGCGCGGGCGTGAGGGTCACGGGGTGTCGGACGCCGGGGTGATCGTGCGGAGGAAGGCCTTGTAGTCGTCCAGCATGTCCGGGAGCTGCTCCCGGGTCGCGCTGAGGACGATCTCCAGCACCGCGCGCTGGGCCGGGTTGTGGACGTCTTCCATGCCGAGGAAGACCTGGCTCTGGCAGAGTTCGACGGGCTCGCCGCGCAGGGTGGTGGTGAGGACGACGTTCTGGACGATGCCCGGGGCGTCGGTGAGGCCGGGCAGGTCGGGCGTGCCGATCTCGGTCTTCTTCAGGACGCGTACGGGACCGCCCTGCTGGAGGCGGGGGACGGCCTCGTCGGCGATCTGCGAGATGGTCGCGCCGTCGTTGCGCATGGTGCCGGAGATCGTGATGTTGGCGGTGAAGCCGCGGTCGGCGGAGCCGGTGCGCAGGGCGACGAACGCGACGTTCGGGGCGCCGACCTCGTCGGGCGGCGCGGCGGTCCAGCCGTCCGGCAGCGAGAAAGTGATCTTGACCGGCAACGTGGCTGCCATGGTGGTGCGTTCCAATCCCTCGGTGATGTGCTCGGCGGGGCCCCGCGATGTCGGCTAGAGCCAGCTTCCGACCGTACTGTCCCAGGCGTCCCCCACGGCGTCGATGCCGTCGTCGAGGGCGTCCCCGAGTTTGCTGGGGTCCACGGTGACGTTGAATCCGACCTTGCCGCCGACGCCGAGGCCCACGCCTAGGTCGCCGCCGATGGTGAACTTGCCGTCCTTCATGCCGAGGTCGGCGTGGGCCTCGGCGCCGACGCCGGCCCATGCCTCGCCGTTGACACCGGCACCGATGCCGGCGACGTCGGCGGAGGCGGATCCGGTCGCCTTGGCCCCGGCGAACGCCTCCGCGCCGCCGTGCAGGCCGTCCTTGCCGGCGCTGACCTTGGCCGAGGCGTCCGCGCCGGCGAACGCCTTGGCCTCGCCCTGGGCACCGACGACGCCGTACTCGACGCTGCCGCTGGCGGACGCCTGGGCGAGATAGGCGGTGCCGGAGACACCGGCCTGGAGCTGCCCGTTGGTGACGCTGGCGCCGACGGAGCCGTCCACGCCGAGGGCGGCGACCCCGGCCGCGTACTTGTACTTGGTGTCGCCCCACTTGCCGTCGCCGTCGACGCCGTCGGACCAGACGCTCGCCTTGCCGGACCACTCGGCGAGCTTGATGCTCCACTCGCCCTTCTTGCCGGGGGCGCCCTCGTCGTCGCCGGCGTCACCGGACTTGTCGCGCAGGTACCAGTTGCCGTCCTCGCCCTTGCCCCACTCCTTCTGGCGGTGGCGGGGGTTGTCCTCGGTGCCGAACCAGGACTGCTTCTCCTTGGCCCACGCCTCGGGCGCGATGGCGCTCTTGCCGACGCCGTGCTCCTCGGCCCACTTCTTCACGTCGACGCCGGTGCGGACGCCGACGAGCCAGGGCGGGCTGTCCTTGGCGTCGCCCGCGAGGTCGTGCAGCTTCTTGGCGAGTTTGTCGGCCTCGTCCTTGAGCTGCTTGCGGGCGCTCTTGAGGGTCTCCTCGGCGCCGTCGTGGTCTCCGGACTTCCACGTGCTGATCGCGGTCCTGGCCTGGCCCTGCGCCCAGGTGAGCGTGGAGGCGTAGGAGTGGACGGCCTTGGCGGCGCCGGACATGGCGTCGCCGGCGAGGTACCAGTTGACCTTCTCCTTGGCGAGGGTGGGCCAGAACGCGTCGCTCGCCTGCCCGACCCAGCCGTTGATGCGCAGGTCGCGCAGCCCGTCGCCGATCTTCTCGAACGTCTGCGACCACTTCGTGAACGCGGTCTCGATCTCGCCGAGCTTGCCGGGCTCTCCCGGGACGAGGTCCTTGGGGTCGTCGGTCGAGCCGAGCGTGCCTGACATGAGTGCGGGGTCCCCGTTCGTGGATGCTGCCTGGGCTGTGCTGCGCGCCGGCTGTCGGGCCGGCGCCGGTCAGGACAGGGCCGTCTTGACCGACTTCACGGCGCCGCGGATGGCCTGGTCGGTGTCGTCGTAGTCACCATCGGCCTTCTCCAGGCTCTCGGCGAGCGTGGCCGCGCAGTCGGCAAGGAACTCCGCGCCGGCCTCCCAGGTCGCGCAGAACGTCATGAGGGCGGCGGAGGCGTCGTCGTTGCCGAGCTTGGTCGCCAGGTCCGCCTCGTCGCCCAGGTCGACTTTCTTGACGGGCTTGAGGATGCCGACGAGGTCCTTGCCGCCCTGCTTCAGGACGCCGGGGCCTACCCCGAGATCAGCGGTCACGACACGATCCCCCGTGGATGTTCTTCTGGCCGGATGGGCGCCGCTCCCGTCACAGGGGCCTCAAGCGCCCCGGAAAAATATCACCGGGACGGGGCCCCGGGACCGGCCCACACCCACCCTTCACCACACCGCCGGAACAACCCCTCACCCCGCCCTGCGTCGCCGCGCGTCGCGGACCGCCACCGCCGTTCCCGTCAGGGCCAGGACCAGGATGAGCGCGCCGAGGGCGGCGTACGTGCCGAGGCGGGTGTTGCGTTCGGCGGCGGTCTCGCCGAAGTGGACGGGGCGGACCGAGGGGGCCTCCGCGTGGGTGCCCGCCTCGTGCGGGGAGGGCGAGGAGACCGGGTGCTCGTCCTGGGTGAGCGCCGCGACGGGGTCGACGACACCCCAGCCGACGTACGGGTCCTTGCCGGGGACGGAGCGCTCCGCGGTCTGTTCGATCTGGGCGACGATCTGCGCGGGGCTCCAGTCGCCGTGCTTCTGCTTGATGAGGGCGGCGACCCCGGCCACGTACGGGGCGGAGAAGCTGGTGCCGTTGTCGGAGCACTGGCCGCCCTGGGGGACGGTGGAGACCATGTCGACGCCGGGTGCCGCGACGCCGACCCAGTCGCCGGCCTGGGAGAACGCGGCGCGTTCGTTGTTGCGGTCGGAGGCGGCGACGGCGAGGACGCCCGAGTAGGACGCGGGGTAGGTGCGGCCCGCCTTGCCGCCCAGGCCGTCGTTGCCGGCGGAGGCGACGACGACGGTCCCGTGGGCGAGCGCCGCGTTCACCGCTTGTTGCAGGCGCGGGGTGGGCTTGGCCGCGTTGGAGGTGTCCTGCGAGATGTTGATGACGCCGGCCTTCTGGGCGACGGCGTGGTCGATGGCGCGGGCGAGGGTGTCGGCGGTGCCGGTGCCCTCGGCGTCGTTCTGCTTGACGGGGATGATCGTGGCGTCCGGCGCGATGCCCTGGAAGCCGGTGCCCGGGCCCTTGCGGGCGGCGATGATGCCGGCGACGCGGGTGCCGTGGCCGACGGTGTCGGTGGTGCCCGAGGCGTTGCCCCAGTCGGCGACCTTCTCGCCCTTCTTCGTCTTCTTGGGCAGCAGGTTGAGGCCGCTCTTGGCGTCGACGGCGTCCTTGAGCTGCGGATTGTCGACGGCGACGCCGGTGTCGATGACGGCGACGCGCACGCCCTTGCCGGTGGCCTCCTGCCACAGCTCGTCGAGGTTGACGCGCTGCAGGGGCCAGGGGCGGCCCTTGTACGTGGTCTTGCCGAACTCGCACTGATCGGCCGCGGCGGCGCGCTGCGCGGGCAGGGCGAGCGTGGTGGTGAGGGTCGCCGTCGCCGTCAGGGCGGTGGCGGTGAGCACGAGCGCCGCGCGGCGGCCGGGGCGCACGTGTCGTACGCGTCGTACGGGTTGCACGGGTCGTACGTGATGCCGTACGAGTCGCAGGTGTCGCATGTGAAGAGGTCCCCCGTGTACGTCTAGGAGCCCTGCGGCTGGCTGGCGGCGCCCGTGGACAGGCGCGGGCCGGTGGGCAGGAACTTGGACCACTCCAGCGGGACGTCCGTGGTCCGGGTGTTCTCGTAGCCGAGGCGGGTCTGCGCGATGCGGGCTTCCTGGAGCAGTTCCTTCTGCCGCTTCTTCGACATGCCGACGCCCTTGTTCTCCGCGTCGCCGTCGCTGTTGGACTGCAGGGCGTAGCGCAGGCCCGTGTCGGTGACGAGGAAGACGCCGCCGGAGTCGTCGGTGCCCTGGACCTGGCGGTAGAGCTGGCCGGAGCCGGGGGTGACGTAGGTGCTGGAGGAGCCGGTGGCGAGGGCGACGGGGAAGTCGTCGCCGGCCCAGGTGCTCAGGGTGGTGGTGTTGCGGGCGCCGACGCCGCGCAGGGTGTTGCAGATGACGTTGCGGCCGTGGGAGCTGAGGGAGGCGTCGTTGACGGTCTTGGCCTGCTGGGTCGGCCAGCTCTTGTCGGCGGCGAACTGGCCGTCGGTGACGACCTGCCCGAGCGCGACCTTCTGGGCCTCGCTGTTGGGGTTCACCCGGGACAAGTCGCGGCTGGCGAGCAGGAGTTGGGCGGTGAACGGGGAGACCGTGGCGATGCCGCGCGGCTGGACGACGTAGTACTGGACCTGACCGGTGGCGCTCTTGGTGACGAGGACCTTGCCGACCTTGTTGTCCGCCGGGTTCAGCGAGGCGTTGTTGTCGGAGCCCGCGCCCGGGGTGCCGCCGACGGTCGGGAAGGAGATCGGCGTGCCGTCGTGCAGGGTGGCGAGCCACTGGCCGGAGACCTTCTGCGGGGTGCGGCCGAACGCGTCGAGGGCGCGCAGGAGTTGCTGCTTCTGGGCGCTGTCGGACGCGGTCAGCTTGTACTTGGTGCCGCGCGCGTCGACGACGAACTCGGTGCGGGCCTTGTCGTCGGAGACGACGTACATCAGCTCGCCGCCGGCGAGGCGGTCGCGGCTGTCGCTGCGCTCGCGGTCGTCCTTGCCGAGGACGAACGCGGCCTGCTGCACCTCGCCGCCGCTGGTGGGCCGTTCGCACACCATCCAGCGCTTCTGCGCGCCGGCCTCGGCGGGGCTGGGCAGCCGGTCGGGGGCGTAGGGGATGCCGACGGTGACGCCGTGCGGGATCTTGCCGCTGTCGAGGACGGACTCCTCGACGGTCATCACGTTGTTCTGCTTGCCGTCGCCGAGCAGGAGTTTGGCGGAGGCCATGTTGAGCACGGGGTGGAGCTGCGCCTGCTTCTTCTTGCCCGTCTGCATGATCACGTAACGGGTGGTGGACTTGCTGGCGACGATGACGTTCGCGTACGGCTCCTTCCACCCCTTGGGGGCGGTCGGCTTGAACATGCCGACGGCTCCGAAGACCGCCAGGATGACCACGCCGACGATGGTGCCGGGCAGCACCGCGCGCAACGGCCTCGGCGCGCCCTCCTCGGAGCCCGACGGCGAGGGCTGCAGGAAGGACGCCAGCGTGCGGCGCTTGGCGAAGGTATAGGCGTTGAGTTCGTCCCGCCGTGATGCCATCTGTGTCCGCTCTCTCCCCGTGCGGAGCCTTGGGGCTGAATTCCCCCGACTTCGGCCGACCGTGACTGTCGGACCCGGCCCCTACTATGCCTGTTACGGCGTTGCGCATGTGGCACGGGTAGGGTGCCTAGGCTTCCCGGAGGCCGGTGGGCCTCACGAGGAGCCTTTGCGTACGGGATTTCGGGAGAGTTCGGGGGGTTTGGAGTGATGGCTTCCGCAACGCGCGCTCGATCGCGTTCGCAATCGAGATCACGATCGGGTGAGCGCCCGGGGCAGGGTTCACCGCGGACGACCACTTCTCCTTCACATATGTCACACACTTCTGCTGCCGATTCCCGTACGTCCCGTGGCCGCCGTTCACGTGATTCGGGTGACCCGGCGCGAAATGCGGAGCCTTATCGCGGGCCGGTGACTCCGCATCTGAAATCCCGTTCGGGCCGGGGCGGTTCTTTCCGTTCGCAGCGCCTGGTGCTGATCGAGGCGGCCGCCGCGCTGGTCCTGGTCGGCTGGGTGATCGGCACGGTCGCGCTGATCGCGGCGGGCTGCGTCGCCGCGATCCTGCTGCTGCTCGCGCTCGTACGGCGCCGGGGGCGCTCCCTGCCGGAGTGGCTCGGGACGGTCCTCGCGCTGCGCGCCCGCCGCAGGGCCGCCGCGGGCACGCCGGTGCCGCCGGGCACGGAGCCGGGGCTCGCGCCCGCCGTCGAGTGCGACCCGAGCCTGCGCACGTACAGCCACAACCGCGGTGACGAGCGCGACCAGCGGCCCATCGGCATGGTCGGCGACGGCGGTTTCCTGACGGCCGTGCTCCAGGTCGAGTCGGACGCGACCGCGCTGCGCGCCGAGCGGAGCCGCCGCCCGCTGCCGGTCGCCCTGGTGCGGGACGCGCTGGAGGTGGACGGCATCCGCCTGGAGTCGGCACAGATCGTGCTGCACACCCAGCCGGCGCCCGCGCTGCACCTGCCGCAGCAGTCGGTGGCGGTGAGCAACTACGCGCCGTTGCAGGCCCAGACGGGTTCCCCCGCCGTACGGATCACGTGGATCGCGCTGAAGCTGGACCCCGAGCTGTGCCCGGAGGCGGTCGCCGCGCGCGGCGGTGGCGTGATCGGCGCGCAGAAGGCGCTGGCGCGGGTCGCCGAGCATCTGTCGAGCCGGCTGGCCGGCGCGGGGCTGCGGGCGAGCGTGCTGACCGAGGAGGAGCTGGTCGCGGCCGTCGCCACCTCGGCGTGCGCGAACCCGATGGTGACCGCGCAGGCCGGCCGCAGCGAGGCCCCGCAGCGCAGGACCGAGGAGTCGAGCCGCAGTTGGCGCTGCGACAACCGCCGCCACACCACGTACTGGGTGCGCCGCTGGCCCCAACTGGGCCCGGACACCATCCAGTTGCCGCAGCTCGTGGCGCGGCTGACGACCGTGCCCGCGCTGGCGACGACGTTCAGCCTCACCCTGTCCCCCGGCGACCAGCAGGACGTGACGCTCGCCGGTCACCTGCGCATCACGGGCCGCAGCGACTCCGAGCTGACGTCGGCGCGCCGCGATCTGGAGCGCACCGCGCGCGAGGCGCGTACCGCCCTTGTCCGCCTCGACCGTGAGCAACTGCCGGGCGTTCTCGCCACGTTGCCGCTCGGAGGTGCCCGCTGATGGCCATCACTCCCCCGCTGCCCGACCTCGGCGAGCGGCTGCGCACCGGCTTCGGCCTGCTCGGCCCGCGCCACTCCCGCCACTCGCTGCCGCCCGAGCAGCTCGACGCGCTGGCGCTGCCCATCGGCGACGACGGCGTGGTCGTCGGCGTCGACGCGGAGAACCAGCCGGCGGTCATGGGCATCAACCGGCCCACCCCGTACGACATCGTGCTCATCGGCGGACTGTGGACGGCGCAGGTACTCGCGCTGCGGGCGGCGGCGACGGGCGCGCGGGTCGCGGTGGAGACGGGCCGCGCGCCGCACTGGGCGCAGCTCGTGCAGGCGGTCGGCGGCGGCCAGTCCGGGATGACCGTGCACGACGTGGGCCGGGTGCCGCCGCAGGGCGCCTCGGCCGGCGGTCCGGTGCTCGTCATCCGCGACTGCGGCATGCGTCCGCCGCGCGGCCGGGTCGCGTCGGCGCCCTGGCAGTCGGTCCTCACGCTGCTGCCGTATCTGAGCCCGGTCGCGCCCCGGTTGATGCGGCAGGCGCGGCTGGTGGGCGTGCAGCGGGTGTCGCCGGACGAGGCGGCGGAGATCGGCCGCGTCCTCGGCCTGCCGCGCGCGGAGTACGAGTCGCTGCCGACGCTCGCCGACGGCGTGACACTGTGGATCACCGACCGCGACCGGCAGTACGTGATGACGCAGGCGACGGACGCCGAGACCGGATTGTTGGGAACGGCACGCCGGATGGACTGACCCGGCCCGGGTGAACTCCGGCCTTTTCAGCCCCGATTCGGACATTTTCCACCCCGGTCCGGGCGGTCCGCGTCACGTTTTGGTGTACGTGTCTTTCGTCTTCGTACGCTCCTGAGCGCCCCGTGACGGGGTGCGCGCGAGGCCGGGGGCGGGCGGGCCTGCCGTGGCCGCGCTTTTCGTGATTAGGCTGGGGCAGGACGTGTCGCATGCGCGCGGGGCAGGACTTTGCGGACGCGTCCCAGGGGGAGAACGAGAAGCGCGGCGGATCGACGACAGGAACGGTCGCCCCCCAGCACGGCACGAGGGTGCTCGACCACACCAGGAGGCATTGTGAACAGCGATCGCGACGGTATCCGCGGGGGCTGGGACTCACCCGTCGATGATCAGTCCGACGCGGAGTCCAGTGTCGAGATGACGGGCGAGTTCACCATCGACTACGCCCCTCCGGCCTGGTACACGCAGAACGCGGCGGCGACGGGCGGCACGCCCGAACCGGCCGCGCCCACCCCGCCGCCGCCCGCTCCCCCGGCCCCGGCCCCGGCGCCGGCCGCGCCGCTCGCCCCCGAGTCGGGCGCGGGCAGCGGGGACCTGGAGAGCGGGGCGACGATGAAGTTCTCGGCGGCCTCGCTGAAGCGGGAGTTCGCGGAGCTGGCGGCGCTCGGCGAGGAGAAGAAGGACGAGGGCACGCCTTCCGCTTCCGGCGACTCCGACGCCCTCGGGGGCCCCGACTCGAAGGGGGCCGCGGCCTCCGACGACCAGACGGACAGCGCCGGCGACGCCCGTGACGCCGGTGCCTCCACGGACTCCGGTGATTCCGGTCCCGCCGGTGACTCCGGGGACGGGCGGGGAGAAGGCGAGCGCGACGCCGACTCCTCCGCCGACGCCCGGGGCGAGGTGTCGGGCGACGGTACGTCCGGCGCGGCCGCGCCCGCCGAGGCGTCCGCGGACTTCGCGCTGCCGGACGCCGTGGCCCCGGACGCCTCGGCCTCCCCCGCCGCGTCCGGCACCGACACGGACTCCGTCGCCGGTACGGGCACTGCCTCCGGTACGGGTACTGCCTCCGACGCGGGCGCGGACCCGGAGGGCAGCGCGTCCCCCGCGCCGGACGAGCCGCACGCCCCGCAGGCCACCCCCGAGACCGCCTCCGCCGAAGCACCCGCCGAGGCCCCCGCCGAGCCGCCGGCCGTCCCCGTCCCGGCTCCCGCGCCCGCCCCGGCGCCCTCCGCCGACGTACCGCAGTCCGCGGCCCCCGCCGGGTGGACGCCTCCGCCGCCCGCGCCGCAGACGGGCCTGCCGCCGCTGCCGCCGCAGTACCAGCCGGCCGCGCCGGAGACCGCGCAGCAGTGGGGAGCCCCCGCGCCGGACCAGCAGCAGCCCGCGCCGCAGGCGCCCCCCGCTCCGCAGCCACCGCAGAGCGCGCCGCAGCCGCAGCCGGGCTGGCCCGCGCAGCCCCCGGCCCAGCCGCAGAGCGGATACGGCTTCCCTCAGCAGCAGGCGCAGCCCCAGCCGCCCCAGCCGCAGGCCCAGGGCGGATACGGCTTCCCCCACCAGCAGCCGCAGCCGCAGGCGCAGCCCCCCGCGCCGGACGCCCCCGCCGCGCAGGCGGGTTACGGCTTCCCGCAGCAGCAGCCGTACCCCCAACCGCAGACCCAGCCGCAGCCGCTGCCCCCGCAGGAGGCCGGCGCCGGTTACGGCTTCCCGCCCCCGCAGGCCCAGAACCCGCAGGCCCAGAACCCGCAGGCTCAGCCCCCGCAGCCGCAGCCGCAGGCCCCGCAGCACCAGGCCCCCGCCGACCCCCGCTCGGGTGCCGCCTGGCCGCAGCCCGTGCAGCACGACCAGCGCCAGCCCACGAACGTCGGCGGCGCCCCGCTCGGCTACACGGCGGCCGTGGAGCTGTCCTCGGACCGCCTGCTCAACAACAAGAAGCAGAAGGCCAAGAGCAAGGGCCCGGGCGCGGGCGGCCGGTTCAAGCTCGGCGGGAAGAAGGAAGAGGCCGAGCGGCAGCGCAAGCTGGAACTGATCCGCACGCCCGTGCTCTCCTGCTACCGCATCGCGGTCATCAGCCTCAAGGGCGGTGTCGGCAAGACGACGACCACGACGGCCCTGGGCGCGACGCTCGCCACCGAGCGGCAGGACAAGATCCTCGCCATCGACGCCAACCCGGACGCGGGCACGCTCGGCCGCCGGGTGCGCCGCGAGACGGGTGCGACGATCCGCGATCTCGTGCAGGCGATCCCGCATCTGCACTCGTACATGGACATCCGCCGGTTCACCTCGCAGGCGCCGTCCGGCCTGGAGATCATCGCCAACGACGTGGACCCGGCGGTCTCCACGACGTTCAACGACGCGGACTACCGCAGCGCGATCGAGGTGCTCGGCAAGCAGTACCCGATCATCCTCACGGACTCCGGTACGGGACTGCTGTACTCGGCGATGCGCGGTGTGCTCGACCTCGCCGACCAGCTCATCATCATCTCGACGCCCTCGGTCGACGGCGCGTCCAGCGCGAGCACCACGCTCGACTGGCTCTCCGCGCACGGGTACGCGGACCTCGTCTCGCGCTCGATCACGGTCATCTCCGGGGTCCGCGAGACCGGCAAGATGATCAAGGTCGAGGACATCGTCAGCCACTTCGAGACGCGCTGCCGCGGGGTCGTCGTGGTGCCGTTCGACGAGCATCTGTCGGCCGGTGCCGAGGTGGACCTCGACATGATGCGGCCCAAGGTGCGGGAGGCGTACTTCAACCTCTCCGCGATGGTCGCCGAGGACTTCGTACGCGCTCAGCAGCAGCAGGGGTTGTGGACGCAGGCGGACGGTCACCAGCCGCCGACGATGGCCCCGCCGATGCCGGGCCAGCCGGGCGCCCCGGGCCAGCCCTACCCCGGCCGGCCGGGCGTGCCGGGCCAGCAGCCGTACCCGGCGCAGCAGCCGCCGGCGCCCTACCCGCCCCAGCAGGGACAGCCGCAGCCGGGCCGGCCGCACCCCGCCCAGCCCTACCCGGCCCAGCCGGGCCAGCCGCCGCACGGGCAGCCCCCGTACGGCGCTCCCCCGCAGGGCATGCCGCCCGCGCAGCCCCAGCCGCAGCAGCCCCCGCACCCGGGCCAGCCGTATCCCGGCCAGCAGGGCGCCCCCGGCCAGCAGCCGCCGCAGCAGCAGCAAGGCCAGCCGGGTCAGCCGCAGCAGCCGGGGCCTCCCCAGGCACAGCCCCCTGCCCAGCCCCAGCCGCAGGGCCAGCCGCAGCCCGGCCATCCCGGCCCCCCGCCCGCCTGGCAGCAGCCGCAGACGCCGCAGCAGCCCCCGCAGCAGTAGCCGCACGAGCCGCCCCGCCGGAGCGATCCGGCGGCGAGTGCCGCGACGAGCCGAAAAGGCCCGCACCGTCCCCCGGTGCGGGCCTTTCGCACGTATGACTCCATTCGGGTGCCAGGCCCTGGCCTGCAAAGCGTCAAAGGTCTCCACCAATGCCCGTGAAATAGGGGCCAACTCGTTATTTCCGCAGGCCACATGGGGTTCACCATCCGTTGACGTGATTCAACGGCCGCTGATAAACACACACTTCATTCAGCCATGCCCATGCTGTGCGAGCGATGCGCGAGGTCACCGACCGATGAACAGACATGCTCAGCAACACCCGCACCACAGAACTCTCCTGGCCGCCGGTCTCGCCGCGTTCACGCTGACGGCCGCGCTTGCCACGCCGCTCAATCCGGCCCCGCAAGAGGCACAGGCCAAAGACGGCGGGAAGAAGACCCTCACCGTGGCGCTCGCGCAGAGCGTCGACTCGCTGAGCCCGTTCCTGGCGCAGCGCCTGGTCAGCACCAGCATCCACCGTCTGATGTACGAGTACCTGACCAATTACGACCCGAAGGACAACCACGTCGTCCCGGGCTTCGCCACGGCCTGGAAGCCGTCGCCGGACAAGCTGACGTGGACGTACACCATCCGGTCGAACTCGACCTGGTCGGACGGGCAGAAGGCGACGGCGAAGGACGCCGCGTTCACCTTCAACAAGATGATGTCGGACCCCGACGCGGCCACCGCGAACGGCTCCTTCGTCGGGAACTTCAGGAAGGTCACCGCGCCCAGCGACACGCGGCTCGTCATCGAGCTGAAGAAGCCGCAGGCCACGATGACCGCCCTCGACGTGCCCATCGTGCCGGAGCACGTGTGGAAGGACGTCAAGGACTACGCGAAGTTCAACAACGACCAGAAGTTCCCCATCGTGGGCAACGGGCCGTTCACCCTCACCGCGTACAAGACCGACCAGTACGTGAAGCTGGAGCGGAACAAGAAGTTCTGGCGGAAGGCCGGGAACCCGCAGTTCGACGAGATCGTCTTCAAGACGTACAAGGACCAGGACGCCGCCGTCGCCGCCCTGCGCAAGGGCGAGGTGTCCTTCGTCGCCGGGTCGCCGGCGCTGACGCCCGCTCAGGCCGCGTCTCTCAAGGGCGAGAAGAACGTCAAGGTCAACGAGGGCCCCGGCCGGCGCTTCTACTCGATCGCCGTGAACCCGGGCGCGCGGACCAAGGCCGGCAAGACGTTCGGTGACGGCAACCCGGCGCTGCACGACCAGAAGGTGCGCCAAGCGCTGTTCCGCGCGGTCGACACCAAGGCCATCGTCGACAAGGTCTTCCAGGGCCACGCGGTCCAGGGCGAGGGGTACATCCCGCCGCGCTTCAAGGACTACTTCTGGTCACCCTCGGACAGCCAGAAGCTCTCGTACGACCCGGGGGCCGCGGGCAAGATGCTCGACGAGGCCGGCTACAAGCTCAAGGACGGCAAGCGCGTCGGCAAGGACGGCAAGCCGCTCGACCTGCGCATCCTGTGCCACGCCACGGACCCCAACGACAAGGCGGTCGGCAAGTACCTGAAGGAGTGGTGGGGCAAGATCGGCGTCGGTCTGAAGGTCAACTGCGTGGACGACGTGTCGGTGCCCTGGTACGCGGGCGAGTACGACCTCGCCTTCGACGGCTGGTCGGTCAACCCCGACCCGGACTTCGTGCTCGGCATCCACACCTGCGCGGCGCTGCCCTCGAAGGCGAAGGAGAGCGCCTCGACGGACAACTTCATCTGCGACAAGAAGTACGACGACCTGTACGCCAAGCAGCTCGCCGAGTACGACCCGGCCAAGCGGGCGGACATCGTCAAGCAGATGGAGTCCTGGCTGTACGACTCCGGGTACATGAACGTCATGGCGTACCCGAACGCGGTGGAGGCGTACCGCACCGACCAGATCAAGTCGATCAAGACCATGCCGACGGCCGCGGGCAACATCTACGGCCAGGACGGCTACTGGAGCTGGTGGTCGGCCGAGCCCGCCACGTCCGGCAGCTCCGACTCGGGTTCGTCCGGCTCCACGGGGGTCGTCGTCGGCATCGTGATCGCGGCGCTCCTCGTGATCGGCGGCGGGGCCTTCGTCGCCATGCGCCGCCGGAACACGGCGGACGACCGCGAGTAGGCCCGGGCAGCCGCCCCGCTCCGACCCCGGGCCCGAAGGCCCGCACGAGTAACGAGAGTTCACATGAACAGCAGAGACCGCGTGGACCATGGCATCTGACAGCACTCCGGCGCGCGTGCAGTCCGCGGACGCGCTCACCGAGGGACCGGCCGCCGCCGGGCCCCCGGTGGGCGCCCGCGGGCCCCGGGCCCGCAACGCCAAGGCGTACCTCCGGTACGCGGCGGCGAAGATCGCGGGGGCGGTCGTCTCCCTCTTCGCCGTCCTCGTCACGAGCTTCTTCCTCTTCCGGCTGATCCCGAGCGACCCGGTCAAGCAGATGACCGGCGGCAAGCCCGTCTCGGCGGAGCAACTGGCGAACCTGCGCCACCAGTTCGGCCTCGACGAGCCGATGTGGAAGCAGTTCACCTCCTACATCGGGGACGCCCTCACCGGCGACTTCGGCACCTCCTTCCAGTTCCACACGCCCGTCATCGACAAGATCAGCGACGCGCTCCCTGCGACGCTGCTGCTCACCGGCACGGCGTACGTCCTGTACTCGGCGCTCGGGCTGTGGCTCGGCACCCGTACGGCCTGGCGCAACGGCTCGCGCAGCGACCGGTTCAACACGGCGTTCGCGCTGACGCTGTACTCCGTCCCGGCGTTCTGGCTGGGGCTGCTGCTGATCATCGTGTTCGCGGTCGGCATCGGCCCGATCCCCGGCATGTTCCCCACGGGCGGCCTGGAGTCGGGCGGCGAGACCGGCTTCGCGTACGTCATCGATGTCGCGCACCACCTCGTGCTGCCGGTGATCACGCTGGTCGCGGTGGGGTACGCGCAGACCCTGCTCGTCATGCGCTCCTCGCTGCTCGACGAGATGGGCAGCGACTATCTGACGACCGCGCGCGCCAAGGGCCTGCGCGACGACGTGGTGCGCCGCAAGCACGCGGTGCCGAACGCGATGCTGCCGACGTTCACGCTGATGTTCGTGAACCTCGGGAACGTGGTCGCCGGGCAGATCCTCGTGGAGACGGTGTTCTCCTGGCCGGGGCTCGGCGGCCTGTTCTACCAGGCGCTTTCGGTGCCCGACCTGCCGCTGGTGCAGGGCCTGTTCTTCGTGTTCGCCACCGCCGTGATCCTCGCCAACACGCTGGCCGACATCCTCTATCCGCTGCTCGACCCGAGGGTGGGCCGATGACGACCGAGACCGCGCCCGCCCCGCAGACGGGCGACCCGAAGGCGCTGGCGCGCGCCCGTATGCGCCGCTCCGTGGCCCGTTTCTGGCGCTCCTACCGTGCTCACCGCAGCGGCCTGTGGGGGCTCGGGCTGCTGATCCTGATCGCGCTCGTCGCCGTCCTCGCGCCGGTGCTCGCGGGCGCCGACTCGCAGTCGGTGACCGACGCGCCGGGCGGCCCGCTGGAAGGACCGAGCGGCGAATTCCCCCTCGGCACCGACCAGTTCGGGCGCAGCGTGCTGGACCTGCTCATCTACGGGGCCCGCGTCTCGCTCACCGTGGGGCTGCTCGCCGCGTTCCTGTGCGTGGCGATCGGCACGCTCATCGGGATCGTCGCGGGGCACTTCCGCGGCTGGTACGCGACGGTCCTGATGCGGATCACCGACTGGTTCCTGGTGATGCCGACGCTGGTCCTCGCCATCGCGCTGGCGACCGTGATGGACCGGTCCATGTGGACGGTCGTCATCGCCATCGGCGTGACGACCTGGCCGACGACGGCCCGTCTCGTGCGGGCGCAGACCCTCGCCGTGGAGTCCCGCCCGTACATCGAGCGGGCCCGCGCGCTGGGCGGCGGCCACGGGCACATCATGACGCGGCACGTGCTGCCGAACGTGATGCCGCTGGTCCTCGCCCAGACCACCATGATCATCTCGTCGGCGATCCTCACCGAGGCGACCCTCGCGTTCCTCGGCCTGTCCGATCCGACGGTCACCTCGTGGGGCGGCATGCTCCAGGACGCGCGCGAGGCGGGCGCGGTCAGCGCCGGCGACTGGTGGTACCTGGCGCCGCCCGGCATCGCCATCGCGGTCGTCGCGCTCGCGTTCACGCTGTGCGGACGCGCCATCGAAGCCGTCCTCAACCCGAAGCTGGGGGTGCGGTCATGACACTGCTTCAGGTACGGGACCTGCACGTGACGTACGCGGGCGGAGCGGCGGCGGTACGGGGTGTGGACCTGACGGTCGGGGCCGGGCAGAAGCTCGGCATCGCCGGGGAGTCCGGCTGCGGCAAGTCGACGCTCGCGCTGGCGCTGCTGCGGCTGCTGCCGGCCGGCGCGAAGGTCTCCGGCGAGATCCTGCTCAACGGCGAGGACGTCCTCGCCATGAAGTGGGGGCGGGTCCGCGCGGTGCGCTGGGCGGGCGCCTCCATCGTGTTCCAGGGCGCGATGCACTCGCTCAACGCCGTGCACCGCGTCGGCGACCAGATCGCCGAGCCGATCCTGCTGCACAAGAAAGCGACACAGGCCGGCGCGAAGAAGAAGGTGGCCGAACTCCTCGACCACGTAGGGCTTCCGGCGGCGCGGGCGGCCGCGTACCCGCATGAGCTGTCCGGCGGGCAGCGGCAGCGCGTGATGATCGCCATGGCGCTCGCCTGCGACCCGGAGCTGATCATCGCGGACGAGCCGACGACGGCCCTCGACGTCATGGTCCAGGCGCAGATCCTGCGGCTCATCGAACGGCTGGTGGCCGAGCAGTCCCTCGGCCTCGTCATGATCAGCCACGACCTCGCGGTCCTCTCCGACACGTGCGACCGGCTCGCGGTGATGTACGCGGGCCGCGTCGTGGAGGAGGGCCCCGCCGCCCAGGTGTACGCCGGTGCCGCGCACCCGTACGGCAAGGCGCTGTCGGCGGCGTTCCCGACGATCGGGGACCCGGCGTCGCGGTTCGCGCCGCGCGGGCTGCCGGGCGATCCGCCGGACCCCTCGGCGCTGCCGTCGGGCTGCACGTTCCATCCGCGCTGCCCGGTGGCGCTGGACGTGTGCGCCACGCTCGACCAGGAGTTGAGGGACGCGGGGCCCGCGCGGCGGGCCGCGTGTGTGCATGTCGGCGGGGCCGCGACGGACGGGCCCGCCGGGGAAGTCGACGCGAGGAGCACGACGGCATGACGACACAAGCGCTGCTGAGCGCGGAGCGGCTGCGGGTGACGTTCCCGGGCCGGCGCGGGGCGCCCGAGGCGCGGGCCGTGGACGGCATCGACCTCGACATCGCGCCCGGGGAGATCGTCGCCCTCGTCGGCGAGTCCGGCTGCGGCAAGACGAGTCTCGCGCGCACGCTGCTCGGTCTGGAGCGGCCCACGTCCGGCGCGGTCACCTTCGACGGGAAGCCGCTCGCGTACGGGTCGCGGGCGCTCAAGGCGTACCGCAAGCGGGTGCAGCTCGTCCTCCAGGACCCGAGCGGGTCGCTCAACCCCCGGCACACGGTGTACGACGCGGTCGCGGAGGGCCTGCGGATCCACGGGTACGCGGGGGACGAACGCGAGGCCGTCGCCGGGGCGCTGTCCCGGGCCGGGCTGCGGCCGCCCGAGCGGTTCTTCCTGCGCTACCCGCACGAGCTGTCCGGCGGGCAGCGCCAGCGGGTCGTGATCGCCGGGGCGCTCGTCCTTGAGCCCGAACTCATCGTCGCCGACGAGCCGGTGGCGTCCCTCGACGCGTCCGTACGGGGTGAGATCCTCGCCCTGCTGCTGCGGCTGCGGGACGAGTTGGGGCTGTCGGCGCTCGTCGTCACGCATGACCTGGGGCTCGCCTGGAACATCGCGGACCGGGTCGCCGTGATGTACCTCGGGCGGATCGTGGAGACGGGGTCGGTGGAGGAAGTCCTCACGGCGCCCCGGCATCCGTACACACAGGCGCTGCTGTCCGTGCTCCCGGAGGCGGGCGGTGAGCCGGTCGTCCTCAGCGGGGAGGCGCCCGATCCGTCCCGGATCCCCGGGGGGTGCCGGTTCCATGCGCGGTGTCAGGTGCTGGCGGGGGGTGAGGCGGAGCGGGTCGGGGTCGCCGGGTTGTGCCGTGAGCAGGACCTGCCGGTCCTCTCGGGCGGGGGCGAGCCCCAGGTAGCCTGCCACTGGGCTACCGCCCGGGGCGGGTCTTGATCAGGGGCTGCCCCTTGGCGCCGCCCTTCACCTGCGGGCCGGTGGGGCTTCTCGCGCAGTTCCCCGCGCCCCTAGGGAGTTCTCCAGCGAGGGTTGCTTGCAGCTGAGGTTGCGCAGTTCCCCGCGCCCCTGAGGGAGCGGGGCTCCGCCCCAGCTCCCCAGGGGAGGAGGCGGCGACGCAGTCGCCCCTCCCGGGGGGGAGGGTGCGACGTAGTCGCCCCTCCAGGGGCGCGGGGAACTGCGCGAGAAGCCCCACGCACCCGCAGAAAACAACGCACGGTCGTGCCCCGAAGGGGCGCGGGGAACTGCGCGACCAGCCACGACGAACCGGCAGGTGAAGAACGCCCCCGGGGGCAGGGCCCCTTCAGGGGCGCGGGGAACTGCGCAAGACGGTCACTGCGGGGGCGCCCAAGCCCAGGTCAGTCCTGGTGGAACGCCGCCGCCTGCCCGGCAACGTAGTCCCCACCGGGCTGCCGCGTGATGACATTCAGCCGATTGAACGCGTTGATCCCGGCGATCAAGCAGACGAGCCCCGCCAACTGCTGCTCGTCGAAGTGCTTCGCCGCGTTCCCCCACACCTCGTCGGAGACCCCCGCCCCGTCGGCGAGCCGAGTCCCCTCCTCCGCCAGTTCGAGCGCCGCCCGCTCCGCCTCGGTGAAGACCGTCGCCTCCCGCCACGCGGCGACGAGCAGCATCCGCTGCGTCGTCTCCCCCGCCGCGGCCGCCTCCTTCGTGTGCATGTCGAGGCACCCCGTGCAGCCGTTGATCTGGCTGGCCCGGATCTTCACCAGTTCCTGCACGGCCTGCGGCAGCCCCGTGTCGGCGAGCGGCAGGTGCGCCCCGACCAGCCGCTTGACGAACCCGAGGGCGGCGGGGCTGGCGAACATGTTCAGACGCGGTTCCATGGGAACTCCCTGATTCATCGTCGTAGATGCGCTGACACCTACCTGACGGACCAGGGCCCGGAAGTGTGACATCACCCCGGCCGCGACCGGTGTGACCCGCGTCTCAGCCGCGCGGCTGCCCCTGATACGCGTCGATGAGGTCACGCGACCGCTTCACGTCGTCGCCGATGGCCGCGACCAGCGCGTCGAGCGAGTCGAAGGTCGCCATGCCGCGCACGAACGCGAGGAAGTCCACGGCGACGTGCAGCCCGTACAGATCGAGCCCGACGCGGTCGATGGCGTACGCCTCGACGGTCCGCTCGGTGCCCTCGAACTGCGGGTTCGTCCCGACGGAGATCGCCGCGGGCATCGCCTCGCCGGCCACGTGCAGCCACCCCGCGTACACCCCGTCGGCGGGGATCGCGGTGTGCGGCAGGGTCTCCACGTTGGCCGTGGGGAAGCCGAGTTCGCGGCCGCGCTGCGCACCCCGTACGACGACGCCTTCGACGCGGTGCGGACGGCCGAGGATCTCGGCGGCGCCCTCGACATCGCCCTCGGCGACCAGGCGCCGGGTCAGCGTGGAGGAGAACGGCGCGCCGCCGCCCGCCGTGCCGGAGACCTTGAGGTCGATGATCTCGACCTCGAAGTCGTAGGTGCCGCCCTGCTCGGCGAGGAACGCGACGTCGCCCGCGGCCTTGTGGCCGAAACGGAAGTTGGGCCCTTCGACGACGAGCCGGGCGTGCAGCTTGTCGACGAGCACCTTGGCGACGAAGTCGGCGGGCGACAGCCGCGAGAATTCGCTGGTGAACGGCAGGATCAGCACGGCGTCCACGCCGAGGTCCGCCATGAGTTCGGCGCGCCGGTGGTGCGGCGCGAGCAGCGGCGGGTGCGAGCCGGGCCGTACGACCTCGCTCGGGTGCGGGTCGAACGTGACGACGACCGCGGGAACGCCCAGCTCCCGCGCCCGCTCGACGGTCCGCCCGATGATGAGCTGGTGCCCACGGTGCACCCCGTCGTAGGAACCGATGGTGACGACGCTGCGCCCCCAGTCCTCGGGGATGTCCTCCAAGCCACGCCAGCGCTGCACGGTGATTGCTCCTCGCCGAACCTGTGTACGACCGTTACGTCTGTCTGCCCAATACGCAGGTCTAAGAGTGCCATGCCGCCCGCCCGCGCCTCGCATCGGGCGGCGAACGGTGTCAGGCGGGCACCCGGGGCGCGGCCAGGTCCGCGAGGGCCTGCCGCGCGGCGGGCCCGACGAGCGCCGGACCCTGCTCGGGCGCGGCCCCGAGCAGCCGCGTCACCAGCTCCGCGAACCCGGGCACGGTGCCCGCCAGCTCCACAAGCCGCCGGTCGAGGCGGGCCGCGCCCTCGGGGGTACGGGCGAGCAGCGCGCCGGTGCGCCGCACGAGGTCCTGGGTGCGGGCCTCACCGCGCCGGGCGGCGCCGCGCGCGACGGCTGCGAGGAGCGCGTCGAGGACGTCGTCGTCGCTCTCGCGGGCGAGCAGCACGTCGAGCAGTTCCGTCCGCAGGGCCCGCGAGCCGGGGCTGCCGGGCGCGGCGAGGACCGGCGCGAGCGCCCCGCGCAGCACGGCGGACCCGTCCCGCAGCAGCTCGCTGACCAGCGGAAACAGTACGGCTCGCTCCGCCGGCCCGCGTTCGAGCCGCCGCTCGGCGTACGCCGCGACCTCCGGCGCCGCGTCCGGCCGGGCCAGGGCGAGGTCCCGTACGAGGACGGCGGCACGGCGCGCGAGGGCGGGGGCGTCCGGGGCGGCGAGCGCGGCGAGGATCTCCCCGGTGTCCGGGCCGCCGGTCAGCAGCCGGGTCCGGAAGGCGGCGAGGACGGGCTCGGGGTGGCTGTCCAGGGCCGGGGCGAAGGCGGCGGCGGGCAGTGCGGCGTCCCCGGCGGCGAACCGGGCGAGCGCCTGTTCCAGATGCGCGGGCCGCGCCTGCGGGTCCCGTACGAGCAGGGCCAGGGCGCCGCCGTGCAGGGCCTGGTCGGCGGGGTCGGCGAGGAGGGCGAGTGCGGCGCGCCGCAGCCGGTCCCGGTCGGCGTCGGTGGCGGCCCGCGCGGCGACGCGCCGCGCGTGGGTGAGGGCGGCGACGCGGCGCTCGGGCCGCTCGTCGTGCGCCCAGCGCTCCACGGCCCGGCACAGGGCGGTGGGCTCCTCGTCGGCGAGGGCGGCGAGGAGTTCGTCGGCGCGCGGGTGGGCGCGGTCGGCGAGGGCGTCGGTGAGGTCGTCGGGGGCCCGGTGCCGGTGGGTGTGCAGGAGGGCCTGGGCCGCGGTGGCGACGCTGGCGTGCGGCAGCGCGGGCAGTTCCCGCTCGTCGTCGAACCAGTGCGTGAGCCGGCGCTGGACGCGCTGCGGGTCGGCGGCGAGCAGCGCGGCGACCGCGTCGAGGTAACGCCCGCCGGACCGCTCCTCGGGCCCGTCGGCGGGCGGGTGGTCGTGCACGACGAGCCGGCGCAGCAGCGCGAACCGCAGGTCGTCGTCGACGGGCAGCGCGGTCCAGAACGCGGGCCCGAGGACGGCGTGGTCGGCGTACTCCTCCAGGACGTCGGTGTAGGCGCCCGGGTCGGGCACGCGCAGCAGGGTCTGCGCGGCCAGGTGCGCGGCCCACCAGCGGGCCTCCTCCCCTGCGCCGGTCCCCCGCACACCGCCGTCGGCGGCGGCGCGTCGGTGGGCGACGAGCCACGCGCCGAGTTCGCGCAGCCGGGCGGCGAGCGCGTCGGGCCCGGCGCCGCGCTCGACGAGGAGCAGGGCCCGTACGACAGGGCCCGCGCGGTGGCGCGGCACGGGGACGGCGCTCTCGCCCCTGCGGCGCAGGACGAGGGCGTCGAGGGCCGCGTCGAGGTCGAGGTGCAGGCCCTGGAGCCAGTCGGCGAACTCCTCGTGGGCGAAGCGGTAGCCGCCGCCCGCGGGGACGAGCAGGCCCTCGGTGAGCACGGCCCGGGCCCAGCCGGTGACGCCGTGCAGGGCGCCCCAGGGGAACAGTTCCTCGAAGGCGCCGCGCGACAGTTCGCCCTGGCCGGGGCCGAGGCTGCGGCGGGCCGCCTCGTGGACCTGTCCGGCGACGCGGGCGGCGAGGCGGGCGACGCCCCGGCCGCGCACGCTTCCGTCGGCGGCGGCGAGGCGGACCGCGACGCGCAGGCACATGAGGTCGAGGTGGGCGCCGAAGACCTCGTCCCGCCCGGGGCGGCCCTCGACGTCGCCGGGGAGCGCGGCCCGCACCTCGCGCAGCAGCCGCAGCGCCAGCGGGTGCCGCTCGTCGGCCTCGGCGAGGGCGCCGGGCGGCAGGCCGAGCCGCCCGCGCGCCCGCTCCGCCTGCTCGGCGGTCAGCTCCCCGATCCGCACGCACGCGGGCAGGCCGGTGCCGCGCCCGTGCAGGGTCGCGCGGTGGAACAGTTCGCCGGCCTGCTCCCAGTACTCGGTGCGGCACGCGACGACGAGCCGGGTGCCGGTCGCCGCGAGCCAGCGCTCGGTGCCCCGGGTCCACGCGGCGAGGCGGTGGGCGAGGACGGGCGGCATCTCCTCGGGCCCGTCGAGCAGCAGCACGAGGGGGCGCCCGGCGGCGCGGGCGGCGGCCGCGACCCGCTCGGGCGTCAGCTCCCCGAGCCCGGCGGGGTCCGTGTCGCGGGCGGCGGCGACGATACGGGCGGCGCGCTCCAGGGCGCGGGCCACGGCGTCGGCCACCCCGGTGTCGGCGCCGTCGAGGTCGGCGCCGCGCAGCCAGAGCGTGGGCGCGGCGCTTTCGGGGGCGGTGGCGCGGCGGGCGGCGAACGCGGCGAGTTCGGTGGTGCGCCCGGTGCCCGGGTCGCCGACGAGGGCGAGCACGCGGGCGGTGCCCTCGGTGAAGTGGGCCAGCTCCCGGGTCACCTCGGGCCGTTCGACCGGGTCCACGGCGGGGGCTGCGGGCCCGTCCCCGGCGACGGAGACGGCGGCGAGCTGGAGGACGGCCGCGAGGTTGAGGTCGGGCCCGTAGGCGGGCACGGTCGCGGAATTCCGCTCCAGGAGCCGGGCGAGCGGCCCTCCGGGTTCGCGGGCGGCCACCGCGTGCAGCGGTACGGCGAGTCCGGCGGCGGCGTGGGCGCTGTGCAGGGCGGTGCCGAGGACGGCGACGACGGCGCCGGTCGCGGCGTCCAGGACGGGCCCGCCCGCCGCGCCGCCGCCCGCGCACAGGGCGTCGGCGCCCGCCGTGCCCACGGCCAGTTCGAGCGCGCCGCCGAGGGCATGGCGGCGGCCCCCTTCGGTGTACGTGACGGCGGTGTGCCCGAGCACCCGGGCCTCACGCCAGCCGGCGGCGGCGATCCGGACGTACGCGCCGCAGGTCAGCGGGGTGTCGGCCGCTACGGGCAGCGGCGGTACGTCGAAGCCGTGGAGCCCTTCGGTGGCGATGAGGGCGAGCGCGAGGTGCGGCAGCGGCAGCACGGCCCGGCGGTCCACGGTGACGGCGGTGCCGTCGGGGGCGTGCAGGACGAGGTGCGGGAGGCCGTCGACCGCCTCGTGGCCGGTGAGGACGGTGCCGCGGTCGTCGGCGACGAACCCCGTGCCGCGCGGCCGCCCGGCCGGATCGGCGATCCGGACCAGCGGCGGATCGTGCATGCCGTGATCCTCCCACCGCGTCCGCGTCACACCCCCTCGGGACGACGGTAGCCGCCGGGTGATCAGCGGGACAGCGCTCTCCCCGAACGCGCCCCCCTGCGCTCCCCCGGTTCACTCCGAGCGCCCGCTCGATGGGGTGAATCACGGGCCCCCGGTGGACAGACCTGGGGTGGGGGGGCGGAGGAGAAGGAGGAGCGGCGGCGGCCCCACCCCGCCACCGCTCCCCCGCACCCGGACTCCCAGGCCCGCCGGCCGGCCTCCCCGTACACCGCCGCGAAGAACGAGAAGGGCCCGGGAGGGCTCCCCGGGGTCTCGGAAGACCCCGGGGAGCCCTTCCGGGCCCCGCTGCGCGACAGAACGCGCCGTCAGGCGAAGACCGCCAGGCTCTTGGCCTTGCCCTTCGACTCCTCGACCAGCGCGAGAAAGACGCCCTCCGGGTCGAACACGGCGACCGGACCGGCCCCCGCGTACTCCCCCGGCATCTCCAGGCGCACCCCGTTGAGCAGCAGCTTGCCGCGCCGGGCGTCGACGTCCCAGCGCGGGAACGCGGCGCTCGCGGCCTCGGCGACCGGCATCACGGTCAGCGACTCCTGGAGCTGGTCCAGGGTGCGCGCGCTGTCCAGCTTGTACGGGCCGACGCGCGTGCGGCGCAGCGCGGTCAGATGTCCGCCGACGCCGAGGTCGGCGCCGAGGTCGCGGGCGAGCGCGCGGATGTAGGTGCCGGAGGAGCAGACCACGGAGACGACGAGGTCGAGCACGGGCGTGCCGTCCTCGGCGACCGCGTCCCGGACGTCGTACACGGCGAACGAGGAGACCGTGACGGGCCGGGCGGGGATCTCGAACTCCTCGCCCTCGCGCGCCCGCTTGTAGGAGCGCACGCCGTTGATCTTGATGGCGCTGACCTTGGACGGCACCTGCATGATGTCGCCGCTCAGCTTGGCGATCCCCGCGTCGATCGCGTCCCGGCGCACACCGGAGGCGTCCGTGCTGGAGGTGATGTCGCCCTCGGCGTCGTCGGTCAGGGTGTTCTGCCCGAGGCGGATCGTGCCCAGGTACTCCTTCTCGGTCAGCGCGAGATGGCCGAGGAGCTTGGTGGCGCGCTCGACGCCGAGCACGAGGACGCCGGTCGCCATCGGGTCGAGCGTGCCGGCGTGGCCGACGCGGCGCGTCTTGGCGATGCCGCGCATCTTGGCCACGACGTCGTGCGAGGTGAAGCCCGACGGCTTGTCGACGATGACAAGTCCGTCGGGCGTCTTGGTGCGGTCGGTCATGCCCGTGCGTCGCCGTCCTCGTCCGGGGCGTCCCCGTCGTCGTCCTCGGGCTTGCGGTACGGGTCGGCGCCGGCGGCGAACGTGGCGCCCGCGGACGCCTCGCGCACCTTGGCGTCGGACTGGCGCGCCTTGTCGAGGAGGTCCTCGATGGTGCGGGCGTTGTCCGGGAGGGCGTCGGCGACGAAGGTGAGGGTCGGGGTGAACTTCACGCCGGCCGCGGCGCCGACCGCGGAGCGCAGGATGCCCTTGGCGCTCTCCAGGCCGGCGGCGGCCTCGGCCCGCTCCTCGTCGTCCCCGTACACCGTGTAGAAGACGGTCGCCTCCCTGAGGTCACCCGTGACGCGGGTGTCCGTGATGGTGACGTGGGAGCCGAGCCGCGGGTCCTTGATCCCGCGCTGCAGCTTCTGGGCCACCACCTCTCGGATGAGGTCCGCAAGCCTCTTGGCGCGCGCGTTGTCGGCCACTGGTCCGTCTCCTTCTGAGTACTTCTTCTTGCTTGTGAGTTCAGTCTTCGTCGCTGTGGAGCCTGCGTCGAACCGAGAGCAGTTCCACCTCGGGCCGCGCCGCGACCAGGCGCTCGCAGCGGTCCAGCACATCGCTGAGATGGCCCGTGTCCCCCGAGACCAGCGCGAGCCCGATGCCGGCCCTGCGATGCAGGTCCTGGTGGTCGGTCTCCGCCGCGCTCACCCCGTACTTGCGCTGGAGCTCGGCCACGATGGGCCGCACGAGGGAGCGTTTCTCCTTCAGCGAGTGGACGTCGCCGAGGAGCAGGTCGAAGGAGAGGGTCCCCACGTACATGTGTGTCCGGATGTCCCGCCGGTTCGGGTTCGTACGGCTGCGGCCGGGCCGGCCCGTGCCGATACCGGAACCGTACACGCAACGGCCGGGGCCGATCGACGGGAATTCCCCGAAGGGAAGCTCCCCGCCGACCGGCCCCGGACGGTCGCCGTGCGGATCAGGCGCGCGGCTTCTCGCGCATCTCGTACGTCGCGATGACGTCGTCGACCTTGATGTCGTTGAAGTTGCCGAGGTTGATACCGCCCTCGAACCCTTCGCGGATCTCGGTGACGTCGTCCTTGAAGCGACGCAGCCCGGAGATGTTGAGGTTCTCCGCGATGACCTTGCCATCGCGCAGCAGGCGCGCCTTGGTGTTGCGCTTGACCTCGCCGGACCGGACGAGCACACCGGCGATGTTGCCCAGCTTGGACGACTTGAAGACCTCGCGGATCTCCGCCGTGCCGAGCTCGACCTCCTCGTACTCCGGCTTGAGCATGCCCTTGAGGGCCGCCTCGATCTCCTCGATGGCCTGGTAGATCACCGAGTAGTACCGGACGTCGACGCCCTCGCGCTCCGCCATCTGCTGCGCACGGCCGGCTGCCCGGACGTTGAAGCCGATGACGATGGCGTCGGAGCCGGTCGCCAGGTTGATGTCGGACTCGGTGACCGCACCCACACCGCGGTGCAGGACACGGATGTCGACCTCTTCGCCGACGTCGAGCTGGAGCAGCGAGGACTCGAGGGCCTCCACCGAACCGGACGCGTCGCCCTTGATGATGAGGTTGAGCTCCTGCACCAGACCGGCCTTGAGGGCCTCGTCCAGGTTCTCCAGGGAGAACCGGACGCCGCGCCGCGCGAAGTTGGCGTTGCGCTCACGGGCGGCACGCTTCTCGGCGATCTGACGGGCCGTACGGTCCTCGTCGACCACCAGGAAGTTGTCGCCGGCACCCGGGACGTTGGTGAGACCGAGCACGAGGACGGGGGTCGAGGGACCCGCTTCCTCGACGTTGTTGCCGTTGTCGTCGAGCATCGCGCGGACTCGGCCGTACGCGTCGCCGACCACCATCGTGTCGCCGATGCGCAGCGTGCCGCGCTGGACGAGGACGGTGGAGACGGCACCGCGGCCGCGGTCGAGGTGGGACTCGATCGCGATGCCCTGCGCGTCCTGCTCCGGGTTGGCCCGCAGGTCGAGCGAGGCGTCCGCGGTCAGGACCACGGCCTCCAGCAGGGAGTCGATGTTCAGACCCTGCTTGGCGGAGATGTCGACGAACATGGTGTCGCCGCCGTACTCCTCGGCCACCAGACCGTACTCGGTGAGCTGACCGCGCACCTTGGTCGGGTCGGCGCCCTCGACGTCGATCTTGTTGACCGCGACGACGATCGGGACCTCGGCGGCCTTGGCGTGGTTGAGCGCCTCGACCGTCTGCGGCATGACGCCGTCGTTGGCCGCGACCACGAGGATCGCGATGTCGGTCGACTTCGCACCACGGGCACGCATGGCGGTGAAGGCCTCGTGACCGGGGGTGTCGATGAAGGTGATCTTGCGCTCCTCCTCGTTCACCTCCGTCGTGACCTGGTACGCGCCGATGTGCTGCGTGATGCCGCCGGCCTCGCCCGCGATGACGTTCGTCTTGCGGATGGTGTCGAGCAGGCGGGTCTTACCGTGGTCGACGTGACCCATGACGGTCACGACCGGCGGACGGGAGACGAGCATGTCCTCGCCGCCCTCGTCCTCGCCGAACTCGATGTCGAAGGACTCGAGCAGCTCGCGGTCCTCCTCCTCGGGGCTGACGATCTCGAGGACGAAGTTCATCTCGTCCGCGAGGAGCTTCAGCGTCTCGTCGGAGACGGACTGCGTGGCAGTGACCATCTCGCCGAGGTTCATCATCACGCCGACGAGCGACGCCGGGTTCGCGTTGATCTTCTCCGCGAAGTCGGTGAGGGACGCACCGCGCGACAGGCGCACGGTGGCGCCGTTGCCGCGAGGCAGCATGACGCCGCCGACCGACGGGGCCTGCATGGCCTCGTACTCCTGGCGCCTCTGACGCTTCGACTTGCGGCCACGACGGGCGGGCCCGCCGGGACGGCCGAACGCACCCTGCGTGCCACCACGGCCACCCGGACCACCGGGACGACCGCCGAAGCCGGGACGGCCACCGCCGCCACCGGGACGGCCGGCGAAGCCGCCGCCACCGCCACCGGGACCACCGGGACGGCCGGCGAAACCGCCACCGCCGCCGCCACCGGGACGACCGGCGAAGCCGCCGCCACCGGGACGACCGCCGCCGCCACCCGGGCGACCGCCGCCGCCGGGACCACGGCCGCCGCCACCCGGACCCGGGCGCGGGCCCGCGGCGGGACGCTGCGGCATCATGCCGGGGTTCGGACGGTTGCCGCCGCCGGGACGGGGGCCGGCCGCGCCGGCGCCGCCCTGCGGACGGGGCATGCCGCCGGGCGTCGGACGGGGACCGCCCTGACCCTGCGGACGGGGACCACCCTGGCCGGCGCCCTGCGGACGCGGACCGCCCGGGGCACCCTGGCCGCCGGGACGCGGGGCGCCGCCCGGACGGGGCGCCTGCGGGCGCGCCATGCCGGTGGAACCGCCGGAGGTGAAGGGGTTGTTGCCCGGACGCGGACCCGAGGGACGGGCACCGCCCGGACGCTGGCCCTGACCGCCGCCCTGGCCGCCGGGGCGCGGGGCACCCTGACGGTCACCGCGCTGCTGGCCCTGGCCGCCGCCCTGAGCGGGCGCCGGACGCGTGCCGCCGGGCTTGGGGGCACCGGGGCGGGCGCCGGCCGGCTTCGGGGCCGCGGGGGCCTCCGAGGCGGCCGGAGCGGTGAACTCGGGCGTGGTCGGAGCCGGGGACGCGGGCTTGGGGGCCGACGCCGGCTTGGGACCAGGGGTGGGACGCGGACCCGGCGCCGCCGGGGACGCGGGCTTCTCCGCGGCGGGCTTCGGCGCAGCCGGACCCGGGCGCGGGGCGGCGGGCTTGGAGGCCTGCGCGGGAGAGGGGGTGGGACGCGGCGCCGCGGGCTTCGCGGGCGCGGCCTTCTTCGACGCCGGCTTGCCGCCGCCGTTGCCCTGCTGGAGGGCGTCAGTCAACTTGCGTACTACAGGCGCCTCGATGGTCGAGGACGCCGACCGTACGAATTCACCGAGTTCTTGGAGCTTGGCCATGACGACCTTGCTCTCTACTCCGAACTCCTTGGCGAGTTCGTATACCCGGACCTTAGCCACTTCGCTCCTTTTAGGTCCGGGTTCAGTCGCCGGACCGTCGCTACTTCATGGGCGTACTCATCGCGTACTCATCGAGTGCTCATCGCAATCTCGACCTACTTCCACATCGCGAGGTACCAGGACCGCACGGGGGTTCCGTACGGCACGTTTTACGGTGTTGCCCGATCGACACGGTGGCGCAGGGCCGTCGTGTCGAACGGTCCAGGGGCTCTGAAGGCCCGCTGGAAAGCCCGGCGGCGAACCGCCAGGTCGAGACAGACCGCGGTGGGGTGCACGTACGCACCCCGGCCGGGCAGCGTACCGCGATCATCGGGGACGCATTCACCCTCGATCACCACGATCCGCAACAGATCGCTCTTGGCCGCTCGCTCCCGGCAACCCACACAGGTTCGCTCAGGGCAGGCGCGGGCTTGCGTCCGGCCAGACACGCTTAAGTCTACCTCCCCGTACCGACCTCACCCCTTTGGGGCAAAAATCGAACGGCCGTTTCGTTACATACTGTCGTGCTGCGAGCGCGTCGCGCCAGGATTTATTCCCGGCGCGACGCCCTCCGGGGGCCGGCTCAGGCGTCCCGGGCGGTGTCGTCCTGCTCGGTGTCGGGCCGGATGTCGATGCGCCAGCCGGTCAGCCGCGCGGCGAGGCGGGCGTTCTGGCCCTCCTTGCCGATGGCCAGCGAGAGCTGGTAGTCCGGCACGGTCACGCGGGCCGAGCGGGCGCCGAAGTCGACGACCTCGACCTTGGAGACCCGGGCCGGGGAGAGCGCGTTGGCGACCATCTCGGCCGGGTCGTCGGACCAGTCGACGATGTCGATCTTCTCGCCGTTCAGCTCGCCCATGACGTTGCGCACGCGGCCGCCCATCGGGCCGATGCAGGCGCCCTTGGCGTTCAGACCGCTGCGGGTGGAGCGGACCGCGATCTTCGTGCGGTGGCCCGCCTCGCGCGCGATGGCGGCGATCTCGACGGACCCGTCGGCGATCTCCGGCACCTCCAGCGCGAACAGCTTCTTCACGAGGTTCGGGTGGGTGCGCGAGAGCGTCACGGACGGGCCGCGCACGCCCTTGGCGACACGCACCACATAGCTGCGCAGCCGCAGGCCGTGCGGGTACTCCTCGCCGGGGACCTGCTCCTGCACCGGCAGGATGGCCTCCAGCTTGCCGATGTCCACCAGTACGTTCTTCGGGTCGCGCCCCTGCTGGACCTGGCCCATGACGATGTCGCCCTCGCGGCCCGCGTACTCGCCGAGCGTCGCGTCGTCCTCGGCGTCGCGCAGCCGCTGCAGGATGACCTGCTTGGCGGTCGTGGCGGCGATCCGGCCGAAGTCGGAGGGCGTGTCGTCGAACTCGCGCGGCTCCTGGCCCTCGTCGAGGTCGGCCGCGTCCTCCTTCGCCCAGACCGTCACGTGCCCGCTGTCGCGGTCGAGCTTCACGCGCGCGTGGCGGCGGCTTCCCTCGGTGCGGTGGTAGGCGATGAGGAGGGCCGACTCGATCGCCTCTACCAGCAGATCGAAGGAGATCTCCTTCTCCCGGACCAGACCCCGCAGGGCACTCATGTCGATGTCCACGGCTACGCCTCCTCTTCTCTTGTGAGCTTCTTTTTTAAGCGTCGTCGTTCTTGCGGTTGAACTCGACCTGGACGCGCGCCTTGGCGATCGCGTCGAAGCCGATCCTGCGGGCGGTGGGCTTGCGGCCCTTGACGCCCGGTACTTCCAGGTCGAGACCCTCGTCGTCGACCGTGAGGATGCGTGCGACCAGCTCGCCGTCGCCGGCTTCGGGGGTGAGCTGGAACTTCACGAGGCGGCCCGTGGCCCGGACGTAGTGCCGGTGCTCGGTCAGGGGGCGCTCCGCGCCGGGGGTGCCGACCTCCAGCTCGTACTCGCCCTCGCCCATCGCGTCGCTCTCGTCGAGCTTCGCCGAGAGCGCGCGGCTCACATCGGCGATCGCGTCGAGGTCGGCGCCGTCGTCGGAGTCGACGACCACACGCAGCACCCGCTTGCGTCCTACCGAGGCCACCTCGACCTCTTCGAGATCGAGCCCGTGCGAGCTGACGAGCGGTTCCAGCAGCTCCCGCAGCCTCTCGTTCTGGGTGGTGCTCATCCGGGTGACTCCTCGGCCGCGTGTGCTGTTGTGATGGCTTGCTTTCCCTGCGCGTCAGGTCAAAGGGTATCCGGTCCGAGGGGGTGTTGCCGTCCACCTGTCGGTGGGCGGCGGTACGGTGATCACCCGCTCACCAGTACCACCTTCGTGAACCTCATCGAATCCTTCCCTCCGAGGACGCCCTCCGTGCCGCTCACCTCCCAGGCCCGCCCCGGGCCCCGTCGTAGATCCCTGCTGGGGTCCCTGCTGGCCTCGGCGACCGGCGCCGCGCTGCTGACCGGCTGCTCGGACGGCGGGGGCGCGAGCGGCGGCCAGGGCGCGCCCTCCGCCCGGCTCGACCGGCGGCTGCGGGCGCGGGCCGCGCGCGAGAGCGCGGACCTGCTCGGGCGCTACGACGAGGCCGTCGCCGCCGTGCCCGCGCTCGCGGCGCGCCTCGTGCCGCTGCGCGACGAGGTGGAGCGGCACGTACGGGCCTTCGGCGGCGCCCGGCGCCCCTCGGCCGCGCCCTCGCCGTCGACGCCGCCGGTCGCGGGCGAGGACGTGCTGAGGGCGCTGGCGGCGGCCGAGCGGGAGCTGTCCGACCGGCGGCTGGCCGCGCTCGTGGACGCCCCGCCGGAACTGGCCAGGCTGCTCGCCTCCGTGGCGGCGGCGGGCGCGGGCCACGCGTACCTGCTGACGAAGGACTGAGCGGATGACGGAGAACGATCTGCTGGCGGCCGTACAGGCCGCCCTGCGGGCCGAACACGCGGCGGTGTACGGGTACGGGGTCGTCGGCGGCCGGATCGGCGAGGGGCGCCGTGCGCAGGCCCGCGAGGCGTACGACGCGCATCGCGCGCGACGGGACGCGCTGCGGCGCGCGGTCCGTGACCTCGGCGGGACGCCGGAGGAGTCGGCGGGGGCGTACGCGCTGCCGTTCCCGGTGCCCGACGCGGCGGCCGCCGCCCGGCTCGCCGCGGAGCTTGAGGAGCGGGTCGCGGGCGTGTACTCGGACCTCGTGCGGGCGGCGGCCGGCGAGCGGCGCCGGGGCGCGGCCGACGCGCTGCGGGAGGCCGCGGTGCGTGCGGTGCGCTGGCGCGACGGGAGCGTAGCCTTCCCTGGGCTCACCGAACGGGCCGCGGTGCCGACCGCCTCATCGTCCGGTTCGCCCTCGGCTTCCTCGGGGAAGCCGAGCACGTAGGCACACGTGGGAAGGGAATCCTCGCGCATGGCTTTCGAACCGCCGCGGCGACTGGTGAACGCGCTCGGCGAGGTGCGCGACGAGGGTGCCTCGGCGTGGCTCGACGAGGCCGGCGCCCTGCTCGACCGGGCGGCCCAGCGGCGCGGGGTGAGCGTCGAGCGCGTGCACGTGCCCGGCGGCCGCAGCAGCCTGGTCGCGCACGTCCGTACGGCGGACGGGTCGCCGGCGGTCCTGAAGCTGGCGCCGGAGCGGTTCCGGCCGGAGGCTGAGCGGGCGGCGCTCGCGCACTGGGGCGGGCTCGGCGCGGTGCGGCTCCTGGACGGGGAGCTGGTCGCGGGGCCCGGCGGGCAGGACGGCGCGCTGCTGCTGGAGCGGCTGCATCCCGAGGTGTCGGTGCGTACGTTGCCGGAGGCGAAGGCGCTGCTTGAGGCGGCGGGCACGCTGCGGCGGCTGTGGGTGGACCCGCCGGCGTGGCGCGAGTGCGAGACCGTCGTGGAGCGTACGGGGAGGCAGGCGGCGGCGATGCGGGCGAGCGTGGCGGCTTTCGCCGAGGTCGGGCCGCTGGTGGACGCGGCGCTCGGGGCGCGCGAGGAGTTGGTCGCGGGGCCGCCGGAACTGCGGTTGCTGCACGGGACGTTCCGGCAGTCGAAGGTGCTTCAGGGTGAGCGGACGCCGTGGCTGGCCGTGGGGCCGGATCCCGTGGTGGGTGAGTGCGCGTTCGATCTGGCGCGGCTGGTCCGTGACCGGGTCGAGGATCTGATCGGGTCGCCCTCCGGGCCGGCGATCACTCGGCGGCGGGTGAAGCGGCTTGCGGAGTCGTTGGAGGTGGATGCGGGGCGGCTTCGGGGCTGGACGTTGTTCCGCGCCGTCGAGTCCGGTGTCCGCGCCCTTCGCGTGGGGCGGCCCCGCGACGCGGAAAACCTCCTGGAATTCGCCAACTGGCTCTGAGGCGGGACTGGCCTGAGCGCCAACTCCCAGCCCCTCCGGCGATTGAGGAGCGGGGCGCGGGGTATCGGCGTTTACTTCGTCAGGCGGGTCAGGGCTTCTGACAGGGGGAGTTCTTCTCGGGTGCCGGTGCGGCGGTCCTTGAGTTCGAGGACACCCTCGGCCGCCCGCCGCCCCGCGACAAGAATCTGCGGCACACCGATCAACTCGGAGTCCGTGAACTTGACCCCGGGCGACACCCCCGGCCGGTCATCGACCAGAACCCGTACACCCGCCTCGGCCAGCTTCTCGGAAACCTCGAGCGCCAGCTCGGTCTGCAACGCCTTGCCCGCCGCGACCACATGCACATCCGCCGGCGCGATCTCCTCCGGCCAGACGAGCCCCTTGTCGTCGGCGTGCTGCTCGGCCAGCGCGGCGACCGCGCGGGACACGCCGATCCCGTACGAGCCCATGGTGACGCGCACGGGCTTGCCGTTCTGCCCGAGGACGTCGAGCTGGAAGGCGTCGGCGTACTTGCGGCCGAGCTGGAAGATGTGCCCGATCTCGATGGCGCGGTCCAGCTTGAGGCCGGTGCCGCACCGGGGGCACGGGTCGCCTTCCTGGACGACGACGACGTCCACGTACGCGTCGACCTCGAAGTCGCGCCCGGCGACGACGTTCCTGGCGTGCAGGCCGTCCTTGTTGGCGCCGGTGATCCACGCGGTACCGGGGGCGACGCGCGGGTCGGCGATGTACTGGACCTTCTCCAGACCCTGCGGGCCGACGTATCCGCGGACGAGGTCGGGGCGGCCCTCGAAGTCCTCGGCGGTGACCAGTTCGACGGCGGCCGGGGCGAAGTGCGCCTCGACCTTGTCCATGTCGACCTCACGGTCACCGGGCACGCCGACGGCGACGATCTCGCCGTCCACCTTGACCAGCAGGTTCTTCAGGGTGGCGGAGGGCTCGACCCCGAGGTGCGCGGCGAGCGTCTCGATGGTCGGGGTGTCCGGCGTGGGGATCTCCTCCAGCGCGGGCACGCCGTCCGCGTCGACGGCCTTGAGCGCGAAGGTGATGGCCTCGGTGTTGGCCGCGTAGTCGCAGTTCGGGCAGTCGGCGAAGGTGTCCTCGCCGGCGGCGGCCGGGGCGAGGAACTCCTCGGACTTGGAGCCGCCCATGGCACCGGCGGTCGCGGCGCAGATGCGGTAGTCGAGGCCGAGGCGCTCGAAGATGCGCTGGTAGGCGGCGCGGTGCAGGGCGTAGGACTCGGCGAGGCCCTCGTCGGCGAGGTCGAAGGAGTACGAGTCCTTCATCTGGAACTCGCGGCCGCGCAGAATGCCGGCGCGGGGGCGGGCCTCGTCGCGGTACTTCGTCTGGATCTGGTACAGGATCACGGGCAGGTCCTTGTAGGACGTGCACTGGTCCTTGACGAGCTGGGTGAAGATCTCCTCGTGGGTCGGGCCGAGGAGATAGTCACCGCCCTTGCGGTCGTTGAGGCGGAACAGCTCGGCGCCGTACTCCTCCCAGCGGCCGGTCGCCTCGTACGGCTCCTTGGGCAGCAGGGCGGGGAGCAGGACCTCCTGGGCGCCGATGGCGTCCATCTCCTCGCGCACGACGCGCTCGACGTTGGCCAGGACCTTCTTCCCGAGCGGCAGCCAGGACCAGACTCCGGCGGCGGTGCGGCGCACGAAACCGGCGCGGACCAGGAGCTTGTGGCTGAGCACCTCGGCGTCCGCCGGGTCGTCGCGCAGCGTCTTCACCATCAAGCGGGACATGCGCTGGACCTGGACCTTGGCCATGATTTCTGACTCCTGCTACGAAAGGGTGATGCCAGGAGGTTAGCCGGGTGCGCGGCGCGGCCGGTAATCGGTCAGGTCCTGCGGCGCAGCGGCAGGGGCGCGCCCATCACGGCGTACGGGCGCGGCGCGCTCGGGAAGTGGACCTGCCGGGCCAGGTCGGCGTAGCCGAGGGAGTGGTACAGGCCCCGGGCCGGGCTGTCGACGTCGATCGCGGAGAGGATCGAGCGGGGCTGTACGGCGGTGTCGGTGATCCGGGTGATCAGGGCGCGGCCGACGCCCCGGTTCTGGTGGCTCGGGTGGACGTGGAGTTCGGTGATGACGAACGAGTCGTCGAGCCAGTCCTCGGTACCGCGCGAGCGCAGGTACGGCTCGACGACGGTGGACCACCAGTGGGTGCGGTCGTTGGGCATGCCGTAGACGAAGCCGACGAGCCGGCCGGAGGCGGTGGTGGCGCCGAGCGCGCCGGCGCCGGGGTACGTGATGTGCCGCAGCACGATCTGGCGGCGCACCGCGATCTCGTCCTCGCCGAGGCCGAAGGCCTGGGCCTGCACGGCGAGCGCCTCGTCGACGCGGGCGGTCAGGTCGAGCGGGCCGATGGTGACGGCGTCGTCCGTACGGTTACGGTGCGGCATGCCCGGAGGGTACCCCGGGCGCCCCTGCCCAGGCCCGAACGGCGGGTGCTAGAAGAGGACGCTCATGAAGGCGCCGACCTCGTCGAAGCCGACGCGGCGGTAGGCGGCGCGGGCCGGGGTGTTGAAGTCGTTGACGTAGAGGCTGACGAGGGGGGCGACGTCGGCGAGGGCGTAGCGCAGGACGGCGGCCATGCCGGGGGCGGCGAGGCCCCTGCCGCGGTACTCGGGGGCGACCCAGACGCCCTGGATCTGGCAGACCTGATCGGTCGCGGCGCCGATCTCGGCCTTGAAGACGACCTTGCCGTGTGCGTCGAGGCGGGCGAAGGAGCGGCCCGAGCCGACGAGTTCCGCGACGCGGGCCTGGTAGAGCAGGCCGCCGTCGCCGGCCAGCGGGGAGACGCCGACCTCCTCGGTGAACATCGCCACGCACGCCGGCATGATCGTGTCCATCTCGTCCTTGCGGACGCGGCGCACGTACGGGTCCGGGGTGATGTCGTCCGGCATGCGGTCGGCGACCATCAGGGGCTGGCGCTCGCGGACCTCGCGGGCCGGGCCCCAGGACGGCTCCAGCAGGCGCCACAGCAGGGCGGTGGGCTCCGCCGGGCCCACGATCGAGGAGCAGCGGCGGCCTGTCCTGCGGGCGCGGTCCGCGAAGCCTCTGATCGCGCGGTCCGTGGCGCAGATGGGGACGAGGTTGGCTCCCGCGTAGCACAGGGAGCTGAGCATGCCGTGCTCGTACCAGCCCCACATCTCGCCGCCCAGGCGCCAGGGGTCGAGGCCGGCGATGCGGACTCGGGCGGTCACGAAGGCGTTCGCCACGGGCTCGCGGTCCAGTACGGCGAGGGCGGCGTCCAGGTCGCTGGGTTCGAGGACCCGGGTGGTGGTCTGAGTCAACACGTACGGGGGCCTTCGTCGGGCGGGGGCTGGTCCCCGCACTGTACCTGGCGGTCGGCCCCGGGAGCCTTTCGAGTGCCCTGCGCCCTTGAGTGGGGGTGGGTGGCTCCGGCCGGCGGATTTCCTCGACTCGCGTCGTGGCTGAGCGCCCAGTTCCCCGCGCCCCTGAGGTGGCAGCCCCTTCGGGCGGGTTCTTCGGCCTCGACTCGCGTCGTGGCTGGCCGCGCAGTTCCCCGCGCCCCTGGAGGGGCGACTGCGTCGCACCCTCCCCCTGGGGAAGCTGCACGGAGTGCATGCTTCAGGGGCGCGGGGAACTGCGCGACCCGAGGGGCAGCCGGCCTCCGCCGGATAACTGCCCAGGGGCGCGGGGAACTGCGCGATCAGCCCCCACCGGGCCGCAGGTGACCACGTACGTTCAGGTCCCCGAAGGGACTCCGGAACAGGGTCAGCCGGCGATGGCCACCGTGGGCTCGCCGGAGGCCACCCCCTCCTTCTCCATCTGCTCCGCGATCTTCATCGCCTCCTCGATCAGCGTCTCCACGATCTTCGACTCGGGCACCGTCTTGATGACCTCGCCCTTGACGAAGATCTGCCCCTTGCC
>NZ_JBVKBC010000040.1:0-60007 GCF_055639095.1 Streptomyces sp. NPDC107550
CAAACTGCCCCCAGCTGCAACCGGATTGCTACGACAACCCGGTGGTGAAGGTCTCTCACCTCACTCGATTCCATGGCGCCTCGTGGCGCACCCACTCGGTACGACAAGCTCGCCATCTGCTACGAAGCCACCGTGCTGGTCGCAGTCCTCGACGAGTGGCTCTGCGCAGCCCCTCCGCGGTGGTCGGCAGCGGTGATGAGCTGGTCGAGTCGGCGCAGTGTGTGGGTCATTTCCTCGACCTTCGCCGCGAGGCGGTCGCGTTCGGCGTGCAGCGTTCGGCGCTGGGCGGCGGTGACGTGCCCGTTGTTCACGCAGGGCAGCAATGTCGCGATGGAACGGCTGCTGAGGCCGGCCGCGTAGAACTGCTGGAACAGGCGCACCACCTCGACGGTGCCCTCGGTGTAGCGGCGCTGTCCCGACGGTGTGCGCTCCGGGCTGAGCAAACCTTGCTCCTCGTAGTAGCGCAACGCGCGCACGCTCACACCGGCCCGCTGCGCGAGCTCTCCGATCTTCATCGCCCCGTCCTTCCTTCCGACGCTTGACTCTCACGTCAGCGTGAGGTTTTAGCGTAGCGGGCATGGACATTCGAAACGAGATCGCACTGGTCACAGGCGCGAACCGTGGTATCGGGCACAGCTTCGTCACCGAGTTGCGGCGCAGAGGCGTCAAAAGGGTCTATGCGGCCGCTCGCCGGCCCGAGACCGTCCCCCGGATTCCCGGTGTCGTCCCATTGATGCTGGACGTCACCGATGACGCGTCGGTGACCCGGGCCGCGGCCTTGGCCGACGACACGACACTGCTCGTCAACAACGCCGGCGTCTCGACCTTCGCCCGGCTCACCGACGGCGCGGAGGAGGACATCCGGCTGGAGATGGAGACCAACTTCTTCGGCACCCTGCGCATGGTGCGCGCCTTCGCGCCGGTCCTGCGTGCCAATGGCGGCGGTGCCGTGTTGAACGTGCTGTCAGTCATGGCGTGGATGGCGTACGAGCACTCCAACAGCTATGGGGCGTCCAAGGCCGCGGCCTGGGCGCTGACCAACGGCATCCGGTGCGAACTCGCCGGCCAGGGGACCCAGGTCACGGCGTTGGCCATGGCCAGCGTCGACACCGACATGATGGCCGGCGTTGAGGATGAGAAGTCGGACCCTGATGTGATCTCCAGGGCGGCGCTGGACGGTCTTGAGGCCGGTTCCCTCGAAGTGCTGGCCGACGGGCGGACGGCCCAGTGGAAGTCCCGGCTCGGCGAGGACCCGGCCCTTCTGTATCCGCAACTGTCCGCGCACGACGCCGCCAAGCCGTAAGCCGATGCCGCCCGGGACGGACGCGGGTGCCCTCACTCACGTCCCGGGCTCGGCACCACTCCCCAACCGTATTTGCGCAACAGGCCCTAGCCCGCGGCGTCCGACAAGCCCTCGCTCGACAGGCCCTCGCCCGACACGCCCGCATCCGGCAGGCCCGCGTTCCGCACGCCCGCGACCGGCACGCCCGCGACCACCGCGGCGAACGCCTCGGGGTTGTCGAACATGACGTTGTGTCCCGCGCCCGACACCTCGACGACCTTCACCCCGGCGGCTTCCAAGCCCTCGCGGCCGGGCAGTTCGCCGCTCAGGGCGCCCTGGAGGTAGACGCGCTCGACCGGCGACGCCGTGAACATCTCGCGCATGGTCGGTCGCGTGCCGCGTACGAGCGCGACCGCGCTGCGGTGCAGGGCGAGCGGGTCGGCGAGGCGCATGGTCGCCGCCCACGTCGGCCCCACGTGAGCGAGCACGCGCGCGTAGCCACCGCCGTGGACGAAGGCGTCCTCTTCGTAGCCGGCGATTCCGCTGCTGCCCGCCGTGCGCGGCGGATCCGGGTCGAGGTTGCCCTCGGTGACGACGAGCCGGGAGACGAGGTCGCCGTGCCGGTGCGCGAGGACGATGGCCACGGCGCCGCCCATGCTGTGCCCGACGATCTCGGCGCCGCGCACACCGGCCGCGTCCAGGACCGCCGCCAGGGCGTCCGCATGGTCCTCCAGGGTGTACCCGAAGTCGGCGGGGCGGTCGCTGATCCCGTGACCGGGAAGGTCGACGAACAGGGTGCGCCGTCCGGCGAGTTCGGGGCGGGCCGCGATATGTGCGTGGTACACGGTGGACGCGGCGCCGAGCCCGTGGACGTAGACGTGCGCCGGCCCCTCTCCCGGCGCCTCGGTCCAGCGGACGCAATTGCCCTTCTCGTCGAACGCGGCCTGCCGCATGACTCCCCCTCGATTCCGTCTTCCACGCGTGCGTGCCCGCTCAGGCCGGCACCCGGGGCCGCCATCTGCCGGACGGCCCCTCACCGCACCGACAATACATCGCCAACGCAGTATCTCGTCAACGATGTACCCCGCTGCCGTTCCCCGTGCGCCACAATGGGCGCATGCTGGAACTCGCCCTCCTGGGCTTCCTCCACGACGCCCCGCTGCACGGTTACGAGCTGCGCAAGCGCATCACCGCCCTGACAGGTCACGTGCGGCCTGTGGCCGAGAGCACCCTGTATCCGGCGATCAAGCGGCTGGAGAAGGCGGGCTTCGTGGGCCGCGAGACGCATCCGGGGGCGGGCGCGGCGCCGCGTCACGTCCTGAGCCTCACCGCCGCGGGCCGCGCCGAACTGCTGCGCAGGCTGCGCGAGCCGGAGCACTCCGACATCACCGACGAGAACCGCTGGTTCACCGTCCTCGCGTTCCTGCGCCATCTGCCGTCGCCCCAGGAGCAGGCCGTGGTGCTGCGGCGGCGGCTGGACTTCCTCCAGGAGCCCGCCAGCTTCTTCTACGACGGTGAACGGCCGCTGCGCGCGGAGGACCTGGACGATCCGTTCCGCAAGGGCGTCCTCACCATCGCCCGGGCCACCTCGCGCGCGGAACTGGCGTGGCTGCGCGAGACGCTCCGCGCTTTGGAGGGCGACGGCGCCGCGCGCTGAGTCGCCGCCCGCTCAGCGCTCCCACACAAAGGGCACACGGGATGTCGACAAGCCGTCCACGCACGCGTGGCGCACCCGCGCCGATCACGGAAATTCCTGGTCATCGCCCCTGTACGGCGCCGTCCGCGACTGACTAAGGTCACGCCGACGCACTCATGGCACAGGGAGGCTAGGGATGGCCGGGACGGACGATACCGTCGCCGCCGCGGACGACGCGCTGTACGTACTGACCGCGGTGTTGCTGACGCCCGCGAAGTTCCCCAGCGTGCTCGGCGACGACTACCCCGAGGCGTGCGACGCCCTGGGGCTCGCCCCGGTGGCGGACGGCTACGGCCTCGTTCTCGGGCAGGACGCCGAGGGTGCGCGCTGGACCGTCGTGGTGGACGACGTGTCGCTGGTCGCGGTGGCCATCGCGTCCTGGGACTGCGGCATGGAGTACGAACTGTCGCCCGACGAGCGCAGCATGGTCGCCGCGCTGCCCGGCTGGCCCCTCGCACTCGCGGTGTCGGCGCCGGGCGTCCCGGAGCCGCACGACCCCGAACCCGATCCCGAGCTGGCCGATCTGCCGCCGCTCACCCCGCCGGACACGGCCACGTGGGGCCCCGCGCAACGACGGCTCGGCGCCGACGAGATAGCTCTCCAGTGGGCCACCTGGCGGGCGCAGATCGAGGACTCCCACTTCGACACCGGCGCCGAGGCCCTCACGGACGCGCAGGAGCCCGGTGCCGGTGAGGGTGCGCCCGAGGAGCCCGGCGCGGGCACGCACCCCGGCATCCGGCGCGTCCTGACCGAAGCGCGGGCGTACGTGGACTCGCCTCCGCCGCCGGGCCGCGTACGGTCCGCCTTCGCCTCCGGGGACGCAAGGACGCTGCGGGCCGACGGGCCCGGCTGGTCGATGGTGGCGCGGACGGACGACATCGCGTTCGTGCTGCTCGACGACGAGCCGGGTGAGGTGCTGCCGGTCGGGCGGGGCGCCGAACTCCCCGGCCTGCTCGAAGCGCTCGACAAGATGGCCGTACGACCGGTCTGACCCGCCGAGATCCACCGCGCGGGCCGATCTGGGGCGCGAGCATGAGGCGCCGCTCTGGAGCGCCGTCATGGGCCGCCGGCGCGGGTCACGGCGCTGGGCTCCGCTCGCTCGCCGGCGCCGAACTGCCCTGCCCCACACGGGCCCTGACCGTTCCATGTGGTCCCGCCCCATAGGTCGAGGGCGCGGGGGCGCCGACGATGAGCCTCTTCCCACCCGTAGAGGAGGCTTTTCCATGCGTGTGCCCAGAGCTGTTCCGTCGGTGGCCACCGCCCTTGTCGTGCTGACGGCCGGCGCGCCCCAGGCCGTGAGCGCGGGCGCCCCGGACCCCGTCGGCTGCGCGGGCGCGGCGCACGCGCGCGTGCCGGGCGCGCAGTTCCAGCAGCGGGCCTGTCTCGACGACTTGACGACGACGGGCCTCGCGGGCACCCCGTACACCGACACGGCCGACCAGGCGGGACTGACCGCTCAGGGCGCCCGGCGTCCGTCCGGCGTGCCGGGGACGCAGATCGACGGCTACTTCCCGGACGGCTCGGCGACCAACACCACGCACGGCTGGAACCATGACGCGCAGTTCGTGATCCGGCTGCCTGACCACTGGAACGGCGGCCTGGTGGTGACCGCCTCCCCCGGCAACCGCAAGCAGTACTCGACGGACGCGGCGATCTCCGACCGCGCCCTCGCGCAGGGCTACGCGTACGCGGCGACCGACAAGGGCAACACCGGGCCGGACTTCTACCGCGACACCGAGCGCCCCGGCGACGCGGTGGCCGAGTGGAACCGGCGCACCACACAGCTCACCCTGGCCGCCAAGAAGACCGTCGCGCGGTACTACGGGCACGCTCCCCGGCGCACGTACATGACCGGCATCTCCAACGCGGGCTACCTGACGCGTTGGCAGTTGGAGAACCGTCCCGAGCTGTACGACGGCGGCGTGGACTGGGAGGGCGTGCTGTGGACCGCGCGGGGCCCGAACCTGCTGACGACGCTGCCCACGGCCGTGGCGTACGGACAGGGCCGCGCGGACGCGGACGACATGTACGCGGCCGGTTTCGCGCGCGGCTCGGAGTTCCTGTGGCCGTACCATCAGAAGGTCTACTGGGGGCTGACACAGAAGGTGTACCGCGCCGCGTTCGACCCCGCGTACGACCCCGCCTGTCCGGGCGCTTCGGCGGGCGGCACGACGGACGAACTGCTGGCGCCGTGCGCCTCGGACGCCGCGTACGACTACGCCTCGCGCCCGGAGTCGGTGCGGCGGGCCGTCGCGCGCGTGGCGCTCACCGGGCGCGTGGGCAAGCCGCTGATCACGCTCCAGGGCGACCTGGACACGCTGCTGCCGATAGCGAAGGACGCGCATCTGTACGCGCGGATGACCGACGCGCGGGGGCGCGGGCGGTTGCACCGCACGTACACGATCGCCGGCGGGACCCACACGGACGGCCTGTACGACACGTATCCGCAGCGCTTGCGGCCGATCCTGCCGTGCTACCGGGACGCCTTCGACACGCTCACGCGGTGGGTGGAGCACGGCGAGCGGCCGCCCGCGGACCGAACGGTGGGCCGGGGCACGGGCGGCGACGTCGTCAACTCCTGCTCCGTGGCGACATCCTGAGGCCCGAACTCCGGGTCGTGCCGGGATTCACGGGAGCCGGTGGTGCGCCGGTTCAGCGACCCAGTTCCTTGCGGGTGACTCTGCGCAGCCGGCGGCGCTGCGCGGGGTCGAGCGCCAGGTAGGCCGCCGTGGGCACGCCCAGGACGATCAGCAGAGCGGCCCACCAGGGCAGCCAGATCCACAGGATGAGCCCGACCGCCACGCCCCCTGCGGCGATCTTCGCGTTTCTCGACATGTGTGGCCTCCTTCAGGGCGGCTCGCCCTCGGCTGAGTGGGGCGGACCCGCCCTCTGTGATGAGAAACGGGCCCGGGACGTCCACGGTTCCTGTGCGCGACCCCGAGATGACCCTGATCTCCGCTCACGCGGGTTCTCGGGGTGCGCGCGACGGTCAGATGTCGGCGCGCAGCGGCTCCCCGACCTCGTACATGTGGCGCAGCGCCTGCCGGTAGGAGTCGACGAGTCCGGTCTCGGTGAACGGGATGCCGAGGCGGGCGCAGTGGGCCTTGACGAGCGGCTGGGCGAGGCGCAGGTGGGGGCGGGGCATGCTCGGGAAGAGGTGGTGCTCGATCTGGTAGTTGAGACCGCCGAGGAACCAGTCGGTCAGGGCGCCGCCCTTGATGTTGCGCGAGGTCAGCACCTGGCGGCGCAGGTGGCCCCACTTGTCGCCGTCCGGGTCGGGCATCTCCATACCCTTGTGGTTCGGGGCGAACGCCATGCCGAGGTGCAGCCCGAACAGGGCCTGGTGGAGCGCGGCGAAGGCGAGGGCGTGGCCGAGCGGCATGGTGGTCAGCAGCAGGGTCAGGTAGCCGGCCACGTGGGCGACGAGCAGAGCGCCTTCGATGAGCCGCTCGCGGCCCTGCTGGCGGCGCAGGTCCTGGAAGCCGTACAGCTTCAGGGCGAGACCTTCGAGCAGGGTGAGCGGGAAGAACAGCCATGCCTGGTGGCGGGTGAGCCAGCCGCGGAAGCCGACGCGGTCGGCGGCCTGCTTGCTGGTGAAGACGAGGACGTCGGCGGCGACGTCGGGGTCCTTGTGGATGTGGTTGGGGTTGGCGTGGTGGCGGTTGTGTTTGTCGTTCCACCAGGAGTAGCTCATGCCGAGCAGCAGGTTGCCGTGGACGAGGCCGATGACGCGGCTGACCGCGCGGTTGCCCGTGATCTGCGCGTGGCCCGCGTCGTGACCGATGAAGGCGGTACGGGCGCCGAGGACGGCGAGGACGGGCGCGAGGGCGAGGACCCACCAGGAGCCGCCGACGAGCGCCATGCCGGTGACGACGGCGGCGAGGCTCAGCGCGTTCACGGCGATGGTGCGCGCGTACCAGCCGGTGCGCCGCTCCAGCAGGCCGCGGTTCCTGACGGCGCGCAGCAGGGGCGTGAACTCGCTGCCTCCCCCGGCGGGCGGGAGTGCGGAGCCGGCCTGTGCGGGCAGCGGTTCGACGGCGATCGACATGGCGATTCTCCGGTCTGTGGAGGGCGGGCTGGACGGCGGGGTACGCGTCGGCCCTGCCACCGAAAACGTATGAGCGGGGCCCCTTCGCCTGCCATGGCGCCACCACCCGGCCTCCCCAGGGGCGGGGCCCACCCCCGCCGGGGGGTTAGCCCCACCCGCACCCGCGCGTAGTGGCGTGGATCACTCTTATTGGCGTCGCTTCGGGGTTGCGCGGCGGTGTACCCTCGGCGCCTTCAAGGCGAGTAGTCAAATTTGAGGAATACGAGGAAGCTGCCATCTCCGCTCACACGCGTTCCGCCCCCGCCTCAGCCCCCGACATCACTGGACTCGCCCGCTGCCGCGCCGTGTTCGTGCCCGGCGATCCGGCGCGCGCCTCCACCGTCGCCTTCTGGCGGCCGGACGGCGCCGAGCCGCCCCTGCCGGACGCGGGCACCCCCGTAGGGCTGACGCTCGTACTGCCCCGCGACGGCGGTGTCGAGCCGGTGGCCGTCACCGGCGTCGCGCTCGCCGTACGGGACGCGCTGCCGGTGCTCACGCGCGCGCGTGCCGACAAGAACGCGGACCCCACGACCGCGTTCTGGGGTGCCGCCGCCCTGTTCGCTCTGCAACTCACCGCGCGCGGGCTGCTGTTGCCGGGCGTCGACGCGCATGACCACGACGCCTGGCGGGCCGGACCGCTCCGACCCGAGGACGTGGAGCGGATGCGGGAGCTGGCCGCGGCGATGCCACCTGAGGCGCACGCGGTGCCGCTGCCCGGCCACGAGCCGCCGCGCCTGCACGCGCCCGAGCCGCTTCTGCGGGCGTTCCTCGACGCCGTCGCCGACAGCCTGCCCCGCTCCCCCGCCGCCCGCCTGGCCACGGGCACGCCCGCGTTCGCCTCCCGCGACCTCCCGCGCCCGGCGCCGGAACTGCGCGCGTGGGCGGCCGATGTCGCGGCCGGGCACGACGCCGGGGTGCGGATCTCGCTGCGCGTGGAGGTGCCGGGGCTCGAAGCGACGGACGGCGACACGACGCGGCTGCCGTTCACCGCGGTCCTCCAGATGCACAGCGTCAGCGACCCCGCGCTCGTCGTGGACGCGGCGCAGGCGTGGGCCGGGGCGGGCGCCGCGTTCGGCCCGCGCGCGCGGATGGACGCCCTGCTGGCCCTGCGGCGTGCCGCGCGCGCGTGGCCGTCGCTGACGCCGTTGCTGTCGTCGTCGGTGCCGGACGCGGTCGAACTCGCCGACGAGGACGTGACCGAGCTGCTCGGCGAAGGAGCACGCGCGCTGTCGGCAGCCGGCGTCGAAGTGCACTGGCCGCGCGAACTGGCGCGGAAGCTGACGGCCCGCGCGGTGGTCGGACCGCCCGAGGACGTCGACGGGGGCGGCCGGGAGCGGGCGGAGTCGGGTGCGCCCGGGTTCCTTTCGGCGGACGCGCTGCTGGCGTTCGACTGGCGGTTCGCGCTGGGCGGGCAGGAGTTGACGCGCGCGGAGCTGGACCGGCTGGCGGAGGCGAACCGTCCGGTGGTGCGCCTGCGCGACCAGTGGGTCCTGGTCGATCCCGAGGAGGCCCGGCGCGCCCGCGCCCACCAGGACCGCAAGGTGACCCCGGTGGACGCGCTGAGCGCCGTTCTGACGGGCTCGACTGAGGTGGACGGCCGCCGGGTCGAGGTGCGGCCCGTGGGGTGGCTGGCGGAGCTGCGGGACCGCCTCACGGACCCCGAGGGCATGGAGCCGGTGGGGCAACCGGACGCGCTCGCCGCCGAACTGCGCGACTATCAGCTGCGCGGGCTGAACTGGCTGGCGCGGATGACCTCCCTCGGCCTCGGCGCGTGCCTGGCCGACGACATGGGGCTCGGCAAGACCATCACTCTCATCGCGCTGCATCTGCACCGGCAGGGGGCGCCGGAGACGGCTGGACCGACGCTCGTCGTGTGTCCGACCTCGCTGATGGGCAACTGGCAGCGCGAGATCGAGAAGTTCGCCCCCGGCACCCCGGTGCGCCGCTTCCACGGCGGCCGGCGCCGCCTCGACGACCTCCGGGACGGCGAGTTCGTCCTCACCACGTACGGCACGATGCGCCTGGACGCGGCCTCGCTCGGCGGTGTCGCCTGGGGCATGGTCGTCGCGGACGAGGCGCAGCACGTGAAGAACCCGCACTCGGCGACCGCGAAGGAGCTGCGGACCATCGGCGCACGCGCGCGCGTGGCGCTCACCGGCACCCCCGTCGAGAACAATCTGTCGGAACTGTGGGCCGTCCTCGACTGGACCACGCCCGGCCTCCTCGGCAAGCTCGGCACGTTCCGTACGCGCTACGCCGAAGCTGTCGAGAGCGGCTCGGACCCGGCCGCGGCCCAGCGGCTCGCCAGGCTGGTACGCCCGTTCCTGCTGCGGCGCCGCAAGTCCGACCCGGGGATCGCCCCGGAGCTGCCGCCGAAGACGGAGACCGACAGGGCCGTCTCGCTCACCAAGGAGCAGACGGGACTGTACGAGGCCGTCGTCCGCGAGACGCTGACGGAGATCGCAGGCGCGGCGGGCTTCGAGCGGCGGGGCCTGATCGTGAAGCTGCTGACCGCGCTCAAGCAGATCTGCAACCACCCGGCGCAGTACCTAAAGGAGGAACGCCCGCGCGTGGCGGGCCGTTCGGGGAAGCTGGAGCTGCTCGACGAACTGCTCGACACGATCCTCGCCGAGGACGCGAGCGTGCTGGTGTTCACGCAGTACGTGCAGATGGCCCGCCTTCTGGAACGGCATCTGGCCGGCCGGGGCGTGGCTACGCAGTTCCTGCACGGAGGCACGTCCGTCGCCGCGCGCGAGACGATGGTGCGGCGCTTCCAGGACGGCGAGGTCCCAGTGTTCCTGCTGTCATTGAAGGCGGCCGGCACGGGATTGAACCTCACGCGCGCGGAGCACGTCGTGCACTACGACCGCTGGTGGAACCCGGCGGTGGAGGCGCAGGCCACGGACCGCGCGTACCGGATCGGGCAGACCCGTCCGGTGCAGGTCCACCGGCTGATCGCGGAGGGCACGATCGAGGACCGCATCGCCGGAATGCTGGCGCGCAAGCGGGAGTTGGCCGATGCCGTACTGGGCGGGGGCGAGGCCGCCCTGACCGAACTGACCGATGCCGAGCTGGCCGATCTGGTCGAGCTGCGAGGGGGCGCGCGATGAGTGATACGTATGACGACCTGGAGACGTGGCCCGAGGACGACGGGGCGCACGAGCGCACGTTCGCGGCGCTGCCTCCCGCTCACGGGAAGGGCTTCGCCGCCACGTGGTGGGGGCAGGCCTGGCTGAAGGCGCTGGAGGACACCGCGCTCGACCTCCGGCAGCTCAAGGCGGGCCGTCGCCTCGCGCGCGCGGGCGCGGTCGGCGCGGTCTCGGTGCGGCCCGGCCGGATCACGGCCGTGGTCGAGGAGCGCGGCGGGGCGCTGCACCGGGCGGACGTGCTGCTCCAGCGGCTGCACGAGGACGACTGGGACCGTTTCCTCGGCATGGCGGCCGAGCGGGCAGGGCACATCGCGGCGCTGCTGGACCGGGAGATGCCGCCGCACCTCGTGGAGGACGCGGCCGCGGCGGGCGTCGAACTCCTGCCGGGCATCGGCGACTTGGAACCCCGGTGCGACTGTGAGGCGTGGGACCACTGCGCGCATACGGCGGCGCTCAGTTATCAGCTCGCCCGGCTGCTCGACCAGGATCCGTTCGTGCTGCTGTTGCTGCGCGGGCGGGACGAGCGGAGTCTGTTGGACGCGCTTCAGGTACGGAGCGCTGCGGGGGCGGGTGCGCGTGCGGGTGCGTCTGGCGACGTGGCCGGGGCGGGGGCGTCCGGGGCTCGTGATGAGGACGCCCAGGCGGAGGACGCCCCGGGGGTGGACGCGGCGGACGCGTACGCGTCGGCGTTCGTGCTGCCGCCGCTGCCGGAGGTGCCCGAGCCGCCCCTGGAGGCGGGCAGGCCGCCCTCGCTGGACACCGAGACGCCGGCGCCCGCCGGTGTGGACGCGGACGCGCTGGAGTTCCTGGGCGCGCAGGCCGCCGCCGAGGCCCTGCGGATGCTCACCGACGCGCTCGCGCCTGGGCATGCCGTACGGGCCGTGCCGGCGGAGTTGACGCCTGAGCAGGACGCTGTACGGCTGGCGGCGGGTGCGCCTGCCCCGCACGTCGCTCAGCGGCTCGCTGAGGGGTCCGGGCGGGACCGGGAGGGTCTGGCGACGGCGGTACGGGCCTGGGAGTACGGGGGCCCTGCGGGGCTCGCCGTGCTGGAGGGGGCCTGGGTGCCCGACGCGGAGAGTGCGGCTCGCGCGCGGGCGGTGCTGGAGTCCGCCTGGGAGGCGGATGAGCGGCCTGTGCTGCGGGGAGCGCGGGGGCGGTGGGTCGTCGCCGAGGCCGGTGCGGTTGCTGGTGCGGTTGCCGGTGCCGGTGGCGGGGGCGAGGGCGTCGCCGGGGGCGGGGAGTTGGCCGGGGTGGCGCAGATTCGGCTCGGGCGGGACGGGCGGTGGTGGCCCTACCGCAAGGAGCGGGGGCGGTGGGTTCCCGTGGGGGCGGGGTGTTCTGATCCGGCGTCGGCGTTGGGGGTAGTGCGGGGGGACGCGTAGCGTCGGGCGGGGTTCAGGGTGCGGGGAGTTTGACTCCCGGGGGGGTGTCCGGTGGTGGCTTGGCTGACCGTCGTGGGTGGCTGAGCGCGCAGTTCCCCGCGCCCCTGGGCGGCTTGGGAACCAGGGGGCGGTCCCGGTGTCCCCCGCGATGGACCTTGGGGGCTCCATGTGGGGTTGCCCAGTGGCGGTCGCGGGTGGCTGAGCGCGCCGTTCCCCGCGCCCCTGGGCGGCATGCGGCCGGGGGCGCCCATCGGGTGCCCGGCGCCGGCCTCGGGGGCTTCGCGTGGGCTTGCTCGATCCCCGCCGTCCGTGGCTGAGCGCGCCGTTCCCCGCGCCCCAGGGCGGCATGGGAGCCAGGGAGCGGTCCCGGTGTGCCGCGCGCTCGACCTTGGGGGCTTCGCGTGGGTTGCCCGGTTCCGGCCGTCCGTGGCTGAGCGCGCCGTTCCTCGCGCCCCCTTCGCGGAGCGACCGGGGCATGGCTTCGGCCACGGCCCCGGTCGGGGTGGGTCAGCGGATGGGGATGCCGGCCAGGGTTCGGGCGATGACCAGGCGCTGGATCTCGCTCGTGCCCTCGAAGATCGTGTAGATCGCCGCGTCCCGGTGCATGCGCTCCACGGGGTACTCCCGCGTGTAGCCGTTGCCGCCGAGGATCTGGATCGCCTGCGCGGTGACCTTCTTCGCGGTCTCGCTGGCGAACAGCTTGGACATCGAGCCCTCGGCGTTCTCGAACTTCTTGCCGGTCGTCGCCATCCAGGAGGCGCGCCACACCAGGAGGCGGGCGGCGTCGATCTGGGTGCGCATGTCGGCGAGCTGGAACGCGACGCCCTGGTTGTCGATGATCGGGCGGCCGAACTGCTCGCGCGTCTTGGCGTACTCCAGGGCCTCCTCGTAGGCGGCGCGGGCCGTGCCCACGGCCATGGCGCCGACGGCCGGGCGGGACGCCTCGAAGGTGGCCATGGCGGCGTTCTTGACGCGCTCGCCGCCCTTCTTGGCCTTCTCGTGGGCGCGGGCGAGGCGCTCGTCGAGCTTCTCCTTGCCGCCGAGGAGGCAGGAGCCGGGGATCCGGACGTTCTCCAGGACGACCTCGGCGGTGTGCGAGGCGCGGATGCCGTGCTTCTTGAACTTCTGGCCCTGCGACAGACCCGGCGTGTTCGGCGGCACGATGAAGGACGCGTGGCCCTTCGAGCCCAGCTCGGGGTCTACGGAGGCGACGACGACGTGGACGTTGGCGATGCCGCCGTTGGTCGCCCAGGTCTTCGTGCCGTTGAGTACCCACTCGTCCTTGGCCTCGTCGTACACCGCGCGCGTGCGCATGGAGGCCACGTCGGAGCCGGCGTCTGGCTCGGAGGAGCAGAACGCGGCGACCTTCACGTCGTTCGCGTCGCCGTACATCTGCGGGATCCAGGTGCCGATCTGCTCCTCGGTGCCGTTGGCGATGACGCCGACGGCAGCGAGGCCGGTGCCCACGATCGACAGGGCGATGCCCGCGTCGCCCCAGAACAGCTCCTCCATGGTCATCGGGATGCCGAGACCGGTCGGGTCGAAGAACTGCTGCGCGTAAAAGTCGAGGGAGTAGATTCCGAGCTTGGCGGCTTCCTGGATGACGGGCCAGGGGGTCTCCTCGCGCTCGTCCCACTCGGCGGCCGCGGGGCGGATCACATCGGCGGCGAATCCGTGAAGCCAGTCACGGACTTCTTTCTGCTCGTCGTTGAGATCCATCGTGAAGTCGGCCATGACCCCTCCCAGGGCTGCGTACACTGCATGTGTTACTTGCGGTAACCGAAGTCTGTTACTCACGAGTAGCCCGTGTCAACCTCCGCGAACGCGTTCGATACCCCTCCTCCGCCGAGTGTTACCTTTCGCGTGCGTCAAGCAATCGCACGGGCGGGGAGACCTCTCATGGAGACCACACAGCGGACCGATCAGCGCGCGGAGCAGCAGTCCGCCGCCGAGCGCCGGCGGCGTGAGCTGCTGGAGGCCGCGGACCGTGTGGTGCTCCGGGACGGCCCCGGCGCCTCCATGAACGCGATCGCGGCCGAGGCCGGCATCACCAAGCCGATCCTCTACCGCCACTTCGGCGACAAGGGCGGCCTGTACGCGGCCCTCGCCAAGCGGCACACCGACGCCCTCCTCGCCTCGTTGCGCGCCGCGCTGGACGCCCCGGCGGAGCGGCGCAGGCGCGTGGAGTCCACCCTCGACACCTACCTCGCGGCCATCGAGGCCAGGCCGCAGGTCTACCGCTTCCTGATGCATCCGGCGGAGGGCTCCCCCGGCGGCGACACCGCGAACGACACCGGCTTCGACGTGGGCCGCCACTCGGCACCCCTGCTGCGCCGCATGGGCGAGGACCTGGCTGAGGTCATCGAGGAGCGCGTCGACCTCGGCCCCGCCGGCCAGCAACTCGCGCGCGTGTGGGGCCACGGCATCGTCGGCATGATGCACGCGGCCGGCGACTGGTGGCTCGGGGAACGGCCCTGCTCCCGCGCCGAGTTGGTGCACGCCCTCGCCGACCTGCTCTGGGGCCGGCTCGCGGCGGCGGGCGACAAGGCGGGCGGCCCCGGCTTCTGAGCCGCGGCCGACGAAGCGGACAGCCCCGGCTACTGACCTGCCGTACTACCCGCGCCCGCTCCCCCACGGCGCCCGCGCCGCCTGACGCAGCACGCGGCGCCTGCGCCAGCCCGTGACGCGGTCCGGGTAGATCCGGCCGTCCAGGTGGTCGCACTCGTGCTGGAGGCAGCGGGCGAACCAGCCTGTGCCATGAATCACGATCGGCTCGCCGTCGACGTCGAAGCCCTCCACGCGCGCGTGGTCGAAGCGCGGGGTGCCCGCCTCAAGGCCCGGCAGCGACAGACAGCCCTCGGGGCCGCGCACGACCACCCCGTCGGCCTCGGTCAGCCGGGGGTTCACGATGTGGCCGACATGACGCACATCGTCGTCGTCCTCGCAGTCGTAGACGAAGACCCGCAGGGCCTCGCCGACCTGGTTGGCGGCGAGGCCGACGCCCTGCGCCGCGTACATGGTGGCGAACATGTCCTCGACGAGACGTGCGAGGGTGTCTCCGAAGTCCGTGACGTCCGCACAGGGTTCGTGCAGCACGGGATCACCGAGCAGGGTCAGGGGGCGTACGCGCCCGAAGGCGCCCGGGATCGAGCCGTGTCGCATGCCCGTAAGGGTACGGTCGGTGAGCCAGACGATCCGCTGGTGGTGCCGCAGTTCGGGCTTGTCAGTGGATCTCGATAGGCTGACTCGACACAGCGATGCCGGGGGCAGGCGCGGCGCCGTACGCAAGGAGGACCCAGGAAGATGGCAGGCAACTCGGAGTCGATGACTCCGCGAGCCAAGCTGGCCGTGACGGCGGGCAAGGCGGCGGCCGCGGTGTCGCGGGCGGCGGGCCGCGGCAGCGGTTCCGTCATCGGCGGCAAGGTGGCGCTCCGGCTCGACCCCGAGCTGCTCGGACGGCTCGCCCAGCACCTGGACGTGGTGCTCGTCTCGGCCACGAACGGCAAGACGACCACCACCCGGCTGATCGCCGAGGCCCTGCGCGCCAGCGGCCCGGTCGTCTCGAACGCGCTGGGCGCGAACATGCCTGCCGGCATCACCTCCGCGCTCGCGGGCGGTTCGGACGCGAAGTTCGGTGTCATCGAGGTCGACGAGAAGTACCTCGCCGGCGTCGCACGCGACACCGCCCCGAAGGCCATCGCGCTGCTCAACCTCTCGCGCGACCAGCTCGACCGCGCGGCCGAGACCCGCATGCTCGCCGAGAAGTGGCGCGAGGGCCTCGCCGGCTCGAAGTCCATCGTCATCGCCAACGCGGACGACCCGCTGGTCGTCTGGGCCGCGTCCTCCTCGCCGAACGTGGTGTGGGTGGCCGCCGGCCAGGAGTGGAAGGACGACGCCTGGTCCTGCCCGGCCTGCGGCGGCGTGATGCAGCGCCCCGGCGACGAGTGGTTCTGCGGCGAGTGCGGCTTCCGCCGTCCGACGGCGAGCTGGGCGCTCCAGGGCGACCACGTGCTGGACCCGCACGGTTCGGCGTGGCCGATCCACCTCCAGCTCCCGGGCCGGGCGAACAAGGCGAACGCGGCGACGTCCGCCGCCGTCGCCGCCTGCTTCGGTGTGCCGCCCCAGGTCGCCCTGGAGCGCATGTACCAGGTCCAGGCCGTCGCCGGCCGCTACGACGTGGTGCAGTTCCTCGACCGTGACCTGCGGCTGCTCCTGGCGAAGAACCCGGCGGGCTGGCTGGAGACGTTCACCCTGATCGACCCGCCGCCCACCCCCGTCATCCTCTCGGTCAACGCGCGCGGTGCCGACGGCACCGACACGTCGTGGCTGTGGGACGTGGACTACACGCGTCTCGCGGGCCACCCGATCTGCGTGATCGGCGACCGCAAGCTCGACCTCGCTGTCCGTCTGGAGGTCGCCGGCCTGGACTTCCGTGTCTGCGAGACGCTCGACGAGGCGGTGCAGCTCTCGCCGCCCGGCCGTATCGAGCTGATCGCCAACTACACCGCGTTCCAGGACGTCCGCCGCCGCGTGGGCAACTGACGGGGCCTGACGAGGACCGAGGACAGGGACAGCGAAGGATCATGGGAATGAATGACAGCAGCCTGCGTCTCGTGTGGGTCTACCCCGACCTGCTCAGCACCTACGGCGACCAGGGGAACGCGCTGGTGGTGGAGCGCCGCGCGCGGCAGCGCCGCCTCCAGGTCGAGCGTTACGACGTGCGCAGCGACCAGCCGGTGCCGACCTCCGGCGACATCTATCTGATCGGCGGCGGCGAGGACCGGCCGCAGCGGCTCGCGGCGGAGCGGCTGCGCCGTGACGGCGGCCTGCAGCGCGCCGTGGGCAACGGCGCGATCGTCTTCTCGGTGTGCGCCGGTTACCAGATTCTCGGCCACGAGTTCATCAACGACCTCGGTGAGCGCGAGCCGGGCCTCGGCCTGCTCGACGTGTACTCCACGCGCGGCGAGGGCGAGCGGTGCGTCGGTGACGTACTGGCCGACATCGACCCGCAGCTCGGCCTGCCGCCGCTGACCGGCTTCGAGAACCACCAGGGCGTCACGCACCTCGGCCCCTCCGCCCGCCCGTTCGCCCGCACCCGCTTCGGCAAGGGCAACGGCACGGGCGACGGCACCGAAGGCGCCTTCAACGACACGGTGTTCGGCACGTACATGCACGGGCCCGTACTCGCCCGCAACCCGCTCATCGCGGACCTGCTGCTGAAGCTGGCCCTCGATGTGAACGCGCTGCCGCCGGTCGACGACCGGTGGTACGAGGCGCTGCGCAACGAGCGGATCGCCGCGGCGAGCGCACAGCCCGCCTGAGCGGCCCCGCCCGGCAGATGAGCGGGCCTGTCCAGCAGGCGGACGGCACTTACGGCGGATCCCCCGGGCGCCGATAAGGTACGGGGGATCCAGCCGGACGACGTGGTCCGGTCATCGGCCCACGTTCGCAAAGGTATTCCGGGCTATGCGTATTGGTGTCCTCACCTCCGGCGGTGACTGTCCCGGTCTGAACGCCGTGATCCGTTCGGTCGTCCACCGTGCCGTCGTCGACCACGGCGACGAGGTCATCGGGTTCCACGACGGCTGGAAGGGCCTGCTGGAATGCGACTACCGCAAGCTGGATCTCGACGCGGTGGGCGGCATCCTCGCCCGCGGCGGCACGATCCTCGGCTCCTCGCGGGTGCAGCCCGCGCATCTGCGTGACGGTGTCGAGCGGGCCCGCGGGCACGTCGCGGACCTCGGCCTCGACGCGATCATCCCGATCGGCGGCGAGGGCACGCTGAAGGCGGCCCGGCTGCTGTCGGACAGCGGCCTGCCCATCGTGGGCGTGCCCAAGACCATCGACAACGACATCGCCGTCACCGACGTGACGTTCGGCTTCGACACGGCCGTGGGCGTCGCCACGGAGGCGCTGGACCGGCTGAAGACGACCGCCGAGTCGCATCAGCGGGTGCTGATCGTCGAGGTGATGGGACGGCACACCGGCTGGATCGCGCTGCACTCGGGCATGGCCGCGGGCGCGCACGCGATCGTCGTGCCGGAGCGGCCGTTCGACATCGAGGAACTGGCCGCGAAGGTCGGCGAGCGGTTCGAGGCGGGGAAGAAGTTCGCCATCGTGGTCGCCGCCGAGGGCGCGAAGCCGCGCGCGGGCTCCATGGAGTTCGACGAGGGCGGCAAGGACGTCTACGGGCACGAGAGGTTCGCCGGGATCGCCCGGCAGCTCTCCGTCGAGCTGGAGCAGCGGCTCGGCAAGGAGGCCCGGCCGGTCATCCTCGGGCATGTGCAGCGCGGCGGGACGCCGACCGCGTACGACCGGGTGCTGGCGACGCGGTTCGGGTGGCACGCCGTGGAGGCCGCGCACCGCGGTGAGTTCGGCCACATGACGGCGCTGCGCGGCACGGAGATCGTGATGGTGCCGCTGGCCGACGCCGTGGCCACGCTCAAGACGGTGCCCGCGGAGCGGTACGCGGAGTCCGAGTGCGTGCTGTGACGTGCCCGGCGTCCTCGCGCGCGGGAAGGTCCTCGCGCACGGGAAGCGTGCGGCGGCGCCGTCTCCCCCGCTGAGACCGCCCGCCATTTTGGTCTCTCTTTAAACAGAACCGCCCCCGGCCGAGGTCCTGGTCGGGGGCGGTTCTACTCTGGTGGCGCACATTCCGTACGAAACGAGCACACGGGAGCCGGCGGATGGATCACAGCGGGCACGGCATGAACATGGATCTGCCGCCGTTCACGCTGGGGCGTGGCCTTGGCTGGTCGGCCGACCCCTTCTTCCTCGTCGGCTGCCTTCTGGCGCTCGGCCTGTACGGCTGGGCCGTCGTGCGTCTCGCGCGGCGCGGCGACGGCTGGCCGGTGTCGCGGACCGTGTCGTTCGTGCTCGGTGTGCTGACGATCGCCCTGGTGATGTGCACCAAGCTGAACGACTACGGCATGGTCATGTTCAGCGTGCACATGGTGCAGCACATGGTGATCAGCATGCTCTCGCCGATCCTGCTGCTGATGGGCGCGCCGATCACGCTGGCGCTGCGGGCGCTCCCGGTGTCGGCGAAGCGCGGCTCCAAGGGGCCGCGCGAGCTGCTGCTGATGCTGCTGCACAGCCGCTACATGCGGGTCATCACGCACCCGGCGTTCACGATCCCGCTGTTCATCGCAAGCCTGTACGCGCTCTACTTCACCCCCCTGTTCGACTTCCTGATGGGGTCGAAGGTCGGGCACATCGCCATGATGGTGCACTTCCTCGCGGTGGGCCTGGTGTTCTTCTGGCCGATCATGGGCGTCGACCCGGGCCCGCACCGGCCGGGTTATGTGATGCGGATGCTGGAGCTGTTCGCGGGCATGCCCTTCCACGCGTTCTTCGGTATCGCGCTGATGATGGCGACGTCCCCGATGGTCGGCACGTTCGAGCACCCGCCGGCCTCCCTCGGCATCGACGCGCTGACGGACCAGACGGCGGCGGGCGGCATCGCGTGGGCGTTCAGTGAGGTGCCGTCCGTCCTGGTGCTGCTGGCCCTGCTGTTCCAGTGGAAGAAGTCCGAGGACCGGCAGGCGCGCCGCAAGGACCGCGCGGCGGACCGGGACGGCGACAAGGAGCTGGCGGAGTACAACGCCTACCTGGCCTCGCTGAACACGCGCGGGCAGTAGCGCGCTCCCCCTTCCCGGGGGACTATGGACTTTCTGATCGCGGCTCGGGCGCCGCACACCGCCGTACGCCGTCCCGGCCGCCGGAGGAGGGTGCCTGATGCCCGGTTCCACGAAGACGATGGGTGTGTTCACCGTCGGCGGCCTGGTGGCCGTGACCGCGTACACGGTCGCGTTGGGGAGCAACGGCTGGCTGTGGTTCGGCTGGGTGCTGCTCGGCCTGATCACCGTGGCGATGGTCGCGTCACGCAGCAGCACGTGAGGCATGTGGTTGACTCGGTTCACAGGCCCGACCGGGTCTGTGGGTGGCACAGGCTGCGACGGCTCACGGGGGAAGGCGACGGCGTTGTTCTACCGACTGCTCAAGTACGTGATCCTGGGGCCGCTGCTGCGGCTGCTGTTCCGACCCCGCATCGCAGGGCTCGACCACATCCCGGACTCCGGGCCCGCGATCATCGCGGGGAACCATCTGTCGTTCTCGGACCACTTCCTGATGCCGGCGATCATCAAGCGGCGGATCACGTTCCTGGCGAAAGCCGAGTACTTCACCGGGCCGGGCCTCAAGGGGCGCCTGACCGCGGCGTTCTTCCGCAGCGCCGGCCAGATCCCGGTGGACCGCTCCGGCAAGGAGGCGGGCCAGGCGGCCATCCGCGAGGGCGTCGGCGTCCTGCGCCGCGGCGAGCTGCTCGGCATCTACCCCGAGGGCACCCGCTCGCACGACGGCCGGCTCTACAAGGGCAAGGTGGGCGTCGCGGCGATGGCCCTCCAGGCGCACGCGCCGGTGATTCCCTGCGCGATGATCGGCACGTTCGAGGCCCAGCCGCCCGGGCGCAAGATCCCGAAGCTGCGTCCGATCACCATCCGGTTCGGTGAGCCGCTGGAGTTCTCCCGCTACGAGGGCATGGAGCACGAGAAGGCCGTCCTGCGGGCCGTCACCGACGAGATCATGTACGCGGTCCTCGAACTGTCGGGCCAGGAGTACGTCGACCAGTACGCCGCCGCCGTCAAGGCGCGGGCCGAGGAGGAACGCGCGGCGCGGGTCCGGAAGTTCCCGAGGATGCCACTCAGTTGACGTTCTCTGCCACGAGCAGAGAAGCCGTTTCCCCGGGCCGTACCGGCGTACGTTCCTGGCATGAAGACGGCCTTGGTGATCGGTGCGGCAGGACAGACCGGGCGGCCCGCGGTGCGGGCGCTCGCGCGGGACGGCTGGGAGGTGACGGCGGCCTCGCGCCGCGGCACGCGGGACGCGGACTGGCCCGAGCAGGTGCGTACGGCACGGCTCGACCGGGAGGACGGCGCGGCACTGGCGGCGCTGGTCGGGGACGGGGTGGACCTCGTCGTCGACCTGGTGGCGTTCACGCGCGCGCACGGGCGACAGCTCGCGGGGCTCGCCGGACGCGTGGGGTCGGCGGTGGTGATCTCCAGCGGCGCGGTCTACGAGGACGAGCGGGGACGGAGTTTCGACACGCAGGGCGAGCCGGACGGCTGGCCGCGCTACGCCGGCGCGGTCACGGAGACCTCGCGGACCGTGCCGCCCAGCGACGAGACGTACGGGACGCGCAAGGTGGCCATCGAGAGGGATCTCCTGGCGCTCGGGGACGCGCTGCCGACGACGCTGATCCGGGCGTCGGCGGTGTACGGGCCGCACTGTCGCACGCCGCGCGAGCTGTACTTCGTCAAGCGGAACCTCGACGGGCGCCGCACGCGCGTACTCGCGTACAACGGCGAGAGCCGCTTCCATCCGGTGAGCGTGCACAATCTCGCGGAGCTGATCCGGCTCGCGGCGCTCCGCCCGGGCGCGCGCGTGCTCAACGGCGCCGACCCCGACTGCCCGACCGTCGCCGAGATCGGGGCGATGATCGACGCGCACATGGGCGCGCGCACCGAGACGGTCCTCGTCGACGGGCCGCCGCCCGTGCCGACGGTCGGGGACACGCCCTGGTCGATGCCGCACCCGTTCCTGTTCGACATGAGCGCCGCCGAGCGGGAACTGGGGTACAAGCCGGTCACGACGTACGCCGAGGCCCTGCCGGAGACGGTGGACTGGCTGGCGGCGCGGCTGCGGGAGCGGGACTGGCAGGAGGGCTTCCCGACGATGGTCGCCTCGTACACGACCGGTCTGTTCGACTACGCGGCGGAGGACGTCTGGCTCGCCACGCGCGCGTGAGCGACGGCGAGCGGGCGCGGTCCGGGAGCGGGCGCCGTCCGGGAGCGGACAGGGCGACGGCCCGCCCCGCCGGCCTCTCCCCTGACGGGGCGGGGCGGCGGGACGGGCCGCGCCTTGGTGCGTAGGTACCGCTGCTTCAGTACCGCTGCTTCAGGCGAGGGTCACGGCTTCGGGGTGGCGTGCGGGGTGCACGTCACGTCCTTGGCGTCGGTCTTGCCGGAGAGCAGGTAGGTGTCGACCCGGTCGTTGATGCAGGGGTTGGTCAGACCGGTGACACCGTGCGAGCCCGCGTCCTTCTCGGTGATCAGGCGGGAGCCCTTGAAGCGCTTGTGCAGCTCGACGGCGCCCTCGTACGGGGTGGCGGCGTCACGCGTGGACTGCACGATGAGGACCGAGGGAAGGCCCTTGCCGGTGTGCACGTCGATCGGCGTCTGCTGCTTGGTCTTCCACGTGGCGCAAGGCAGGTTCATCCAGGCGTTGGCCCAGGTCATGAACGGGTAATCCTTGTGGAGCCGCGTGTTGTCCTTGTCCCACTTCGACCAGCTCGTGGGCCACTTGGCGTCGGCGCACTCGACGGCCGTGTAGACCGCGTTGCTGTTCTCCGAGGACGCGTTGCCCGCCTTGTCCGACATGTCGGGGGCGGCGGCGTCGATCAGCGCCTGCGTGTCACCGGCGACGTACTTGCTCCACACCTGGGCGGTGGGCACCCACGCGGAGTCGTAGTACGGCGCGCTCTGGAAGAAGGAGATCAGCTCGGCCGGGCCGACGACCCCGCCGATGGGGTGCTTCTTCGCGGCGGCGCGCAGCGTCAGCCACTGCTGCTGGACCTTGGCGCGCGTGTCGCCCAGGTGGAAGGTCGCGTCGTTCTTGGCGACCCAGTCCTGCCAGTCCTTCCAGCGGCCCTCGAAGGCGATGTCCTGGTTCAGGTTCGCCTTGTACCAGATGTTGTCCTTCGCCGGGTCGACGACACTGTCGACGACCATGCGGCGGACGTGGCCCGGGAAGAGGGTGCCGTAGACGGCGCCGAGGTACGTGCCGTAGGAGACGCCCAGGTAGTTGAGCTTCTTCTCACCGAGGGCGGCACGGATGACGTCGAGGTCACGCGCGGTGTTCGGCGTCGTCATGTGCGGGAGCATCGCGCCGCTGCGCTCGTAGCAGCCGTCCGCGTACTCCTTGGCGAGCTTGCGCTGCGCGCCCTTGTCGGCCTCGGAGTCGGGGACCGGGTCGGCCTTCGGCGCCTTGACGAACTCCTGCGGGTCGATGCAGGAGATCGGGGCGGAATGGCCGACACCGCGCGGGTCGAAGCCGACGAAGTCGTACGCCTTCGAGGTCTTCGCCCACAGCGGGTTCTTGTTCGTCACACGCGTCGGGAAGCGCATGCCGGAGCCGCCGGGGCCGCCCGGGTTGTAGACGAGGGCACCCTGGCGCTCCGCCGGGGTGCCCGTGCTGGTGGCGCGGTCGACGGCGATCTTGATCTGCTTGCCGTTCGGCTTCGCGTAGTCGAGGGGCACGCTGACCCAGCCGCACTGGATGGGCTTGGCGAAGCCCCAGTCCGCAGGGCAGTCCTGCCAGTCGATGCCCTTCTTGGCGGCCTTCGCCGCGGCCGTGGCCGCGCCGCGCGCCTCACGGTCGTGGGTGCTCGCACCACTGCCGCGCGTGTCCGCGCTCGCGGCCGGGGCGCTGACCGCGCCCGCTATCAGCGCCGCCGCCGCGAACGCGCCGGCGGAGCCGATCACCACCTTCCGGCTGCCGCGACTCGTCTGTCGAGTCCGTCTCAAGTGAGCCCTCCCGCACATCGATTCGATCGTTACGTCGAACGTGTTGCTCGATCGGACGCGATCCTGTCGTGTGCGGGGTCCCTGGCGACAGGGATGAGGGGCGTTCTTGACCAAACCGATAAACGTACGACTCGTCCCGGTGAGCGGTCGCCGTCCCCGGCGGCCCGCCTCAGCGCCCCGACGGACCACCCCAGCGCCCCGACGGACCACCCCAGCGCCCCGGCGGCCCGCTCCCGGCCGCCCGCCTCAGCCGAGCCGGGCGAGGGCCGCGTCGAGGACGCGCCGCAGCTTGAGCGCGTCCGGTGCCACCGCCGTGACCAGCACGGCGGGCCCGGCGAGCGGGGTCAGCGCGGCCGTGCCCGACTCGTCGAGTACGGCGGCGGACGGCCGGTCCTTGTCGAATTCCGGCCGTACGATCACCAGTTGTCCGAGCGCGCGGTGTCCGGCGAGGACGGCGGGGCCGTCCCAGCCGCCGGGGGCGCCGGGTCCGCAGGCCAGTTCCTGGTCGAGCAGCGGGCGCCCGTCCTGGTACACGGCGAGCCGGCTGGTGAGCCGGCCCGGTTCCTCGGCGACGCGGCCGAGCACCTGCTCCTCGCGCAGGACGAGCCGGGCGCCGGGGGCGAGTTCGGCGCGGGTACGCACGATCAGGTCGCTGCCGCCCGCCGAGATCAACTGCTCGGGCAGCCAGTCGAGGCGGGCCCCCTCTGCGACGCGCAGGCGCACGTCGTGGCGGGCCTCGCCCTTGGCCTGGCCGGGCAGGGCGAGCGTCGCGGCGACCGAGCCGATGTGCAGCCGGGCGCCCTCCTGCGCCTCCGCCTCGATGGTGAAGTGGTCGCCGCCGAGCGGGCCGCTCATCGCGCCGACGAGCATGACGCGGGCCTCGGTGCCGCCCGCGCGGGTGCGGCGCAGCGCGAGGGAGCCCTCGCTCGCCAGTACCGGCAGGACGGTGCTGCCCCGCGCGTCACGGCGGGCGACGATCCGCGCGAGCGAACGGACGCCCGCCGGAGCGCCCTCGCGCACGGTCACGCCGTCCACGCGGCGAGCTGCCCGCGCACCCACGCGGCCACGTCGTCGACGCCGCCCTCGGAGCGCAGGGACTGGAGCACGACGGGCAGTTCGGCGCGGACCGTCTTGGCGTCGGCCTCCATGCGGGCCAGGTCGGAGCCGACGTAGGGGGCGAGGTCCGTCTTGTTGACGATGAGCAGGTCGGCGGTGGCGACGCCGGGGCCGCCCTTGCGCGGGATGTCGTCGCCGCCCGCCACGTCGATGACGAAGATCTGGGCGTCCACGAGGCCCTTGGAGAAGGTGGCGGTGAGGTTGTCGCCGCCGGACTCCACGAGGATCAGGTCGAGCGGCCCGATCTCGTCCTCCAGGTCCTCGACGGCTTCGAGGTTGGCGGAGATGTCGTCGCGGATCGCGGTGTGCGGGCAGGCGCCCGTCTCGACGGCGGTGATCCGCTCGGGCGGCAGCACGGCCTCGCGCAGCAGGAACTCGGCGTCCTCGCGCGTGTAGATGTCGTTCGTCACGACAGCGAGGGACAGCTCGTCGCGCAGGGCGCGGCAGAGGGCGGCGACAGTCGCGGTCTTGCCGGACCCGACCGGCCCGCCGAGCCCGATGCGCAGGGCGCGGCGGGTGCCGTCGGGGCGGTGGGCGTCGGCGGAGACGGCCGCGGGGCCGTCGTGGGAGTGGTCGAGGTGCATGGTGTCCACGTCTCCGTTCGGTGGTGAGAAGTCTTCTGCCGGCGGGCGGTCGCCCGCCGGTAGGGGCTGCGCACGGTGGTCGTGCGCGGGCCCGAGGGTGCGTCCACGCGGCAGCCCGTCAGGGCGGTGACCGCGCCGGTGGCTTCGGCCGTACGACCCCCTTCGGCCGTACGGTCCCTGCCGTCGCCCCGCGATGGGGAGTGCCGGCCGGGGCCCGCTCCCCCGGCGCCTCCAGAGGCTCGGAGCAGCGGGGCGCCCGGAGGCGGCGGTGACGACCGGTGCGGTGAGGACCGCCGGTGCGGCGGGGACGACCGGTGCGGCGGGGACGACCGGTGCGGTGAGGACGGCCCACGCCTGCACCCCTCGGCCCCGTACGGCGGGATGCCGCTAGGACGCGAAGAGGCGTACCGGCCAGGCCGCGTGGGTCTCCGCCGCGATCTCCAGGAGCGGGGCCGACCCCGCCGGGAGCGCGTCGGTGCCCTCGGCGGCGACCCGCTCGGCCGCCCGGACGGCCTGCTCGACGACCTGGTCCATCTCCGGCGCCAACCGGGCCAGGACGCCCGTCGCGTCGAACGGGTCGAGGCTGAGCAGCCGGACGACCGCGGTCGCGGGCCCGCTGACGCTCTCGTACACCGAGCAGTACGCGGCGTCCCGCGCCCCGAGCCCGGCCGCGCGGGCGGCGAGTCCGAGGACGATCGGCTGGTGCGCGCCCTTGGGGAACCGGCGCGCGAGGGCGTCGAGTTCGGGGTGCGGCCAGGTGGCGCGGGCGGCCCGCATCATCTGCCGGCCGAGCTTGCGGGCGACCGTGCGCAGCGCGACGGACGGTGTCCGGGCGTCAGCCGCGACGTCGAGCGTGACGGGGTCGGTGCCGAGCGCGGCGGCCGCGGCGAGCGCCGCCGTGACCAGGCCGCTGGTGTGCAGCCTGCCCCGGCAGAACTCCTCCAGGCTCGCCCCGTCCCGGACGCGGCCCGCCTTGACCGCGGCCTCCGCCCCGCCGGAGTGCGCGTGCCCTCCGGCGGGGAAGCGGCCGTCGGCGAGGACGAGCAGGGCGGCGCTGGTCATGACGGCCGTCCGGGGGTCGTGCTCGCCGCCATCAGAAGAGGAAGTACCGCTGGGCGAGCGGCAGTTCGGCGGCGGGGGCGGGTTCGACGAGTTCGCCGTCGATGGTCACGGCGAACGAGTCGGGGGCGACCACGACGCTCGGCAGCGCGTCGTTGTTGATCATGTCGGCCTTGGCACGGCCCCGGGTGGAGCGGATCGCCACGAACTGGCGGTCCAAGCCCAGGCGTTCGGGCAGCCCGTCGTCGAGGGCGTCCTGGACGACGAAGTTGAACGAGTTGGCCGCGGGCGCCTTCCCGTACGCGCCGAACATCGGGCGCGGCAGCACGGGCTGCGGGGTCGGGATGGAGGCGTTGGCGTCGCCCATCTGCGCGTACGCGATCTGGCCGCCCTTGAGCACGGCCATCGGCTTGACCCCGAAGAACTTGGGGTCCCACAGGACGAGGTCCGCGAGCTTGCCGCTCTCGACGGAGCCGACCTCGTGCTCGATGCCCTGCGCGATGGCCGCGTTGATCGTGTACTTGGCCACATAGCGACGCGCGCGCTGGTTGTCGGCGCGGGTGTCGCCGGGCAGGAAGCCGCGGCGGCGCTTCATGACGTGCGCGGTCTGCCAGGTGCGCAGGATGACCTCGCCGATGCGGCCCATGGCCTGCGAGTCGGACGACATGATCGAGATGGCGCCCAGGTCGTGCAGGATGTCCTCGGCCGCGATGGTGGTGGGCCGGATGCGGGACTCGGCGAACGCGAGGTCCTCGGGGACCGCCGGGTTGAGGTGGTGGCAGACCATCAGCATGTCGAGGTGTTCCTCGACGGTGTTGACGGTGTGCGGCCGCGTCGGATTGGTGGACGACGGCAGCATGTTCGGCAGCGAGACCGCCGTGATCATGTCGGGGGCGTGCCCGCCGCCCGCGCCCTCCACGTGGAAGGCGTGCAGGGTGCGCCCGGCGACCGCGTCGAAGGTGTCCTGGACGAAGCCTGCCTCGTTCAGTGTGTCGGAGTGCACGGCGAGCTGGGCGCCGGACTCCTCGCACACGTCGAGGCAGGCGGAGATCACGGCCGGGGTCGCGCCCCAGTCCTCGTGGATCTTGAAGCCGAGGATGCCGGCGCGCAACTGGTCACGCATGGACTCCTTCGACATGGTGTTGCCCTTGCCGAGGAAGCCGATGTTGACGGGGCTGTTCTCCAGCGCCGCGTACATCCGGGCCAGGTGCCAGGAGCCGGGGGTGATGGTCGTGGCCTTGCTGCCCTCGGCCGGGCCGGTGCCGCCGCCGATCAGCGTGGTGACGCCGGAGGCGAGGGCCTCGTCGACGATGGTCGGCGAGATGAAGTGGATGTGCGTGTCGATGCCGCCGGCGGTGACGATCTTGCCGTTGCCGGCGATGACCTCGGTCTCCGGGCCGATCACGAGGTCCGGGTGGATGCCGTCCATGGTGTCGGGGTTGCCGGACTTGCCGATGCCGGTGATGCGGCCGTCGCGGATGCCGATGTCGGCCTTGACGATGCCCCAGTGGTCGATGATCACGGCGCCGGTGATCACGGTGTCGGGGGCGCCCTCGGCGCGCGTCGCGCGGGACTGGCCCATCGACTCGCGGATGACCTTGCCGCCGCCGAAGACGGACTCGTCGCCGGAGCGGCCGGGGCCGCCGGCGCGGTCCTCCTCGATCTCGACGAGCAGGTCGGTGTCGCCGAGGCGGATGCGGTCGCCGGTGGTGGGGCCGAACAGGTCGGCGTACGCGGCGCGGGACAACTCAGGCATCGAGGGCACCTCCGGTCTCCCCGCGCAGGCCCACGACGACGCGGCTGCCTGCGAGCGGGACGAGTTCGACGTCGACGGGGATGCCGGGCTCGAAGCGGACGGCCGTTCCGGCGGCGATGTTGAGCCGCTTGCCGCGGGCGGCGGCGCGGTCGAAGTCGAGGCCGGGGTTGGCCTCGGCGAAGTGGTAGTGGGAGCCGACCTGCACGGGGCGGTCGGCGGCGTTGAGCACCGTCAGGCGCGTGACGTCGCGGCCTTCGTTGAAGACGACCGGCTCGTCGGCGAAGAGGATCTCTCCCGGAATCATGGCGTCCTCTCCCGTCAGACGATCGGCTCGTGGACGGTGACGAGCTTGGTGCCGTCCGGGAAGGTCGCCTCGACCTGGACGTCGTGGATCATCTCGGGGATGCCCTCCATGACGTCGTCACGGGTGAGCAGCGTGCGCCCGGAGGACATGAGTTCGGCGACGGTGCGGCCGTCCCGGGCCCCCTCGAGGATGTGCGCCGTGATCAGGGCGACGGCCTCGGGGTGGTTCAGTTTCAGACCCCGGGCCCGACGCTTCTCCGCCACGTCGGCAGCCACATGGATGAGCAGTCTCTCCTGCTCGTGCGGGGTCAGTTGCACGCTCCACCTCACAGTCCTTCATTTTCCGGACCGTGCGGGGTCCGGTCGTCGCGGCCACCGCGACAGGTCTAGATGTAACACACACAGAAGGCGCGCGATCTTGCGCACCCCGGGCTACGAAAACCCCTGATGACGTGCAACGCAGCCTAGTTGGGGGGAGTTTCAACGACGTTAACCGGCGCTTGACCGCTCCATTGCCGTGAACTGACCGCGGCAATACCCGAATTTCCGGAGTCGGGCATTCAACAGGCCTTACCAGAGAACCGTTTCACCTCTTCCGAAAAGGCGAAAAAGGGCATGCGGAAGCGCCCGGACACTCCGCGGTGGAGGTCGGGTCACCTACGGGTCGCGCGACGCCGGAGCGGCGCCGGGGTCTTCCGAAAGACAGGCGACGCTAGCGCAGTTCGTGGCCGCGGTGCTCCGCGGCGATGCCGAACCGGCCGCGCTCACCGGGCGCGGACGACGGCGTGGAGCCGAGCGTGGACACGGAGCGGATCGCGGGCTCCTGCGCGGCCGGCTCCACGGGCTCGGCGGAGTGCTGCGCGTCGAGCGCGTCGAGGCGCTCCAGGTCGGCGGCCGAGACGAGGGCGACGAGGGGCTTGCCGTGGCGCGTGACGACGACGCGCTCTCCGCCGTACACCACGCGGTTGATCAGCTCCGCGAGCTCGGCTCGGGCTTGCGTCACCGGAATCTCGTAGGCCATGCTCCCCATCGTACGTCATGTACGTCCTGTACATTTTTTACAGGCGACGGTGCCCGGGAGAGCGGGCGGCCGTCCGGAGCCCAGGAGGCGCGAGCATCATGACCCGACCGTCCGGCCGCCATGTCCTGCCCGAGTTCACCGAGCACACCGCCGGCGGGCAGCGCACGCTCGATCCGTACGCGAAGCTGTTCGAGGAGCGCATCGTCTTCCTCGGCACCCCGGTCGACGACATCGCGGCGAACGATGTGATGGCCCAGTTCATGCACCTGGAGTACGCGGCGCCCGACCGGGACATCACGCTCTACATCAACTCCCCCGGCGGCTCGTTCACCGCCATGACCGCGCTCTACGACACCTTGCGGTTCGTCAGTTGCGAGGTGCAGACGGCCTGTCTCGGCCAGGCGTCGGCGGTCGCCGCGGTGCTGCTCGCGGCCGGGACACCGGGCAAGCGGATGATGCTGCCCGGCGCGCGCGTCGTACTGGAGCAGCCCGCGCTGCCCGAGCCGGCGCAGGGGCAGCCGAGCGATCTGGAGATCCAGGCACGCGAAATGGCCCGCACGCGCGCGCAGTTGGAGGAGTTGCTCGCGCTGCACACCGGACAGAGCCGGGAGCGGATCAGCGCGGACATCGAGCGGGACACCGTCCTCACCGCCCAACAGGCCCTGGAGTACGGGCTCGTGGACCGGGTCGTCGAGAGCCGCTCGGCCGCCTCGCGCGCGGGCGGGAGGTGACCGGCCGATGCCGCTGACCCCGCCCGAGCCGCCCCTGCCGGCGCTGACGCGTGCGGAGTGCGCGTTCATCGACAGCTACCTGGAGGTCGTGGACCTGGTCGCGCGGATCAATCCGGCGCACGCGGACGACACCTACCGGGGCCTGCGGGCCGCGCAGGCGCTCGTCAGCCGGGCCACGGCCCTCAGGGACGCCCTGACGCTGATGCACCAGCGCGGCGAGAGCCGGGTGCACTCGGCGACGCTGACGCGGGCGCTGCGGGTCCTGGACGGCGAGCGACGAACACAGCGCGTCACATTGCCACCGGAAACGGTCGGATAGCGACGCGAGTCGCCCAAGGGTGATCGCAGCGTCCGGCGCGCGGCCGAAACGGCCCAGATGGGGTACCCCCGAACGGCCTAGACGTTCATACGTAAAAAAGACCGGCAGAGTTGCGGACCAGATGTACGCGCTCACCGGAATCTGACGTTCCGTCGCTGGTACGAGCGTGGTCGGGGGGTGCGACCGGGGACCGAAAGCCGCAGTGTCCACCTGAACGGGTCAAGCGTGAGGAGCCTCACTTACCGCCGGTTCAGCTCGGTTTTCACGACACCGGTGGGTCAAGATCCCTTCCGACGACAAGCCCCCGCCGCAGCGGCGGGGCGGTCCGGGCGGACGCCGAGTCCTGCCGCCGTCCGGATGCCAGGTCGAAGGAAGTGCATCGGCAGGAGTGGAGGACCCAAGCACGACGGGCCGCCGGCACCGACCCCCACAAGGGGTTGCCGAGTGGCCCTTGGGGTGAAGCCGCGCGAGCGGCCGGGCATCTTCGCCTGCCCGAACCCGACAGGTCATCCTTCACAGGCGGCTGACGAAGGGTTGCGCATGACTGCGCTCAATCGTGTCCCCGCGCTGTTGACCCGGGCCGGTACGGCCTCGGCTCTCACCCTCGCCGTCGCGGGAGCGGGCCTCATGGTTCCCGGCGCCGCGTCCGAGGCATCGGCGGCGACCGCGTCGACCAAGGCACTGCAGATCGCGGCCTCCAAGAAGGGAGCGCCGTACAAGTGGGGTGCCGCGGGTCCGCACCGGTTCGACTGCTCGGGACTGACGCTCTACTCGTTCAAGCGGGTGGGCAAGAAGCTGCCGCGTACGGCGGCACAGCAGTACAACAAGACCCGGCACGTCTCGGCCTCCGGCCGCCAGCGCGGCGACCTGGTGTTCTTCCACTCGGGCCGCAGCGTCTACCACGTGGGCATCTACGCGGGTAAGGGCCGCATCTGGCACTCCCCCAAGACCGGGGCCGTGGTCCGCCTGGAGCGGATCTGGACCAAGAGCGTCTGGTACGGGCGCGTGCGCTGACCCGGGGGCCGGCTCGCCGATGGTGTGATCTCGGGCGCGCACGGCACGGCATGCATCGCACGGCACGGCACGACATGCACGGCACGGCATGCCGCCCGAGAGGTGACCCGGCCGCAGCTCGACGTGCCGTCGTGTCTCCATGAGCGATGTCGATGCGGCCACCGATCGCCCGAGCCGGCGGAAAAGATCCGATACGCAGCCAAGCCGCCCTGCCCGAGGGGATACTGGGGCTTTCCGTCGGCAAAGCGATCAGGGGTGCGTCAGTGGGATCCACGGGGAAGACGGGGCGTCACGGGGCGGGGGCGGACGGCTCGCGGGGCGCGCGGCATGCCGTCGTCGTCGGCGGGAGCCTCGCGGGGCTGCTCGCGGCGCACGTCCTCGCCGGGCACGCCGACCGGGTGACCGTCGTCGAGCGCGACCGGTTCCCTGACGGCGGCGGGCCGCGTCCCGGCGTCCCGCAGGGCCGGCATCCGCATGTTCTGCTTGAGGGCGGCCAAGTGGCCCTGGAGTCGCTGCTGCCGGGCTTCACGGAGGAGCTGCGGGCATCGGGGGCGCCGCGCCTGGGGCTCCCGTCGGACATGGTCCAGCGGCAGGACGGGCGCTGGTTCCGGCGGTCGCCCTCGACGACGCACATCTACACCGGTTCGCGCGGGCAGCTGGAGGAGCTGGTGCGGCGGCGCGTGCTCGCCGACCCGGTGATCAGCGTGCGGGAAGGGACCGAAGCGGTCGGGCTTCTCGGTGACGCGTCGCGCGTACGGGGCGTGCTGCTGCGGGACCGCGCCGGGGAGCACCGGGACGAGCCGCAGGCCCTTGCGGCCGATCTGGTGGTCGACGCCTCCGGCGGCGGGACGAAGGCCCAGCAGTGGCTGACGGCGATCGGAGCCGAGGCCGCCCACGAGGAGACCATCGACACGGGTCTCGCCTACGCCTCCCGCGTCTACCGCGGAAGGAGCGGCGTCCTCGACGGCGACACGCGCGGCTACTACGTCTATCCCAGCCCCGCGCACGTCCACGCCGGCGGAGCGCTGCCACTGGAGGACGGCACGCATCTGGTCATCCTCTCGGGACTGCGCGGTGACGAACCGCCGACCGACGACGACGCGTTCGTGGCGTACGCGAAGAAGAGGCTGGCGCATCCGCTTCTGCACCAGTGGCTGGACGAGGCCGAACCGCTCTCGCCGGCGTTCGGCTACCGGCGCACCGCGAACATCCGCCGCCGCTACGATCTGCCCGGCCGCCGCCCGGCCGGATTCCTCGCCACCGGGGACGCCCTGTGCCGGTTCAACCCGGTCTACGGGCAGGGCATGGCCGTCGCCGCTCTCAGCGCGGTCGCCCTGCGTGACGCGCTGGCCGATCAGCGCCGGGTCCCCACGACGCGGCGCGTGCAGAAGGCGCTGCTGGCGGCCTCCCGGCAGGCGTGGGACATCTCCGCGGGGGCGGACCGGACGATGCCGGACCCCGAGGGCACCGCCACGGCCGTCGCCCCGGCCGACCGCGTCGCCAACTGGTATCTGCGGCGCGTGCTGGAGCGCTATCCCGCTGATCCCGTGGTGGGGCCCGCCTTCCGGTCCGTACTGGGCCTCTGTACGCCCGTCACGGCCCTGTTCGCTCCGTCGGTAGTCCGTACCGTCCTCTTCCACCCGCCCACACCGACGCCTGCGGAGCCACCGACGGCACCCGAGGGGCCCCAGACTCGCTGATCACCTTCGCGGGCGCGGGTCCCAGCGCGTCAGCGGTACCCGCGCGCCCGCACCGCCCTCCGAGACCGGCTTCGGTCAAGGGCGTACGCGGCGGGAGGGGACGTACGCGGCGGAAGGGTTCGCTCGGCGATTGAGATCGGGGTGGCGGGTCACTCGTGGCTTATGGACGCGCGTAACGAGACGCCCCTGGAGCGGGCCGACCGGAACTTCGGGGAGCTGCTGCAAGAGCTGCGGGTCGCCCAGACCGGGGTGCAGTTCCTCTTCGCGTTCCTGCTCACCCTCGCGTTCACGGCGCGCTTCCCGTCCCTGGACACCGTGCAGCGCGCGACGTACGTGACGACGCTGCTGCTCGCGGTCCTCGCGGCGGCTCTCCTCATGGCGCCGGCGGCCGTGCACCGGGTGCTGTTCCAGGCGGGCGCCAAGCCGCAGATCGTACGGGTGTCCTCGCGGCTCGCCTCGTGCGGCATGGGCGTCCTGGTGCTCGCGCTCAGCGGCTCGGTGCTGCTCGTGGTCGATGTGACGGTGGGCCGGGCGGGCGGGATCGCCGCGGCCGCGGGGACGTTCGCCGTGTGCGCGGGGCTGTGGGGCGTCGTTCCCGCGCTGATGCGGCGCGCGCTGACGCGGCGGCCCCGGGATGCGCGGTCCGCTCCCCCGCCGGACGAGCCGGGCGAGGAGTCGCACACGGAGTCCTCCTAGGGCCACGCCGCGGCGTCAGTGCGCGGGGGCCGGGTGCGGGTCTGGATCGCCGCCGACGCATGCTGTCCACGGCAGCGCGATCCATACCGTCTTGCCGCCCTCGGGCGTCGGTGATACCGACAGGCGGCCGCCGCACTCCGCGGTCAGACAGCGAATGATGACCATCCCGCGTCCGTTGTCCTGTTGGACCGCGGCGGGCAGTCGCTTGGGGTAACGGGGGTGACTGTCGGTGACACCGATCCGCAGGCGCTCGTCCCGCTCCAGCTCCACGTCGACCGTGAAGGTCGGTGACTGTCCGAGAGTGTGCTGTACGGCGTTGGTGGCGAGTTCGGAGACGATCAGGCGGACGGTGTCGGCGGTGTCGGTGTCGGCGGGCATGCCCCACTCCGCGAGGACCTTGCTGACGTACCTGCGGGCGGCGGAGACCGAGGCGGGGTCGCTCGGCAGCGTGACGGATGCTTCCTGGTGGTCGGCCATGGCGACGTCGTCCCTTTCCCGCCGGGGCCGCTTGTCCGCCTGCGGCGGATCGCTCGCGCGCGGCCCCCGACTGCTGCTTCGCGCCAGCCTGCCACCTGGATGTGCCCCCGTGGTGCCGATCCCCCGAGATATGCATATATCTGTCGCTCGAAGCGGTGAACTCTGCGACGGTAGACCGTATTTGGGCGAGCGCACGCCGGTTCCTCTAACGTCTGCCCCACCGCGCCCCCACGGGCCGCGAACACGCCCGCCCGGGGCCGGCGAGTCCGTGGCGCCCGTGGAGCACTACGAACACCAGGAGCACCAGGAGCCCTAGGAGTCCGCATGAAGTACGGTCCTGCGGTCCGCCGTCGCAAACTCGGCGCCGAACTGCGCGCGCTGCGGATGCGGGCCGGGCTGACGAGCGGGCAGGCGGCCCGGCGCGTCGGCTGGCACCAGTCGAAGGTCAGCCGCATCGAGACCGGCCGCAGTGGCGTGAAGCCGTCGGACGTCCTGCTGCTGCTCGACGCGTACGAGGCCGAGGACCGGCATGTGCGCGAGCTGGTCGTCGCTCTCGCCGGGGCCGAGGAGCCGGGCGGCCCGCACTGGTGGCACGCCTATCGGGGGCTGCTGCCGCCCTCGTACCGCGACTTCATCTCGCTGGAGTCGCAGGCGTGCACCATCCGTACGCTGGAGACGAGCGTCGTGCCGGGGCTGTTGCAGACGCCCGAGTACGCGCGCGCGGTGACACGTTCGGTGCTCGGCGATGTCTCGCCCAGCCATCTCGAAGCGCTGGTCGAGGTGCGGCTCGCGCGTCAGGACGTGCTGCGGGCGCGGCCCCCGCTGGAGCTGAGCGTGGTGCTCGACGAGGCGGTGCTGCGGCGCGCGGTGGGCGGATTCGGGGTGCTGACGCGACAGTTGGCGCATCTGAGGGAGGCGGCGCACATGCCGCATGTCCGGATCCAGGTGCTTCCGTTCGCGGCGGGTGGCCATATCGGACTGACCGGGCCTTTCGTTGTGTTCTCATTTCCGCACACATCTGATCTGGATGTGGTAGTTCTCGACCACTTGACGAGTAGCCTCCATCTGGAGCGGAAAGAAGACCTCAGGGCGTACACCGACGCCTTCGACGCTCTGGCACGGCACGCGCTTTCACCCGAGGACTCGCTGGAATACATCGCTCAGCTCGCCGGGTAAGACGGGGACGCCGACGTCCCGTCACGGGCCGGCGCTGCGTTAGGAGGCACCATGACCGCACTGCCTCGGCACGTCTCCACCTCCCCCTCCCCCCACGATCGGCCCCGCCCGCTCGCGTCCGTGGCGTGCAGTACGTCGCTGACCGGGGCGCGCTGGCGGCGCAGCAGCTACAGCACCGGCGCCAACAACTGCGTGGAGACGGCCTCGCCCCGGGCGGGAGCCGCGCCCGTCGTGGCGGTCCGCGACTCCAAGGTCCCGTCCGGTCCCGCGCTCCTGTTCTCCCCGTCGAGCTGGGAGGAGTTCGTCACCGCCCTGCGCTGAACGCGCCGTCGGGAGCCTCGCGGCTGATCACCCGTACCGCCTCGCCCAGTTGAGCGTCGGTGAGGTCGGCGCGGGCGGTCAGCCGCAGGCGTGAGATGCCGTCGGGCACGGACGGCGGGCGGAAGCAGCCCACCGAGAGCCCCGCCGCCCGGCACCGCGCCGCCCAGGCCACCGCCTCGTCCGGTGCGGGCGCGCGCACGGAGACGACCGCCGCGTCCGGACGGACCGCCGCGAGCCCTTCGGCCGTCAGCAGGGCGTGCAGGCGCGCGGCGACCTCGCGGGCCCGCGCCGCCCGTTCCGGCTCCTCCCGCAGCAGCCCGAGGGCGCCCAGCGCGGCCCCCGTCGCGGCCGGGGCGAGCCCGGTGTCGAAGATGAACGTCCGGGCCGTGTTGACCAGATGCTCGATCACGGCGGCGGGCCCGAGGACCGCGCCGCCCTGGCTGCCCAGCGCCTTGGACAGCGTGAGGGTGACGACCGTGTCCGGGGCGCCCGCGAGTCCCTCCGCGTACGCCGTGCCGCGCCCGCCCTCGCCGAGCACCCCGAGCCCGTGCGCGTCGTCGAGGACGAGCCCGGCGCCGGCGCCGCGGGCCGCCTCGGCGTGTCCGGCGAGCGGCGCCCGGTCCCCGTCGACGGAGAAGACAGTGTCGCTGACGACGACGGCCGGCCCGTCGTGCGTGGCCAGCGCCTTGGCCACCGCCGCCGGGTCGGCGTGCGGCACGACGAGGGTGTCGCCGCGGGCCAGGCGGCAGCCGTCGATGAGGGAGGCGTGGTTGCCCGCGTCGGAGACGATCAGGCTGCCGTGCGGGGCGAGGGCGGTGACGGCGGCGAGGTTCGCCGCGTACCCGGACGACAGGACGAGGGCCGCCTCGAAGCCGCAGAACGCGGCGAGTTCGCGCTCCAGGCGCGTGTGCAGTTCGGTCGTCCCGGTGACCAGGCGGGACCCGGTCGCGCCGCCGCCCCAGTGCCGGGCGGCCTCGGCGGCTGCCGCGGTGACCCGGGGGTGGCGGGCGAGGCCCAGATAGTCGTTGCTCGCCAGGTCGAGGAGCGGGGAGTCGGCCGGGCGCGGGCGCAGGACCCGGACCAGGCCGGCGGCTTCGCGGGCGCGGCGCCGGGCGCCGATCCAGTCGAACGCGGCGGGCGGCGCGCCGGGCGCGGGGGCGGCGGGGTCGTCGGTGGCCATGACTCCCTCGATTTGTAGGTAATGCACAGACCCTAGCGGCCTCGCCACCGGCCCAGGGTGTGGTGATACCCACACACTGATCACCGTCCTTTGTACGAACTCTCCTTTCGCGGGGCCCGGTCGATAGGCGAGGATCTGACGCCATGGACCTCCTGAACACGCTGGTGGACAAGGGGCTTCGGCGGGAGACGCCGAGCCGTGAAGAGGCGCTCGCCGTGCTGGCGACGACCGACGAGGAACTGCTCGACTTGGTGGCCGCGGCCGGCAAGGTGCGCCGCCAGTGGTTCGGCCGCCGGGTCAAGCTCAATTACCTGGTGAACCTCAAGTCCGGGCTCTGCCCCGAGGACTGCTCGTACTGTTCGCAGCGGCTCGGCTCGAAGGCGGAGATCCTCAAGTACACCTGGCTCAAGCCGGAGGACGCCTCCAAGGCCGCAGCGGCCGGGGTCGCGGGCGGCGCGAAGCGGGTCTGCCTGGTGGCGAGCGGGCGCGGACCGACGGACAAGGACGTGGACCGGGTCGCGCGGACCATCGACGCGATCAAGTCGGAGAACGAGGGCGTCGAGGTGTGCGCCTGTCTCGGCCTGCTCTCCGACGGGCAGGCCGAACGGCTGCGCGGGGCGGGCGCGGACGCGTACAACCACAACCTGAACACGTCGGAGGCGACGTACGCCGACATCACGACGACCCACACCTACGCCGACCGCGTCGACACCGTCCGCAAGGCGCACGCGGCGGGTCTGTCGGCGTGCTCGGGGCTGATCGCGGGCATGGGAGAGAGCGACGCGGACCTCGTGGACGTGGTGTTCGGGCTGCGGGAGCTCGACCCGGACTCGGTGCCGGTGAACTTCCTGATCCCGTTCGAGGGCACGCCGCTCGCCAAGGAGTGGAACCTGACGCCGCAGCGCTGCCTGCGCATCCTCGCCATGGTCCGGTTCGTCTGCCCCGACGTGGAGGTGCGGATCGCGGGCGGCCGCGAGGTCCATCTGCGGTCGATGCAGCCGCTCGCGCTGCACATCGCCAACTCCATCTTCCTCGGCGACTACCTCACCAGTGAGGGGCAGGCGGGCAAGGCCGACCTCGACATGATCGCCGACGCAGGGTTCGAGGTGGAGGGCGCGGGCGAGGTGACCCTGCCCGAACACCGGGCGGGCGGCGGTGCCTGCGGCTCCCACGCGGGCTCGGTGTGCGGCTCGCACGGGGAGGCGGGCGCGGGGTGCGGGGCAAGTGCCGGGTGCGGGGCGCACGCGGGGGCTGCCGCCTCGGAGCCGGGCGCTTCAGATCCGGCCGCTTCGGAGTCGGCTGCCGAGGTGCCCGGGGCGCGGACCGATCTGGTCGCCGTGCGCCGCCGGGGCGCCGGGACGGACCTCGCGCCCAATGCCTGAGCGCACGACGGCCGACGCGCGGCTGACGGAACTCCTCGCGCTCGACCGGCAGCACGTCTGGCATCCGTACGGGCCCATGCCGGGCCGGCAGGAGCCCCTGGTCGTCGAGTCGGCGGCCGGGGTGCGGCTGCGGGTCGCCGGGCACGGGGAGCTGGTGGACGGCATGTCGTCGTGGTGGTCGGCCATCCACGGCTACAACCACCCCGCCCTCAACGACGCGGCGCGCGCCCAGTTGGAGCGGATGAGCCATGTCATGTTCGGCGGGCTCACCCACGAGCCGGGCATCCGGCTCGCGGAACGCCTTGTCGACATGTCGCCCGAGGGACTTGAGCATGTGTTCCTCGCGGACTCGGGCTCGGTGTCGGTCGAGGTGGCGCTCAAGATGTGCCTCCAGTACTGGCGTTCGCTCGGCAGGCCCGAAAAGCGCCGCATGCTGACCTGGCGCGGCGGCTACCACGGGGACACCTGGCACCCCATGTCCGTGTGCGACCCCGAGGGCGGCATGCACGGGCTGTGGGCGGGCGTGCTCCAGGAACAGGTCTTCGCCGACGCGCCGCCCACCGCGTACGAGGAGGAGTACGCGGCGCATCTCGCCGGCATGGTCGAGCGGCACGCGGACGAACTGGCCGCCGTGATCGTGGAGCCTGTGGTGCAGGGCGCGGGCGGGATGCGGTTCCACTCCCCCGCGTATCTGCGGCTGCTGCGCGAGGTGTGCGACGCGCACGACGTGCTGCTCGTGTTCGACGAGATCGCCACCGGTTTCGGCCGTACGGGGGCGCTGTTCGCCGCCGATCACGCGGGCGTGAGGCCGGACGTGATGTGCGTCGGCAAGGCGCTCACCGGCGGCTATCTGACGATGGCGGCGACGTTGTGCACCGCGCACGTGGCCGAGGGCATCTCGCGCGGCGAGGTGCCGGTGCTGGCGCACGGGCCGACGTTCATGGGCAACCCGCTGGCCGCCGCCGTGGCCTGCGCCTCCCTGGACCTGTTGCGCGGCCAGGACTGGCGGGCGGAGGTCAAGCGGATCGAGGCGGGCCTCGACGCGGGCCTCGCCCCGGCGCGTGAGCTGCCAGGCGTCACGGACGTACGGGTCCTCGGCGCGATCGGCGTCGTCCAGCTCGACCACGACGTGGACATGGCGGCGGCGACGCGGGCGGCGGTCGCGGAGGGCGTCTGGCTGCGCCCGTTCCGCGACCTGGTGTACACGATGCCGCCGTACATCACGGGCGACGAGGATCTGGCGCGGATCGGCCGGGCGGTGTGCGCGGCAGCGCGCGCGGAGTGAGGCGTCCGGCCGGGCCGGGTGACGGAGTGCGCGGGCACGCGCGCGAAGTGACACGTCCGGCTGGGCCGGGGGACGGAGTGCGTGGCTACGCGCGCGGAGTGAGGCGTCCGGCCGGGCCGGGTGACGGAGTGCGTGGCTACGCGCGCGAAGTGAGACGTCCGGCTGGGCCGGGTGACATGTGTGGGGCGTACGAGAGAGGTGAGTCGGTGTGACGGTGCTGGTGGTCACGGGGACCGGAACGGAGATCGGCAAGACGGTGACGACGGCCGCGCTGGCGGCGGTCGCCGCGCGGGCCGGGCGTTCCGTGGCGGTGCTGAAGCCCGCGCAGACGGGTGTCGCGCCGGGTGAGCCGGGTGACGTGGACGAGGTCGTACGGCTCGCCGGGGCGACGGTGACAGGCGCCGAGCTGGCCCGTTTCCCCGAGCCGCTGGCGCCCGCGACGGCGGCGGCCCGCGCGGGGCTCGCCCCGGTGGGCCCGGTCGAGGTCGCCGAGGCGGCCCGGAAGCTGGCCGCGTCCCACGATCTGGTGCTGGTGGAGGGCGCGGGCGGGCTGCTCGTGCACTTCGACGCAACGGGCGGCGGCCTCGCGGACGCGGCGCGGTTGCTCGGGGCGCCGGTGCTGGTGGTGGCGACGGCGGGGCTCGGCACGCTGAACTCCGTGCAGCTGACGGCGGAGGCGCTGCGGGCGCGGGGCCTCACGTCGGCCGGCCTCGTCATCGGGAGCTGGCCGGCCGAGCCCGGTCTCGCGGAGCGGTGCAACGTGGCGGACCTGCCGAAGGTCGCCGGATCCCCGCTGGTGGGGGCGGTGCCGCAGGGCGCGGGGGCGCTGGAGCCGGAGGCGTTCCGGCGGGCGGCGGGCGGCTGGCTCGCGCCGGTGCTCGGCGGGACGTGGGACGGCGGGGCGTTCGCGGGGGCGGCGGCAAGCTGACTCCTGCGGCGCGGCGGCGAATTTGTCGGCCGCGCCTCGGTCCGGGACGGCCTCTCCGGGGAAGACTCACCAGGGGACGTCCTCGTCCGAAGGAGGGTCCGTCGTGGGCCGCAGTCTGCTGACCCGTCGCGCGCTGTCGTCCCGACGCGGGGACGCCGTACGGCACCCGGTGTTCGCCCGCTTCTACGCCCGCCTCAGCGAGCGCGCGGAGCCCGCGCTCGGCCCGGTGCGCGAGGAGCTGCTCGCCGGTCTGAGCGGCCGCGTCCTGGAGGTCGGCGCCGGGAACGGGCTGAACTTCGCCCACTACCCGGCCGCCGTCAGCGAGGTCGTCGCGATCGAACCCGAGCGGGGGCTGCGCCGGCTCGCCGTGGAGGCGGCGCTGCGCGCCGAGGTGCCGGTGGACGTGGTGCCGGGCGCGGCCGAGGCGCTGCCGGTCAAGAGTGAGGCGTACGACGCGGTGGTGCTGTCGATCGTGCTGTGCAGCGTGCGGGACGTGCCACGCGCGCTGGCGGAGGCGCGCCGGGTGCTGCGGCCGGGCGGCGAGGTCCGCTTCTTCGAGCATGTACGGGCGCCGGGCCGGGGCATGCGGGCGGTGCAGCGGGCGCTGGACGCCACGGTGTGGCCGCTGCTGTTCGGCGGCTGCCACGGCGGGCGGGACGCGGTGGGCGCGCTGCGGGACGCGGGGTTCGAGGTGGGCCCGTACCGGCGGTTCGTGCTGCCGGAGCGCGGGCCGAGGATGCCCACCTCGTTCTGCGTGCTCGGGAGCGCCCGGCGGCCCGCTCAGGGTGGCGCGTGAGGGAGCCCGGACGGGCGTCAGAGTCCCCTTGCGCAGTCCCTCCCTGGTGGCGCGGACACGCGACTGCTGGCACGCGGCTGTCCGGCATGTGAAAAAGAGCGGCGGGGCGGGTGGGGCCGATGATGAGATCGGCGCATGAACGATCTTTCGATCCGGCCCGCGTCCGCCACCGACCTCGACGCAGTCCTCGCCTTCTGGAAGTCCGCGGCGGAGGGCACGAGCATCAGTGACGACCACGAGGGCGTCGAACGCCTGATCACCCGGGACCCGCAAGCGCTGCTGCTCGCGGAGCGCGACGGCGAGCTGGTGGGCACGGTGATCGCCGGGTTCGACGGCTGGCGCTGCCATCTGTACCGGCTCGCGGTCCACCCTGACGCCCGTCGCCAGGGCATCGGGACGGCCCTGCTCGACGCGGCGCACGAGCGGTTCGTGGCGCTCGGCGGGCGGCGGGCCGACGCGATGGTCCTGGACCGCAACGAGCGGGCGCACCACGCGTGGAAGGCGGCCGGGTACGGGCCCCAGCCGCAGTGGACGCGGTGGGCCAGGCCGCTGGCCGACGAGCCCGCCGCCCTTTGACGGGCCGCCGCGCCACCCCTTGGCGGCACACCCCGCCGCCCTCGACGGGCCCGCCCCGCTACCTTTGACGGGACACCGACACTACCCCTTTGCCGAGGCTTTACCATGGTGGAGTCACTCGAACTCTGCGAAAGGTGTGAACGTCCGCCCATGGGCGAGCCTCCTAGTATCCGGTCCATCTCCCCGCGCGGTCCCCGCGAGCGCGCGTCCCTCCCGCCCCTGGCCGATCATGGGACGGAGGTGACGACCCGATGACCGAACTTCTCCTGCTCGCCGTCGCAGTGCTGCTCTCGCTGGCCTGCGGTGCCTTCGTGGCGGCGGAGTTCTCGCTCACCACCGTCGAGCGCGGCGACCTCGAAGCCGCCGTGGAGCGCGGTGAGCGCGGCGCGCCGGGTGCCCTGAAGGCCGTACGCAACCTCACCTTCCAGCTCTCCGGCGCGCAGCTCGGCATCACCGTCACCAACCTGGTCGTCGGCATGCTCGCCGAGCCGTCCATCGCCAAGCTCATCGCGGGCCCGCTGGAGTCCCTCGGCATCCCCGCGTCGGCGTCGACGTCGGTCGCCCTGGTGCTCGGCACCGCGCTGTCGACGGTGTTCCTGATGGTCGTCGGCGAGCTGGTCCCCAAGAACTGGGCGATCTCCTCGCCGCTGGCCGTGGCCAAGCGGGTGGCGACGCCGCAGCGCTGGTTCAGCGCGCTGTTCCGCCCGTTCATCACGCATCTGAACAACACGGCGAACCGGCTCGTGCGCCGCTTCGGCATCGAGCCGACCGAGGAGCTGGCCTCCGCGCGCGGCCCGCAGGAGCTGATGGCGCTGGCCCGGCACTCCGCGAAGGCGGGCGCCCTGGAGGCCGACACCGCCGAGCTGTTCGTCCGTACGCTCAACCTGGCCGACCTGACCGCGGAGAACGTGATGACGCCGCGCGTCCAGGTCATCGCCCTGGACGTGCAGGCCACCTGCGAGGACGTGGCGAACGCGACGCGGGCCACCGGCCTGTCCCGCTTCCCCGTCTACCGGGGCAACCTCGACTCGGTCGTCGGCGTGGTCCACATCAAGGACGTCCTGGCCGTGCCCGACGACCAGCGGGCCCGCAAGCGCGTCGCGGACCTGCTGCGCGAGCCGCTGCTGGTGCCCGAGACACTCACCGTGGAGCGGCTTCTCGACCGGCTGTCCGGCAAGCGCACGATGGCCGTCGTCATCGACGAGTACGGCGGCACCGCGGGCGTGGCGACCCTGGAGGACATCGTGGAGGAGGTCGTCGGCGAGGTCCGCGACGAGCACGACCCCCACGAGACGCCCGACATCGCGCCCGCGGGCACCGACGACGAGGGCCGCACCCTGTACACGGCCGACGGCGCCGCCCGCACCGACCGGCTCGCCCGCGTCGGACTGCGGCTGCCCGACGGCCCGTACGAGACGCTCGCCGGGCTCGTCGCCACCGAACTGGGGCGCATCCCCGACGCCGGTGACGTCGTCGAGATCGGCGGGTGGCGGCTCGACGTCGTCGACGCCACCGGCCACCGCGCGGCCCGTGTGCTGCTGCACGCGCCGCTCAGCACCGTGCGGCAGGAGGAGGCCCGATGACCGCGATCCAGCTTCTGATCGGCCTGGCGACCCTGGTCGTCAACGCCTTCTTCGTGGGCGGCGAGTTCGCCCTGATCTCCGTGCGCCGCAGCCAGATCGAGCCGCACGCCGAGCAGGGCGACCGGCGGGCCCGCAGCGTCCTGTGGGGCCTGGAGCACGTCTCCGCGCTCCTCGCGGCGGCGCAGCTCGGCATCACGCTGTGCACGCTGGTCCTCGGCATCGTCGCCGAGCCGGCCATCGCGCATCTGCTGGAGCCCGCGTTCGACGCGGCCGGTGTGCCGCACGGCCTGGTCCACCCGATCTCGTTCGTGATCGCGCTGACCGCGGCCACGTACCTGCACATGCTGCTCGGCGAGATGGTCCCGAAGAACATCGCGCTGGCCGAGCCGGTCCGCTCGGCCCTGCTGCTCGGCCCGCCGCTGGTGGCGCTGGCCCGCGCGCTGCGCCCGGTGATCTTCACCATCAACGCGTTCGCCAACACGCTGCTGCGCCTGATGCGCGTGGAGACGAAGGACGAGGTCGCGGCCACGTTCTCGGACGACGAGCTGGCCCGTATGGTCAAGGACTCCTCCGACGCGGGCCTGATCGACGACCGCGCGCAGGAGCGGCTGCACGACGCGCTGGAGCTGGGCCGCCGCCCGGTCAAGGACGTGGTCATGCCGCTGGAGAAGGTCGTCTACGCGCGCGTGGGCGTCACACCGGAGCAGTTGGAGCAGTTGTCGGCCGAGTCCGGGTTCTCCCGCTTCCCGGTGGTCGACGAGGGCCGGCGCATCGTCGGCTATCTGCATGTGAAGGACGCCCTGGACGCGACGCCCCGCGACCTGCCGTTCCGCGTGCCGGACATGCGCTCCATCGCGCGCGTACGCGAGACGACCCCGCTGGACGACGTGCTGACCGCGATGCGCGGCAGCCGCACGCACGTGGCAGCCGTCCTCGGTGCGGACGGGCGGCTCGCGGGCCTCGTGACCATGGAGGACGTACTGCGGGAACTGTTCGGCCAGCCCGCGTGAGGCGGCGCGGACGGCCGGTGCGACCGGTGACAGGGCTCTGACGCCCGGCGGGCCCCGTGGGTGACCACGGGGCCCGCCGCCGTTCCTCGGCCGAGGAGCCCGTACGAGGCGGCTCGCCGGGCCCACCTGGGGCGCGGACGGCGCGGGCGGCCGGGATACGATCGCTGGCGCCATGCAGACACATGCCACCTACACCAGTCTCGTCGCGGTCGGCGACTCCTTCACCGAGGGCATGTCGGACCTGTTGCCCGACGGCTCCTACCGCGGCTGGGCCGACCTGCTGGCCGCCCGGATGGCCGCGCGGGCGCCCGGCTTCCGGTACGCGAACCTCGCCGTGCGCGGCAAGCTCATCGGACAGATCGTCGGCGAGCAGGTCGAGCCGGCCGCCGAGATGAAGGCCGACGTCGTCACGCTCGTCGGCGGCCTCAACGACACCCTGCGCCCCAAGTGCGACATGCGCCGCGTCCGCGCGCTGCTCACCGAGGCCGTGGAGACCCTGGCGCCCTCCTGCGACCGGCTCGTCCTGATGCGCAGCCCGGGGCGGAACGGGCCGGTGATGGAACGATTCCGCCCCCGCATGGAGGAGCTGTTCACCTGCATCGACGACCTCGCGCACCGGCATGACGCGACCGTCGTGGACCTTTACGGGGCTCCCGTCCTCGGCGACCAGCGGCTGTGGGACGTCGACCGGCTGCACCTGACGGCCGAGGGACACCGCCGGGTCGCGGAGGCGGTCTGGCAGGCGCTCGGGTACCCCGCGTCGTTCGACTGGCAGGCCCCGCTGCCGCCGTCGGCCGCGCCGGGCTGGGGTGCGCGGCGGGTGGCCGACGCCCGGTTCGCGCGGCAGCACCTGGTGCCGTGGATCGGGCGCCGGCTGACCGGACGCTCGTCGGGCGACGGCCGTCCCCCCAAGCGGGCGGAGCTGTCGCCGTACGAGGTGGAACCGGCGCGGCACGAGGACGGGCCGCGGGCGTAGGGCGGACCGCGCCGCACCACCGACAGTGCGGCGCGCGCCCGTCCGGCACACCCTGCGCGCCGCCCGCACGGGCACACGCTCCGGGGCCGGGTGTTGCCGAGGCAACGGTGACGGAGCCGGTCAAGGGCAGCGGCAGAGCAAGGGAAGAAAACGGTGAGAGAACACCGACCAACGGGTCCTGGGCGCGCGCCGCTCGGGCGGGGCGTGCTGCGGCGGGGGCCTGGGCGGGCCGGCCGGGACCCCGTGTGAGCTGTAGATTCCTCCATCAGCGGAGCGGTGCGGAGGCTGTAGGGACGCCCGGTAAACTCCGTACACGTGACTGCGCCGCTTAAGCCCCGTATCCCGAACGTCCTCGCCGGACGTTACGCCTCCGCCGAACTCGCCACGCTGTGGTCCCCCGAGGAGAAGGTGAAGCTGGAGCGGCGGCTCTGGCTCGCCGTGCTGAAGGCCCAGAAGGACCTCGGGATCGAGGTGCCGGACGCCGCCGCCGCCGACTACGAGCGGGTGCTCGACCAGGTCGACCTTGCCTCCATCGCGGAGCGCGAGAAGGTCACGCGGCACGACGTGAAGGCCCGTATCGAGGAGTTCAACGCGCTCGCCGGGCACGAGCAGGTCCACAAGGGCATGACCTCGCGCGACCTGACGGAGAACGTCGAGCAGTTGCAGGTCCGGCTCTCCCTCGAACTGATCCGGGACCGCTCCGTGGCCGTCCTCGCCCGCCTGGGCAAGCTGGCCGGCGAGTACGGCGAGCTGGTCATGGCGGGCCGCTCGCACAACGTGGCGGCGCAGGCCACCACCCTCGGCAAGCGGTTCGCCACCGCCGCCGACGAGCTGCTGGTCGCGTACGGCCGGGTCGAGGAGCTGCTGGCGCGCTACCCGCTGCGCGGCATCAAGGGCCCGGTCGGCACCGCGCAGGACATGCTGGACCTGTTGGGCGGCGACGCGGGCAAGCTCGCCGACCTGGAGCAGAGGATCGCGGACCACCTGGGCTTCTCGCAGGCGTTCACGTCGGTCGGCCAGGTCTACCCGCGCTCGCTGGACTACGAGGTCGTCACGGCGCTCGTGCAGCTCGCGGCGGCGCCCTCGTCGCTGGCCAAGACGATCCGTCTGATGGCCGGGCACGAGCTGGTCACCGAGGGCTTCAAGCCGGGTCAGGTCGGTTCGTCGGCGATGCCGCACAAGATGAACACCCGCTCCTGCGAGCGCGTCAACGGCCTGATGGTCATCCTGCGCGGGTACGCGTCGATGACGGGCGAGCTGGCGGGCGACCAGTGGAACGAGGGCGACGTGTCCTGCTCCGTGGTGCGCCGGGTGGCCCTGCCGGACGCGTTCTTCGCGCTGGACGGGCTGCTGGAGACGTTCTTGACGGTGCTCGACGAGTTCGGCGCGTTCCCCGCCGTCGTCGCCCGTGAGCTGGACCGCTACCTGCCGTTCCTCGCCACCACGAAGGTGCTCATGGCGTCGGTGCGGGCCGGTGTGGGCCGCGAGGAGGCCCACGAGGCGATCAAGGAGAACGCGGTGGCCTCCGCGCTGGCCATGCGCGAGCAGGGCGCCGAGCGCAACGAGCTGCTGGACAAGCTCGCCGCCGACGCGCGCATCCCGCTCGACCGGGCCCAGCTCGACGGGCTGATGGCCGACAAGCTGTCCTTCACGGGCGCCGCGGCCGGTCAGGTCGCGCAGGTCGTCGCCCGCGTCGAGGAGATCGTCAAGCGGCACCCCGAGGCCGCGGGCTACACCCCCGGGGCCATCCTCTGACCCGGCTGACCCAGGAGGACCTGGAGGCCGCCCGCTCCCGTCTCGTCCCGGACGTGGCGGCGGACGGCCTCTCGGTGCTGTTCTGCGGGATCAACCCGGGGCTGATGTCGGCGGCGACCGGCCACCACTTCGCCCGCCCCGGCAACCGCTTCTGGCCGGTGCTGCACCGCTCGGGCTTCACACCGCGCCGCCTCGCGCCCGCCGAGCAGGGCGAGCTGATCGCGTACGGGCTCGGCATCACCAATGTCGTCGCCCGTGCCACGGCGCGGGCCGACGAGCTGAGCGCCGAGGAGTTCCGGGAGGGCGGGCGGCTCCTGGAGGCGAAGGTGGCGCGGCTGCGGCCGGCGTGGCTTGCGGTCGTGGGCGTGACCGCGTACCGCACGGCGTTCGGTGAGCCGAAGGCGCGGATCGGGCCGCAGGAGCGGGTCATCGGCGGCGCGCGGGTGTGGGCGCTGCCCAATCCGAGCGGCCTGAACGCGCACTGGACCGCCGAGACGATGGCCGAGGAGTTCGCCCGGCTCCGCGAAACGGCGGGACTCCCGGCGCTGAGCGACGACGCCGAGGCGTAGCTGCCCGCCGACGCCCAGGCGTAAGGGGCCCGGGGCGGGGGCGGGCTGGGCGCCGGAAGAGGTGCTGCCTCCCTCCCGGCGTCCCGGCCGTCGAACCGCCCCGTGCCCCGCGCCGGCCCCGCCGTGGACTCCCGCCCGCCGGCGCCGCCCGGGTCAGGGCTTGCGGGCGACCACGCCGAACTGGGCGACCAGCGAGCCCTCGTCGCCGGGCTCGGTGCGCCAGCGGGCGCAGGAGACGACGCCGGGCTCCAGGATCTCCAGGCCGTCGAGGAAGCCGCGGACCTCGGCCTCGGTGCGGGCCGTGATCGGCGGTGTCGCGTTCTCGTTCCAGAACCGCATCGCGTCCGCGTTGCCCTCGCCGCCCAGCTCCAGCGTCGGGTGTGTCAGCGCGACGTAGCTGCCGGAGGGGACGGCGTCGACGAGGTGGCGCACGATGGACGCGGCCTTCTCGGTGTCGAGCACGAAGTTCAGGATGCCGAGCAGCATGATCGCCACGGGCTTGTCGAAGTCGAGCGTGCCCGACGCGGCCTCGACGATCGCGCGCGGGTCGTGCGCGTCGGCGTCGACGTAGCTGGTGACGCCCTCGGCGGAGCTGGTGAGCAGCGCCCGCGCGTGGGTGAGCACGATCGGGTCGTTGTCCACGTAGACCACGCGCGCGTCCGGCGCGATGCGCTGGGCGACCTCGTGCGTGTTGTCCACGGTCGGCAGGCCCGTGCCGACGTCGAGGAACTGGCGGATGCCCGCCTCGCCCGCGAGGAAGGACACGGCGCGGCCGAGGAAGGCGCGGTCGGCGCGGGCGACCTCGCCGATGCTCGGGTACATGGACGTCACCATGTCGCCGACCTGCTCGTCGACCTCGTAGTGGTCCTTGCCGCCGAGCCAGTAGTTCCACACACGGGCGTTGTGCGCGATGTGGCTGGCGATCCGCCGCTCCCCCGGCTGCTGCGCGCTGTCGTCGCTCATGTGCTCTCCTCCGTGCGTGTCCGATGTGCGGTGCTGACGAGGTGGTCCGGCGGGCGCTGGGCGAGGCCGGCCGGGTGGTGCGGACCGCCGCCGTACGCGCGCGGGGCGGTGTGTCCCGTGCGGTGGGCCGCGGTTCAAGATCCCATGGTGGCACGGCAGTTCCGTACAGGCTTCCGACGGGGCGCTTTACGGAGGGGGGATGTCCGTGATGACGGCGATCAGCCGGTGCGGCGGTCCGTCGTCCTGGGCTCCCTCGTACGGGTCCTGGTCGCCGCCCTCGCGGGAGACGGCGAGGGCGAGCCAGCGGCCGGCGGCCGTCCACAGATGCATGTCCGGTGCCGACGAACTGAGCCGCGCCCACGGCTGCGGTATCTCCTCGCCGTACTCCAGGGCCCGGGTGCGCACGCTCCACAGGCTCAGCCGCTCGGGCGCGCCCCAGCGGCCGTGCAACAGCGCGGTCAGTCCGTCGCGGTCGGCGTCCGCCTGTGCCTCGGCCTCGTCCGGCACGCCGACGCGCACGGTCAACTCGGCGGTGACGAAGCCGGGCCCGCTCCAGCTCACGGCGGACCTGCCGTGGGCGGCGGCTTCGAGGGGGCCGGCCCACAGCAGATCGATCGTCGCCAATTGCTCCGCGGTGTCCATGCGTCCAGTAAACCGCCCGGCACTGACAATCGCCCGACGGGCCGTCAGGCGTCCCTGCGCCGCAGCGCCCACCAGCCGCCGGCGACGGCCGCTCCCGCCCACAGCGCGGTCACCCCGAGCCCGGTCCAGGGGCCGAGGGCGCCCACGGTGTTCTGATGCAGGACCAGTTGTCCGGCGCGGTCGGGCAGGTAGTCGGCGGCCGACCCGGCGACGTCGCCGACGACGAACGACACGATGAGCAGGAACGGTACGAGGATGCTCAGCACGGCGACGGCACTGCGCAGCACGGCGGTCAGACCGGAAGCGAACAGGGCCATGAGCGCGAGGTAGACGCCCCCGCCGACGCAGGCGCGCAGCGAGCCGGGATCGCCCAGGGAGAGCGCGTCGGGGCCCATGAACGCCTGCCCGGTGAGGAACGACACGAAGGTCGTCAGGAGGCCCACGAGCAGCGCGCAGCCCCCGACGACGGCGGTCTTGGCCGCGTAGAACAGGCCCCGGCGGGGCACGGCCGCGAGCGAGACGCGCAGGGCGCCGTCCGCGAACTCGCTCGACATCGCGGTGGCGCCGAAGGCGAGCGCGGCGATCTGGCCGAAGTTGAGGGCGTAGAACGCGCCGGACAGGGAGTCCTCGCCCGCGCCGAACTCGTCCCTGCCGATCGTGGGGAAGACGAGCGCGGTCACGGCGACGGTGACGGCGAAGACGGCGGCCAGGGAGCCCGCGCTGCCGCGCAGGGACCTCACCTTGATCCACTCGGCGCGCAGGACGGCGGGGACGGCGGTGGCGTACACGGTCAGACCTCCTGGAGGGGCTGGGCGGCGAACTCGGCGTCGCCCGTGGTCAGGGCGAGGTACGCCTCTTCCAGCGAGCCCTGTTCGTCGGCGAGTTCGAGGACGGCGACGCCTTCGGCGGCGGCGAGCACGCCGATCCGGGCGGCGGTGACACCGGCGACGACGAGCCGGCCGTCCTCCGCCTCGGTGTACGTGTGGCCCGCGCGCGTGAGCGCCACGCGCATCCGCTGCGGGTCGATGGCGCGCACGCGCGCGCGGGGCGTGCTGTGGGCCGCGATGAAGTCGGGCATCGGCAGGTCGGCGAGGAGCCGGCCCCGGCCGAGGACGACGAGGTGGTCCGCGAAGGTCGCCGTCTCGTGCATGAGGTGGCAGGAGACGAGGACCGTGCGTCCTTCGCGCGCGAGGTCGCGCATCAACCCGCGGATCCAGATGATGCCTTCGGGGTCGAGGCCGTTGGACGGCTCGTCCAGGATGATCACCTCGGGGTCCCCGAGCAGGGCGGCCGCGATGCCGAGGCGCTGGCGCATGCCGAGCGAGTACGTCTTGACCCGGCGTCCGGCGACGGAGGCGATACCCGCCTGATCCAGCACCTCGTCGACGCGGGAGGCGGGCAGCCGGTTGCTCGCGGCGAGGGCCCGCAGATGGTCCCTGGCCGGGCGGGCGGCGTGCGCGGCCTGCGGGTCGAGCAGCGCGCCCACCACGCGCAGCGGTTCGTCGTACGCGGCGTAGGCCCGCCCGCCGACGAGGACCGTGCCCGCGGTGGGGCGGGCGAGGCCGAGCGCGACGCGCAGTGTGGTGGACTTCCCGGCGCCGTTCGGGCCGAGGAAGCCGGTGACGCGGCCCGGTTCGACGGTGAACGTCAGCCGGTCCACGGCGCGCGTGGTGCCGTACTCCTTGGTCAGTTCCTTGACGTCGATGCTGGTCATGGCAGTAGCGTGCCGGGGCCCCCGGGGCGCGTCGTCCCCCGCCGGCGGGGATCGTCTCCCCCGCTCGGGGGAGCCGCGGGGCGTGGGCCGCCTGGCAGGATGCCGGCATGTCCCGCTTCCCCCTACGGCTCGCGCGTGTGGCACGCGGGCCGTTTCGCCGCGCGGCGGCCCCGCTGGTCCGGGCGGTCACGTACACGCGCTGGCTGCATCTGCTGGCCGCCGCCGCGCTGGGTCTCGCGTGCGCGCTGGTCTACCCCGGTCTGAACGCGCCGGGTCCGCGCGAGTGGCTGCTGGTGTACCTGGTGCCGGTGCCGTTGCTGCTGGCGGCGGGGCTGGTGCCGACGGTGCGACGGGCGGAGGGGCTCCAGGCGCGGCTGATGCTGTTCCCGGGTCACCACGCGCGCGTTGCGGCCGAGAAGGACGCGGAGGGCCTGGTGTCCGTGGCACCCGCGCAGTCGGGGCGGGACCGGGGACGTACGAGCGCGTGGCTGGTGCTGCGGTTGTTCCTGGGGCTGACGGTGGCGCTGGTGTGCGGCCAGTTCCTGTCGCTCGCCCTGGAGTCGGCGGCCGGGGCCCTCGGCTCGCCTCTCGACTCCGACTCGCTGGTTCCGGCGCCGGGTTCGCGGTGGCTGTGCGCGGCGCTGGCGCCTCTTCTGCTGCTGGCAATGGTGTACCTGGTGGCGGGGGCGGGCGCGGTGGCGGCGCGGGCGTCGCAGGCGCTGCTGGGTCCGTCGGCGGCGGAGCGGCTGGCGGCGCTTGAGGAGCGCACGGACCGCTTGCTGGAACGCAACCGCATCGCGCGCGAGTTGCACGATTCGCTCGGGCACGCGCTGACGGTGGCGGTGGCGGTGGTGCAGGCGGGCGCGGCGCGGGCGGCGGGCGATCCGGCGTTCACGGAACGGGCGTTGGACGCCATCGAGGAGACCGGGCGGGCCGCGCTGGAGGATCTGGAGCGGGTGCTCGTGCTGCTGCGCGAGGAGGAGCGTCCGGCGCGTTCACGGCCGACGCTGCGCGAGGCGGACCGGCTGCTCGACGCGGCGCGGGCGTCGGGCACTGAGGTGAGCGTGACGGTCGGCGGGCCGCTGGAGACCGTGCCGGGGCCGGTGTCGCGGGAGGGCTACCGCATCCTCCAGGAAGCCCTGACTAACGTGCTGCGGCACTGCGGGCCCGCCCCCGTGACCGTGCGGCTCACGGTGGAGGGCGGGCGGCTCGGCATCGACGTACGCAACCCGCTGCCGGTCGGCGCGGCCGCCGCCGGGGTCACGGCGTCCGGGCGCGGGGGCAGCGGTCTGCGCGGGGTGCGGGAGCGGGCGGCCCTGCTCGGCGGGACGGCGGGCGCCGGGCCGCTGGGCGGGGAGTGGCAGGTGCACGTCGATCTGCCTCTGGGGTGATCTACGCTGGCCGCGTGTCGCTCACCGTGCTGCTGGTCGATGACGAACCCCTGGTCCGGGCCGGGTTGCGCGCCGTCCTGGAGGCGCAGCCGGACATCTCGGTCGTCGGGGAGGCCGCCGACGGTGCCACCGTCGTGCCGCTGGTGCGCACGCTGCGCCCCGACGTGATCGCCATGGACGTACGTATGCCGCTGCTCGACGGAATTGATGCCACGCGCGCGGTGCTGCGGTCCGTGGACGCTCCGCCGAAGATCCTCGTCATCACCACGTTCGAGAACGACGAGTACGTGTACGGGGCGCTGCGCGCGGGTGCCGACGGGTTCCTGCTGAAGCGGTCCCGGCCCGCGGAGATCGTGCACGCGGTGCGGCTCGTGGCGGCCGGTGACTCCCTCCTCTTCCCCGCCGCCGTGCGCAGGCTGGCCGCGGCGCACGGCAGTGCGCCGACCCGGGAGGCGCTGGAGCGGGCGGCACTGACCGAGCGCGAGGAACAGGTGCTGCGGCTCATGGCGCGCGGCCTGTCGAACGCGGAGATCGCCACGGATCTCGTCGTCGGCACCGAGACGGTCAAGTCGCACGTGAGCGCGGTGCTGGCCAAGCTGGGAGCCCGCGATCGCACGCAGGCGGTCATCGCGGCCTACGAATCCGGTTTCGTCACCCCGGACAGATGAACGTTTCGCCCCTTTCGCGGGCCCGCGAGGGGAGGTTTCGGCGCGCGCCCGGGTGAGCATCCGAGGGCACAGAAGTGCACCCGGGCCTCGCCGGGCGGGGCCGTGGCGAGTAGCATCCGGCGAACACGCGCACTAGCTGGGAGGACGTACGTTGGGGCAACTGACCGGCGGGGACCCCTCTCTGCTCAGGCGGATCAACTCGGCGGTGGTGCTGCACGCGCTGCGCTCGACGGATTTCGCCACACTGACCGAGATCACGCGTGTCACCGGGCTGTCGCGGCCGACCGTCGAGGGCGTCGTCGAGGGGCTCATCGAGGCGGGGCTCGTCATCGAGACGGCGGTCGAGGAGCCGGGCGCGCGGCGCCAGGGACGGCCCGCGCGGAAGTTCCGCTTCCGCGCCGAGGCCGGGTATCTGCTGGGCCTGGAGATCGGCCCGCACCGGGTCGCGGCGGTGCTGTCCGCGCTCGACGGGCGGATCCTCGGGTCGGCGGCGAAGGACATCGAGGCGACCGCGCCGGCCGAGGAGCGCATCGAGCGGCTGCGCGGTGCCGTCGCCGACCTGCTGCGGCGCGCGGGCGTGGCCCGCGGTTCGCTGCGCGCGGTCGGGGTGGGCAGCCCGGGCATCGTGGACGCGGACGGTACGGTGCGGCTCGGTACGGCGCTGCCGGGGTGGACGGGGCTGCCGCTCGGGGAGCGGCTCCGGCGGTCGTTCAAGTGCCCGGTGATCGTGGAGAACGACGCGAACACGGCCGCCGTCGCCGAGCACTGGAAGGGTGCCGGTGTCGACACCGGCGACATGGTGTTCGTGCTGGCCGGGCTCAGTCCCGGCGCGGGGTCCCTGATCGGGGGGCGGCTGCACCGGGGGTACGGCGGGGCGGCCGGGGAGATCGGCGCGCTGCATCTGCTGGGGCGTGAGGTACGTCCCGAGACGCTGCTGTCGACCACCGACGAGCCGCTGCATCCGCTGGACGAGCAGGCGGTGGCGAAGGTGTTCGCGCTGGCCCGCGAGGGGGACGCGCAGGCGGGGGCCGCGATGGAGCGGTTCATTCAGCGGCTGGTGCATGACGTGGCGGCGCTGGTGCTCGCGCTCGATCCGGAGCTTGTCGTCGTGGGCGGGTGGGCGGCCGGGCTCGACGGGGTGCTTGATCCGTTGCGGGCGGAGTTGGAGCGGTACTGTCTGCGGCCGCCTCGGGTGGCGTTGTCCGTGCTGGGGGAGGCGGCGGTCGCCACGGGGGCGCTGCGCTTGGCTTTGGATCATGTTGAGGAGCAGTTGTTCGCTACGGAGGGAACGGTTACCGCTCGCCGCTAGGGGCGGGTTTTTAGGGGGCGGTGCTTTCGTGCGGGCCCGTCGGGGTGATTGCGCAGTTCCCCGCGGCCCTGGGTGCGTGCCCCTTGCGGGGTGTCCTTGTGGGACGGTGCGTCGTGGTTGGTCGCGCAGTTCCTCGCGCCCCTGGCGGGGTTGTCCTGAACGGCGATCCTTCGTGCGGGTTCTTTGAGGCTGGGTGCGCGGTTCCTCGCGCCCCTGGCGGGGCGGGCCTCGCCGGCGGTTCTGCGTGCGGGTTCGTTGAGGCTACGTGCGCGGTTCCTCGCGCCCCTGGTGGGGTCAGGAGGCTTGGGATTGGGGGGTGTGGTGGATTTCTACGTTCGGGGTGTCGCCGAAGGTGAGGCGGCAGGTGTCGGCGCGGTACGTGGCCATGGACACCGCCGCCGTGGCGCCCTTGCTGAAGTAGCGGGTGGTGACGACGAGCACCGGGGCCCCGGGCAGACGGTCGAGTTCCTTCGCGTCGTCGGCGCGGGCCGAGCCCAGCTCCACGGCGCGGTCCTGACCGTCGAGCCCGGTGCGCTGGAGCTCGCGGAGCACGGTACGCGCGCGTGCCGCACCGGAGGGCGCGTCTATGGCGCTGAGGTCGGGGACGGAGGCGGCGGGGACGTAGAGCAGCTCGGCCGCGACCGGCTGCCCGTTCGACACGCGCGTACGGCGCAGGACGTGGACGGGCTCGTCCGGGGCGGTGCCCAGCATGCGCGCGACGGCGGCCGGCGGCACCTCGCGGTCGGCGTCGACGGCCTGCCACGCGTCCCCGCTGGCACCGGGCCAGTCCTGGTCGGTGGAGGCGACGGCCACGCCCACGCGCGGCGGCGCGACGGTCGTGCCGACGCCCCGGCGGCGCTGGAGCCTGCCTTCGAGTTCGAGCTGTTCGAGCGCCTGGCGGAGCGTGGCGCGGGCGACGCCGAAGCGGGCCGCGAGATCACGCTCGTTCGGCAGGATCTCACCGACGGCGAACTCGGAGTCGAGTGCCTCGCTGAGCACGGTCTTCAGATGCCAGTACTTCGGCTCCGGTGCCGCTTCCAACTGCGTGGTCCCCACCCTGTCCTCCGCAATAGCCGTGTCCCGGCGGCTTTTTAGCGCCCTTGTTTATTAAAGGTTCCTGCACTAACTCTGCGAGACTAGGACGGCCCCGGGGCTTGGTCAAGACCAATCCTCGAACGGTTACGGCCCGCACAGGACCCCTGCCGCAGAGCGTTCATGGAGGGCCGCACTCCGTTCATGTGGCGTTCGTACGCGACGAGGCCCCTCCCCCGGGCGGCGGGGAAGGGGCCTGATGTGGTCGGCGCGGACGCGGAGGGTCAGATCAGAGATTGCAGCTTGTCCGGGTTGCGCACGATATACACCTGCTGAACCTTGCCGTCCTTGATGCCGAGTTGGAAGACGGAGTCCGGCTTGCCGTCGACGAGGACGAGGAGCGCCTGACCGCCGTTGATCTCGATGAAGCGGACCTCCATGGCGCCCGTGAGGCCCTGGCGCGCGGCACCCGCGACGAACCGGCCGACCTTGTCCGCGCTCTCGATGACGCGCAGCGGCGCCTTCGACTTGCCGCCACTGTCGCCGACGAGCCGCGCGTCCGGGGCGAGCAGGGCCATCAGGCCCTCGATGTCGCCCTCGGCGGCGGCGGTGAGGAACCGGGCGGTGAGGTCGCGCTGTTGGGTCGGGTCCACGTCGAAGCGCTGGCGGCGCTCCTCGACGTGCTTCCTCGCGCGCGTGGCGAGTTGCCGTACGGCGGGCTCCTCGCGCTCCAGGGCGGCGGCGATCTCCGCGAAGGGCAGGCCGAACGCCTCGCGGAGCACGAACACCGCGCGTTCCAGCGGGGAGAGCGACTCCAGGACGACGAGGACGGCGAGTGAGACGGAGTCGGCGAGCACGGCCTGTTCGGCGGTGTCGGGCGCGGTCGGCCCGAAGTCGGTGACGAGCGGTTCGGGCAGCCAGGGCCCCACGTACGACTCGCGGCGCGCCTGTGCCTCGCGGAGCCGGTCGACGGCGAGACGGGTCGTGACGCGCACGAGGTAGGCGCGCGGCTCCCGTACGTCGGAGCGGTCGGCGCGCGACCAGCGCAGCCAGGCGTCCTGCACCACGTCCTCGGCGTCGGCGATCCGGCCGAGCATGCGGTAAGCGACGCCCATCAGGACAGGGCGGTGTTCTTCGAAGACATCGGTCTCGGTGTCGGTGGCCACTCCCCCATCCCAGCCCACGAACGGCCCGCTGTCCAGGCTGATTCGGCGGCGTGGCGGGCGCGGGCGGCCCGCGGTGCCGTACCCCTTGAACTGGAGGCTACCGAGCGGTAATTGTTGCTGACACCAAGTCTAAAGAACCGTCGAGGCGTGGCGGGGACAGGGAGCGAGCGACATGGCGGAACAGGTGTCCTTCACCTTCGACGGTCCCGGCGGCACGCGCACGGCCACCGTCGCCTACGAACGCGTCGGCAGCGGGGAGCCGCTGCTCCTGCTGCACGGCATAGGCCACCACTGGCAGGCGTGGCAGCCGGTCATACCGATCCTCGCCACCGAGCGCGACGTGATCGCCGTGGACCTGCCGGGCTTCGGCACGTCACCGGCGCTGCCGGACGGCATGGACTACGGACTGCCGTCCGTGGTGCCCGTCCTGGGCGCGTTCTGCCGTGAGTTGGGGATCGAGCGGCCGCATGTGGCCGGCAACTCGCTGGGCGGGCTGCTCGCCCTGGAGATGGGCCGCGAGAAGCTGGCGCGGTCGGTGACGGCGCTCTCTCCTGCCGGGTTCTGGACGGAGGCCGAGCGCCGGTACGCGTTCGGCACGCTGCTGGCGATGCGGCAGGGGGCGCGGGCGATGCCGCTGCCGCTGATCGAGCGGCTGGCGCGGTCGGCGGCCGGGCGGGCGGCGCTGACCAGCACCATCTACGCGCGGCCCGGCCGCCGTTCACCCGACGCGGTGGTCGCCGAGACGCTGGCGCTGCGCGAGGCGACCGGTTTCCGGCAGACTCTCGCCGCCGGCCGTGACGTGCTGTTCCGCGACGACATCCCCGAGGTGCCGGTGACGATCGCCTGGGGCACCCGCGACCGCCTCCTCCTGCGCCGCCAGGGCGTGCGCGCCAAGCAGGTGCTGCCCGGTGCCCGGCTGGTCCGGCTTCCCGGCTGCGGCCACGTCCCGATGCACGACGACCCGGCGCTCGTGGCCCGCGTCGTCCTCGACACCAGCCGCTGAGCCGCCGCCGAACACCCTCGAGCCCAGGGCGACTCCGCACCCGACGAGGGCGCTGCCGACGCCCTGGGCGAGCCCGTACGCGCCCGTGCCGACGAGCGGGGCCGTGCAGGCGGCGGCGACCGGGATGAGGCCGGAGAAGAGGGTCGCGCGTTCGGCGCCGATGCGCTGCATGCCGACGTACCAGCAGACGAAGCCGATCACGGTGACGACAACGGCCTGCCACAGCAGAGCCGCGCTCTCGGTGGCGTCGGGGGCGCGCAGCCAGTGCGTACCGTCGGCGACGAGGCCCACGCACCCGGACTCGGCGGCGGCGACGAAACACACCACGCACGACAACAGCCGTGGGCCCAGCGGGCGCAGGACCGGCACGGCGAGCACCGCGAAGCCGACCTCGCCGGCGAGCGCGCACACCGAGAAGGCGAGTCCGGCCGCGTCCGTGCGGCCCCAGCCCTGGACGGTGAAGGCGCCGCACGCGACGAGCAGCGCGCCCGCGAGGACGACGGGCCGGGGCCGGCGCCCGGCGAGCAGCGGCACGAGGACGGCGACGACAACGGGCGCGCAGCCCACGAAGACGCCGGGCACGGCGGGTTCGGCGGTGCGTTCAGCGGCGAGCACGGCCAGGTTGAAGCCGACCATGCCGACGGCGGCCAGGAGGGCGAGACGGGCCCACTGGCGGGGCCGCAGCGCGCTCAGCGCGGCCCGGGCGCCGCGCCGGGCGAGGGGGACCAGGAGGGCGCCGGCGAGGGCGTAGCGCAGGAACTGGCCGCCCGCGTACGGGTAGTCGCCGAGGACGCTGTTGGCGGTGAAGGAACCGCCGACGAGGACACAGGCGAGCGCGGCGTACGCGGCGCCTTTGAGGGACGGTGCGTTCATGGTGTCGACGCTAGGAGCGCGGTGGTCCTCGTCCGGGGTCCACTTCGGGGCCGCTGTCGGGGACCACTTGCCACGTGCGGCCCTCGCGGGCTCCCCGAAGGACAGGCTCTAGGGTGCGGGCATGGAGGAGCGTCAGGGAGAACCCGCGTCCGCCGCCTGGGAGTTGCTGCTGCCGGCCGCCGCGTCACCCGCACGCGCGCGTGGGCGCGCGTTGCAGGAGGCGCTGCGTGACGCGGTGCGGGCGGGGCGGCTCGCGCCGGGGACGCGGTTGCCGTCGAGCCGGGATCTGGCGCGGGACATAGGCGTGTCGCGGGGGCTGATCACGGAGACGTACGAGCAGTTGACCGCCGAGGGGTATCTGCGCAGCGGGCGCGGCGCGGGCACCTGGGTCGGGGCGGCGGTGCGGTCCGCCGCGCCCGCCGCCCGGGATCTCGCGCCGCGTCCGCTGCCGGGGGCGCGCTGCGACTTCGTGGCGGGCAGCCCCGATCTGTCGCTGTTCCCGCGTACCGCGTGGGCGGCGGCCCAGCGGGCGGTCCTCGCCGAGTTGCCGCATCAGGGGCTCGGCTACCCCGATCCGCGCGGGCTGCCCCGGCTGCGTACGGCCCTCGCGGAACTGCTCGGGCGGCGCCGGGGCGTGGTCGCGGACCCGGAGCGGATCATCGTCTGCTCGGGCGTGACACAGGCGGTGACGCTGCTGGGCTTCGTGCTGCACGCGCGCGGGCAGCACGCGGTGGGCGTGGAGGTCCCGGGCAGCCCGCAGTACGAGGACCTGTTCGCCACGGCCGGTGTACGGGCGGTGCCGTTGCCGCTCGACGAGGAGGGCCTCGCGCTCGGGCCGCTGGCCGGCTCCGGGGTGCGGACGGTGGTGACGACGCCCTCGCACCACTTCCCTACGGGGATCGCGTACGCGGCGCGGCGGCGCGCCCAGTTGCTCGACTGGGCGCGCGAGGTGGACGGGCTCGTGGTCGAGGACGACTACGACGGCGACTTCCGCTACGACCGTGCTCCGGTGGGCGCGCTCCAGGGCCTCGACCCCGAACGCGTCGCCTATACGGGCTCGGTCAGCAAGTCCCTCGCGCCGGGACTGCGGCTGGGCTGGCTGGTGGTGCCGGAGGCGCTGGCGGAGGAGGTCGTGGCCCGCAAGCAGTACATGGACCTCGGCAATCCCGCGCTGGATCAGGCGACGCTGGCGCGGTTCGTCGAACGCGGGGACTACGACCGGCAGTTGCGGCGGTGTCAGCGGGCGTACCGGGAGCGGCGGGACGCGCTGGTCTCCGCGCTCGACGCGTATCTGCCCGGCGCGCGGGTGAGCGGGATCGCGGCCGGGCTGCATGCCATCGTGACGTTGCCGGGGGTGCTCGGGGCGCGCGGGGATCTGCTTGCGGCGGTGGGCCGGGCGGGGGTCGCCGTCCGTTCCCTCGGTCACTATGGGGGCGGGGAGCCTTCGGCGGGGGTGTCGCTTGTGATCGGGTACGCGCATTTGGCGCCGGGGCGGATCTCGGAGGGTGTGCGGGTGCTGGCGCGGGCGGTGACAGGTCCTCCGGACGCCGGCTGTAGGTAGGTTCCGCCCGGTGGTGGGCTGGTCGCGCAGTTCCCCGCGCCCCTGAGGTGGGTGGGTGGCTCCGGCCGGTGGGGATCCTCGACTTTCGTCGTGGCTGGTCGCGCAGTTCCCCGCGCCCCTGGAGGCGGGGCTTCGCCCCAGCCTCCCCCGATAGAGGTAGCGCACGCAGTGCGCACCGAAGGGGCGCGGGGAAC
>NZ_JBVKBC010000041.1:0-54643 GCF_055639095.1 Streptomyces sp. NPDC107550
CTTGCGCCGTTGTGGTCCGTCAGGGCCCAGACACCTCCCACCACGGCTGCGCCGATGACAAGTCCGGCAGCACCGGCAGCGATCACTGCGATGCGCCTGGCGCGCTTACCCGACCTGACTTCAGGTTCCGAGGCGGTCTGCGCATCTAGGTCATCAGGCATGGCGTCTCCAGATTTCAAAGAATCCGCCGACGGCCAGACGACTGCCCTGCATGGTCTTCCTCGCTCGACTACAAGCACCCGCGGCAGTCGGTCACCTCACCAACAACCAGGTCAGAGAGGACACGCTCGTCGACGTCTGCGGCCGCTTGACGGCCATTGCCGCGCCGCCCGCTCAGATTCTGGAGTGCCAGCCCGGTCCTACTGATTACCACCGTTCGTGCGTTGATTGGCCGCCGCCTGAGCGGCGATAGCCGCGTCCAGTATCTCCCGATGCTGGAGAGCGTAGCGCCGCAGGTTGCGGTCGCTCCGCCCGACGAGGCGGTACGGGACCAGAAGGACGCCGAACAGGCAGTGCCAGACCGCGTCAAAAATCCAGTCGCCGTACGCGACGACGCCGCGCGTGGGAGCGCCGAGGGCCTCGGCCCGCATCTGCTCGACGGTGGTCTCCTCCAGGTCCACCGGCCGGGCAACCTGATCGAGCACCTTGGGCCTCATGCGGCCGTCCTGCGAGGCCGTCGCCTCTGCGGAGAGTGTGGGCATCAAAACGCCTCCTGTCTGCCGGGCAGTGCCAGGACACCGCACCGGCGAACCGCCGCACAGCCCGCAGGCGTTGCCGCCCGTTGCGGCTGGTTGCCGACCGTTGCCGCTCTCCAACAGCGGGCTTCCGCTGTCCGGGGAGAGCCGGGAAACTGGTGCTACCCGCCCGCGTCCGCGAAGGGTCGGTCCGTGACCACTGACACCGCTCTACGACATCCCCTGGCCTACCTGCTGGCCGCACGCGGCACGACGGCGGAGGCGTACCTGCTCCGCGTCGCCGAGCAGCACCAGCGCATGGGGTACGGGCAGATGGCCTGCCGCAAGGAGAAGGCGTCCCGGTGGATCGCGGGCCTGTACCCACCCAGCTACCACACCCAACTCGCCATGGCCGCCCTCGAAGGCATTCCGCCCGAGGCGATCCACGCCCACGGCTGGCCGGGCTGGCTTCTGTTAGCCGTGCCGGACCACACCCTCTTCACCCTCCCGTGGACGGCCACGGGCGCGGTGCAGGCACTGGAGACCACAGGAGGCCCGGTGGACCGCAGGAAGTTTCTGATCACCACGTCTGTCACCCTGGCCGCCACCGTGGCGCAGTGGTCCGCCGCTGCCCCGGCCGGGACGGCTCCCGCCACGGGCCGCCGGATCGGCCACGACGTCCCCGAGCACTTCGAACGGCGCCTGGAGAGCCTGCGCAGGCTGGACGACGCCGTCGGCTCCGGCGACGTCTACGGCGCGGCACGCGCCGAAGTCCGCATGATCAGCGCCACCCTCAAGAACGCTTCGTTCGGTGAAGGCGTCGAGCGCCGCCTGTTCGCGGCGGCGGCCGAGGCATCCCGCAGCGCGGGCTGGACTGCCTACGACAGCGGCCGCCCGGCCGCGGCCGAACGCCACTACGCGACCGCGCTGCGGGCCGCTGCCAGCGCCGACGATCCCGTAGTCGGCGCGAACACCCTGGCGTTCTGGGCCATCCAGCACTACTCGACAGGTAACCCGCGCGGCGCCGTCGACCTGATCGAAGCCGCCCTGTCGAACGCGGGCAGGACCGGATCAGCCCGTATGACCTCCATGCTTCACGCCCGCGCCTGCCGGGCCCACGCACACGCCGGCGACTCCCGGGCCGCTCACCATGCCGCCAACGCCGCTCTGGACGCCTACGAGAACGCCGGCCCCATCGAGGACGACCTCCCCTGCGTCTACTGGTACAACCTCGGTGAGGCCCACCAGCTCATCGGGAGTTCGGCGCTCAACCTGGGCAACCCCAGGCAGGCGGTCGTCCACTTCCAGGAAGCCTCCAGCCTCCACACCGCCCAAGAGGCATACAACGGCGACGCCTTCCCTCGCGGTCACGCCATCTACCTGGCCCGGCTCGCCGAAGCCCACCTCGGCCTAGGAGACGTGGACGCCGCGGTGGCCACCGCCCACGAAGCCGTCGACCGGATGGGCGGTGTCACCTCCGCGCGGGGCACCAGCACGCTCGAAGACCTGCGCAACAAGCTCGCGCGCCGGCGCGGTGTCCCAGCCGTCGCCGATTTCCTGGACTACACCGACACCAGATGAAAAGCCTGCACCACCGGCTGCCCCGACGCCGACATCACCAGCGACAGAGTGACCTTGGCTGGCGTTCGACCGCCAGGCCGATAGGCGATACCGCGTACAGCGCAGTCAGCGAAAAGTTGACCGTCAGGAGCCCAGGCGATCGGTCGGTCGTTAGGTCGGCTGGTGCGGAACATTCCGCCCCCCGAGGCCAACGAACCCTGTTCAAGACAACGGAGGCGATATCGCTGCGGTGTAAGGGCATTCGGGATCGAATACCGGTATGCCTCCCCCGACTAGCCGCCACCCACGACTACGCCGCACCACTCGTCTCTCCGCCCGGACCTCCGCAGGCCCTGGCACGAGCTCTGCCAGGCTGGCGGAGACCGCCCCTGCTCATGATGATGAACGGCCGAGAGGTCTGGACTGGGCACGGTGGATCGAGCTGGTCTTTGTCGCGGTTGCGGCGGTCGGGGGGCTCTGGTTCTCGGGTGTTCAGACGCAGCAGGCGAACGAGCAGGCTCGGCAGGCCGATGCCCAAGCACGGGATGACAGACAGCTGGTCAAGGAGGGGCAGATCACCGACCGGTAAACCGCGGCGGTGGGGAACCTAGGCGAGGACAAGATGGACGTACGGCTGGGCGGGCATCTACGCCTTGCAGCGGATCATGCAGGACTCCCACCGCGACCAGCCCACCATCGCCAACGTCCTCGCCACCTACATCCGTACTCACGCCGTCAAGCCCCCGAAAAGCGATGCCGTATTGGCCGACGTCCACGCCGCGTTCAGTGCCCTCGCCGACCGCAACCCAACCTACGACGATGACTTCACCCCGGACCTCCACGACGCCAACCTCCGCGGAGCCGCACTCACACCCGCAGACCCGGCAGTCCACACGTCGGGGCCGGCCTTGAGCCGCGCGAACCTGAGGAACGCGATCCTGACCAGGGCCGGCCTGGCTAAGGCCAAGCTGAGCCGCGCGGACTTGACTAAGGCGGACCTGGGCTTCGCGGACTTGAGCGAGGCGGACCTGCGCTTCGCGGACCTGAGCAACGCAAACCTGAACTATTCGAATCTGAGCTCCGCAGACCTGAGCCGCGCAGACTTGATCAGCGCGAACCTGAGAGACGCGGACCTCAGAGGTGCACTCCCGGCCTACGCGGACCTGAGCGGGGCGAGTCTGATCTACGCAGACCGAAGCGATTCGAACCTGAGCAAGGCCGACCTGAGCAAGGCCGACCTGAGCAGGGCGAACCTGAGCGGGGCAGACCTGAGCGGGGCAGACCTGAGCGGGGCAGACCTGAGCGGGGCGAGGGAACTGACGAAGCGGCAGGTTGAGTCGGCCCGTATTAACAGCAGAACACAGCTGCCTGACTCGCTCTCGTAGTCCCTGGTATCCCGCTTTCAACTGCGACCGCGGTGTGCGCCAGGGCTCCGCCGGGCCAAGGCTGGCAGCGCCAATTATCGCGCTCCCCTAAGACTCAGCGCGAGGCGGTCAGGTGGGGCAGCGCGGTAAGCTGACTGCGGACGCGCCCTGCGAGGACAGTCGGATCGTTCGCGGTCCACTGATGGGCCACGCCAAGCGCGCCGGCCGACGTGGCGCGCGAGGAGTTCTGGCAGGGGAAGGCGCAGCCGGTCACCCGGGCGGCGAAGGTCACGGGACCTGGGGGCGGGGAGGAATAGCAGCGGCTCGTGCGGGGTGAAGCCAAAGTGCCCGAGGCGGGCAGCGGGTTCCTGGTCGAGGAACTGCGGCTCGGTCCACAGGCCGACGCTGGCCACGAGCCAGCTGTGGGGGCGGTCGGGGTCGTTGCACAGCCACAAGCCGAAGGCGCCGACCATCACCGCACAGGGCCCGACGGTGGGGTCCTTGTCCTCCAGGAGCAAGACCGGACCGAGGACGTCGCCACCGAGAAGGAGCTCGCGGCGGCGAAGAAGGACTCCTGGGCCAGAATCCCCCGCTCCGACTACACCCGTCCGAGCGTCTCCGTTTCGTCCTCAGCGGCGCCAGCCGCATCGGACCAGCGGAAGATCTGATACGCCCCCCTGGAAGGGTAGCTCGCCGACATCGCCCACGAGGTCACCCTCCGCGGCGAAGCTGCTGAACGCAGACGCCTTGACGAGATCGAAGTGGCACGCCAGAAGTGCATCCGCTGGGAAGCCGCCATGGAAGAAGCCCGAATCCGATACGCCGAGGCGTACCGCGTCAGGCACTTCGAGGCGCAGGAAGCGACATAGAGCGCCACGTCACCCGGCTGACGGAGTACGTGAACGCTGTACGCACCCGGGGCGAGGCCATACCTCCAGGCCAGACCCGGGCCGAAGTCGAAGCCTGGATCGACTGGGCAGCAGCCCGCGTGAAGCGCCCCGACCCACTGAACACATTGCCCCGGCTGCCCGACATTCCCGAGCCACGCCCAGACGATCTGAAGCCCTTACTCGGGCACTGGAGTCCCTACGGCCACACCTACTGACGCCCGCTCCGCCACGCGGTCGGCCCGCCACGCGGTCGGCCCGCCGAAGTACGGCAGCAGCGCGCCTGCCACCGCAACCAGCGGCGGGCCCGTAACCCGGCGGGATCTTCTTCAAGCACCCGCAAAACCAGCCCACGGGAGCGCACCTCCCAGCCGACGTGACCTGCACGATCAGCCATGTGACGCCCCGTCAGAACGAGCGTCAAATGAGCGTCACGAGCGTCATTTCAGCGTCAAGATATCGCCCGTAACGCCCACACCGCACATAATGCGCACGCGAGAAACCGCAGGTCAGGAGCCCTTCACGGCCGGTTCAAGGATCGCCACGCACTCCACGTGGTGGGTCATCGGGAAAGCATCGAGACTACGCCGACAAGCCCGACCAGCGATTCCGCCTGCCAGCTCCGTGGAACAGCCGGCCCGTCCCTGCTGGGTATCGAGGCCAGCGGCTCCGTAAACCTCGGACGTGATTCAAGGACCTCACCAACTCGCAGATCCGAGCACACACCACCATGCGAACCACCCCAGCAGCGCTGCCGCAACATAGCGAGCACCGTAGGAGATCCTAGAACTTCGGGCAGCATCCACGGCCACGATAGGGAAGCAGCCCTGTTGCCTGAGCGGCTTGATGCATTGCCGCCATCCCCTACGGTCGCAACATAGCCCGGAACCACCGGTTACCCAAACCGGGCGCCCTCGGAGACCATTTACGTCGTCAACGTCCGCCCCCCAAGGATGACCACGGAGTAAGCGAGAGGGAAGGCGCGCCGCCACTACCGGAAGGAGAATTGCCGCGCTCGTTCTCGGATTGCGAACTGTGCCGTCCGTCTCTGGACACTTCCACAGATCCGTCTAATGTCCGTACTCCCCAGAAACTACCCCCACTTGCCGAGTGAACCGATAGCCACCAACGCCGAGCCACATCATACGAAGGAGCCGACAGCGCACCCCGGAACTCCTAATGAGCAGGTCGTCACACCAGAAGGCCCCGCGTCACTCCTGGCCAGCTCCTGGTACTCCACCAGCGACCTCGCTACTTGCCTAAGAATGGACGCCTCAACGCTTCGCCGCTGGCGCACTGCTGAACCCCCTCAGGGCCCTCCTTTCGTCACGCTCTCGGAGCGCGTCGATGTACAGCGCCTTGGACGTCGAAGAATGGCTGCGCCGGCGACGTACCGTCCCTACGAAGGGACTCAATGGCCGATAAGCCCAACGTCCCCGTCGGCGTCCGGCTGTCCACCGATATCGAGTACCGCCCTGATCGCCCGAGCCCATATCGGGCGCGCGTCCGGTGGACCGATCCGACCAGTAAGCGCCGCCTGTCGCTGTCCGAGGGAAAGGAGACCGAAGACGAAGCAGCAGGGTGGCTGCAATCCATCATCGAGGCCGCACAGGCCGGCCTGAGCCCGTCACTGGCCACCATGAAGCTCGCCGAGTACGGCGATGCCAACATGGACCTCGCCCTGCGCGGCCTGGAGTTGAAAACGCTGGACCCCTACCTGTCGGGATGGCGGTTGCGCGTTGTCCCAGCGCTGGGGCATCTCGCCGTGCGGATGATCACCAACGGCGTAGTCGACCGCGCCGTGCAGAACTGGATCGCCGACGAGCACAGCCGTTCAACCGTGAAGAACACCATCGCGGTCTTGGTCCGCGTCATGGAGCAGGCCGTCCGTGACGGCATCATCAAGGTCAACCCCGCCCGGGTGACCGGCTGGCAGAAGCTCTACAAGCAAGCCGAGGACGAGCTTCTCGACCCTCGCGCGCTGGCCCTGCCCAACTGGGAGACACTTGTCTCCCTGGCTGACTCTCTCGTGGCCGCGTCTCACGACCAGTATCGCGGCTGGGGAGACGTGATCATCTTCGCCGCGTGCACCGCAGCCCGGATCGGCGAGGTGTCAGGGTGCCGAATAGGCGACATCGATACAACCCAGTGGATCTGGACCGTACGGCGCCAGACCACGCCCGCACCAGGCGGCCTCACCGACAAGGGCACCAAGGGCAAGCGGGCCCGCAAAGTTCCCATCATCGAAGAGATCCGCCCTCTCATCGCCCAGCGCATCCTGTCCGCCGGCCCTGATCCCGACGCCCGCCTTTTCACCGGCCCGCGTGGCGGACGCATCTCCACCGCGGCCCTTCGCGATGCGACGCATTGGGACGACGTCGTCACCAGGCTCGGCTACGAACACTGCGCCGCCACGATCTCCGGCACACCGGACTGACCTGGTTCGCTGACGCCGGCGTTCCTGTACACGTCCTCCGCAGGATCGCCGGCCACGGATCGCTGACTACCACCCAGCGATACCTGCACCCGGACGTGCACAAGATCACGGCCGCCGGAACAGCGCTGTCGGCACATCTCGGCGTGCTCCGCGCACCACGCTCACTGCCGAGCCCGATCGTCATGACCCGCTGACTGGTCAAGGCACGCGGTCCCCAGCTGGTCCCCAAGAATGATCAAGGGCCGGTTTCGGATGTCTCCGAAACCGGCCCTGATCTACGACTCTTTCGAGTCGGGACGACAGGATTTGAACCTGCGACCCCTTGACCCCCAGTCAAGTGCGCTACCAAGCTGCGCCACGTCCCGTTCCGCGCTGACCTGGGGTTTCCCCCCGGCTGAACGCGCACGGAAACCATACCGCACTCCGGGCCGTGGTCGCGCATCGCTTTCGGTCGCGGGTGGCGCGGCACGCCGGGGTTGACCTCAACCAAACTTGAGGTTGCACGCTTCGTGGCATGACGACGACAGCGCGACGCGCACACGACGCGGGCGGCCGGACCCTCGGGTACGCGGATCTGCCCCACCTGATGAGCCTGATGACCGGCGACGAGAAGCACGGCCCCGCCGCCACCTCCACCCTCGATGTCCTGTGGGTGCTCTACGACCGCGTCCTGCGGGTCTCCCCGGAGCGCAGGGACGACCCGGCGCGGGACCGGTTCCTGCTGTCCAAGGGGCACGGCCCGATGGCGTACTACGCGGTGCTCGCCGCGAAGGGGTTCGTGCCGGTGGAGTGGCTGCGCGGCTTCGGGGCGTTCGACTCGCCGCTCGGCCACCACCCCGACCGGCTCCTCGTGCCGGGCGTGGAGATCGGCAGCGGGTCGCTCGGGCACGGGCTGCCGCTCGCCGTGGGCACGGCGCTCGGCCTGAGCGCGCAGGGCGACGAGGACGCGGCGGTGTGGACGCTCGTCGGCGACGCCGAACTCGACGAGGGCAGCAACCACGAGGCCATCGCCTTCGCCGGACCCGCCCGCGTCGAGCGACTGCACACCGTGGTCATCGACAACCTCTCCGCCCGTTACGGCCGCGCCGGCGGCATCGCGGCCCGCTTCGAGGCCGGCGGCTGGTCGACGCGCACCGTCGACGGCCGCGACCACGACGCGCTGTACGCGGCCTTCACCGACCCCCACCCGGGCCGTCCCCACGCGGTCATCGCCCAGGTCGAATCGAAGCTCGCGTGAGCACGCACTCCCCCGCCGCCCCCGCGCACCACCCCAGGAAGGACGTCCCCGTGGACACCATGCGTGATCGTTTCGCCCCCGTGCTGTCGGAGCTGCTGGACGAGGACCCCCGGGTCGCCGTCGTCCTCGCCGAGATCGGCGCGGCCCCCTTCGCCGACGCCGCCCGCAAGCACCCGAAACGGGTGATCAACGTCGGGATCAGGGAGCAGTTGCTCGTCGGCGCCGGGGCCGGGCTCGCGCTGAGCGGGATGCGGCCGGTGCTGCACACCTTCGCCAGTTTCCTGGTGGAGCGGCCGTTCGAGCAGGTCAAGCTGGACTTCGGACACCAGGGCGTCGGCGGGGTGCTGGTCAGCGCGGGCGGCTCGTACGACGTGTCGGCCGGAGGCTTCACGCACATGTCGCCCGGCGATGTCGCCCTGCTGGACACGCTCGACGGCTGGAGCGTCCACGTCCCCGGCCACCCCGACGAGGCCGAGACGCTGCTGCGGCACGCGGTCCGTGCGGGCGACGAGCGCATGTACGTACGCCTGTCCGTGCACGCGAACCGGGAGGCGCTGCCCGTCGACGGAGCCCGGTTCCTGACCCTGCGCGAGGGGCGGCGGGGTGTCGTCGTGGCCGTCGGCCCGATGCTCGACGCCGTGCTCGCTGCGACGGAGGGGCTGGACGTGAGCGTCCTGTACGCGACGACCGTACGGCCCTTCGACGCGGCGGCGCTGCGGCGGGCCGTGGGCGGGGCGGATGCCGCCGACGTCGTCCTCGTGGAGCCGTATCTGGCGGGCACGTCCACGGCCGCCGCGAACGACGCCCTGTCCGACCTTCCGCACCGGGTGCTCGGGCTGGGCGTCGGCCGCCGGGAACTGCGGCGCTACGGAAGCATCGAGGAGCACGTCGCGGCACACGGCCTGGACGCGGGGGCGCTACGGGAACGGATCAGCGGCTTTCTCCCTGCGCCCGCGTGACCGTGTCGGCGGCCGGGGCAGTGGGTCCCCCGAGATCAGCAGCACTCCCGGGACTCGTCCGCCTCCCGGGAGTGCTGGGCTCCCGAGACCAGCGGATCCCCCGGCGTCGCCAGATCCCCCGGCACCGATTGGTCCGGAGCCGCCAGGTCCGGCGTCGGCGAACCACCCGGGATCACCCCCGCACCCCCTGCGGGGACCGCACCGGCACCCGCCACACCCGCACCGGCGCCGGCACCGGCACCCGCCACACCCGCACCGGCGCCGCCCGCCACCGCCCCCGGCCCCAGCGGTGGCTGGTCCGCTCTGACCAGGCCGCGGATCGCCGGGACGCTCAGCAGCGCCACCGACACCAGCAAGGTCACCGCGCCGCCCGCGAGCAGCACGTGATGCGTGCCGAACGCCCCGGCGGCGGGCCCGGCGAGGGCCTGACCGACCGGGGCCATCGCGAGGGAGCCGGCGACGTCGTAGGCGTGGATGCGGTTGAGGACCTCGCGCGGCACCTGCGTCTGGACGCTCGTCGCCCACATGACGCCCCAGAACGACTGGCCCGCGCCCGCGACCGCGCAGCCCGCCATCATCCACGGCACGTCGAGGCCCGCGCCGACCGTCGCCGGGAACAGCGCGAAGCCGAACAGGGCGATCGACCCGGCGCGCAGCATCCGGCGCGGGCGCAGCCGCAGGGCGACGAGGCCGCCGACGACGGTCCCGGCGCCGAGCGCGGAGTTGATCAGGCCGTAGACACGCGGCCCGTGCTCCTGGGTGACCTGGGTCGCCACGAGCGGGATCGCGGGGCCGGACGCGCCGATCATCAGGACGCACCAAATGACAATGACGCCCCATAGCCACTGCCTGGAACGGAACTCGTGCCAGCCCTCCACCAGTTCCCTGCGGAAGCCACCCCGTACGGGCGCCGGTCGCGGCGGCGCGGGCGGCAGGCGCAGCAGGAGCAGGCACAGGGCGCTGAGCGCGTACGTACCGGCGTGGGCGGCGAAGACCAGGCCGGGTGAGGCGAAGGCGACGAGCATGCCGGCGACGGCGGGCCCGGCGAGCTGGGCGCCGGACTCGGCGACGCGGATCGCGCCGTTGGCGGCCTGGACGTCGGCGGCCAGGCGCGGCACGGTGCTGGCGACGCCGGGCTGGAAGAGGGCGGCGGCCGCGCCGTTGACCGCGCCGATGACGCAGATCTCCCAGAGGACGACGTGCCCGGTGAAGAACATGACGGCGGCCAGGGACTGTGTGACGAGGCGGACCGCGTCGGCGCCGATCATGAGCAGGCGGGTGTCGAAGCGGTCGGCGAAGACCCCGCCGAGGATCACGAGCCCGGCGAAGCAGCCGACGGACGCGGCCATGGCGAGGCCGACCGCGCCTGCGCCGTACCCGTACTGGAGGAGTCCGGCGGCGAGGGCGACGGGGAGCATGGTGTCGCCGAGCTTGGCGACAGCGCGCGCGGTGAAGAACAGGCCGAAGTCGCGGGACCAGATGCCCGGCGACCGCTCCCGCGTGCCCGTGCGCCGCCGCGTCGGTCTCCGGTCCTCGCCCCGCCCCTGTGGCGCACCCTCTCCCATGCCCGGTCCCGCTCCTCCCCGGCCCACCGCACGGCCGTCCCGTCGCACACCCTTACGAATGGATCATGCCACGCGGCTTCGGGACGCCCCCAACGGATTTCAGCCCGTGGGCGGCAGCCCCAACGCCGGGTGCGCGTCGAGGAGTCGGGGCGGGGCGGCCTGGCGCCAGGAGTCGGCGAGGATCGCGCGCAGTTCGTCCTCGTCGTCGAGGGCGGCGAGGCGGGCGCGGACCCAGGCGAAGGACGCCTCGTGGTCCGCGATCCAGAACTTGTCCGGCTCGGCCAGCACCAACTCGTCGCGCTCCTGCTTCGGGCAGCGCACGGCGAGGGAGGTCTCCTCCTCGGGCAGCGTGGCGAACATCTTGCCCGCCACCCGGAAGGTGGGCATGCTCCAGGCGATCTTCTCCGTGGTGTCCGGCAGGGACAGGGCGATGGCGCGTACGTCGTCGGCGTCGGGCATGGGGAAACGGTAGCGAGCCCCACTGACAGTCGGCCGTGGCGAGCCCCACCGACAGTCGACCGCCCCGTCAGGGGATCCGCTTGTCCAGCCAGGCCACGAGGTCGGCCTCGACCTCCTCGCGGACCGTCTCGTTGAGGATCTCGTGGCGGGCACCCTCGTACCCCTTCCACGTGAGGTCCTCGACGCCCGCGTAGCGCAGGTCCTCCAGGAGTTCGTGGACGAGGGTCATGCGCTGGTTGCAGGGGTCCTCGGTGCCGACGGCGATGTGGACGGGCAGATCGGCGGGGATGCGGGCGAGGTTGGCGGGGTCGTTGATACGGCGCACGGCCCGCACCCAGTCGAGGCTGAGCCCGGCGCAGAAGGCGAAGCCGCAGCGCTCGTCGGCGACGTACGCGTCGACCTCCCGCTCGTCGCGCGAGAGCCACTCGAAGCCGGTGCGGTGCTCGAACGCGTCGTTGAAGGAGGCGAAGAGGTCGGGGACGTACGAGGAGAGGGCGGCGCGGCCGTCGCGGGCGATCTCGGCCTCCAGGCGGCCGATGGACGCCTCGTTGTCGGCGCCGGGCAGCGAGCGGAACGTACCGGAGAGGATGACCCCGGCGAGGTCGTCGGGGTGGCGCTGGGCGTACTCGCGGGCGAGCATCGAGCCGAGGCTGTGGCCGAGCAGGACGAAGGGGACGCCGGGGTGCAGCGCCCGCGCCTGGTCGCCGATCGCCTTGAGGTCCTCGACGATCGCCACCCACGCGTCGGCGCTGCCGGGCTCGGTGTCGTCGGTGACGCCGTAGCCGCCGGTGGACTGCGCGGTGGCGCCGTGGCCGCGGTGGTCGGAGGCGATGACGCCGTAGCCGTGCCCGGTGAGGCGGCGGGCGAAGCGGTCGTAGCGCAGGGCGTGCTCGGCGGCGCCGTGGGCGATCTGCACGAAGGCGCGTGGCCTGCCGTCGGCGGGCATCCAGGTGTACGTCGCCACGGCCGCGCCGTCGCCGGTGCTCAGGGCGCTGGTGGTGGGGGCGGGGAGGGTCATGGGGCGGCTCCTGTCCGGGGTGCCTCGGCTCCGGGCGGGCGGAGTGCACCGGCCCGGGATGCTCATGCGGTGGTGCGTGCGGTGTGCTGTCCCTACCGCCTCCCCTTCCCGCCCCGCCTCATGCATGGCGGCCGCCCGCCGGGGCCCCGGGAGCCTGCTCAGGCGCGGGCGGCGGCGCCGAGGGCGTCGAGGACCGGGCGGATCAGGGGGTGGGCCTCGGCGCCGTGCCGGACGGCGGCGAAGACCTTGCGGGTCGGGGCCGCGCCGTCGATGGGGCGGACCACGGCGTCGGCGAGGTCGGTGCCGGTGAGCGCGGAGCGCGGCACGAGGGCGACGCCCGCGCCGGCGGAGGCGAGCGCGACGACGGCCCGGAAATCGTCGGACGAGTGCGCGAACTGCGGGGAGAACCCGGCGTGCTCGCAGGCGAGGACGACCACGTCGTGGCAGGGGTTGCCGGGGTAGGGGCCGATCCAGGTGTCCTTGGCGAGGTCCGCGACGGGCACCCGCTCGGCGTCCGCGAGCCGGTGCGTCCGCGGCAGTACGGCGTCGAAGGGCTCCGCGTACAGCGGCACGCGCGTGATCCGGTCGTCGTCGGCGCCCGGCGCGCCCCGGTACTCGACGGCGACGGCGACGTCGATCTGCCGGTCCAGGAGCATCGGGAGGCTGGCGTCACCCTCGGCGTCCCGGACGCGGACCCGGATGCCGGGCGCGGACGCGGCGAGGCGGGCGAGGGCGGGGCCGACGACGAGGCCGATGCCGGTGGCGAAGGAGGCGAGGGTGACGGTGCCCGCGTCGCCGGTGCTGTACGCGGCCAGCTCGGCCTCGGCGCGCTCCAGCTGGGCGAGGACCGCGTTCGTGTGCGTGAGCAGGATCTCGCCGGCCGGGGTCAGGCGCACACCCCGGGCACCGCGCTCGACGAGCTTGTGGCCCGTCTCCTGCTCCAGCGCGCTGAGCTGCTGGGACACCGCGGAGGGGGTCAGGTAGAGCGCGGCGGCCGCGGCCGTCACGGTGCGATGGTCGGCCACCGCCCTGAGGATGTGCAGCCGCCGCGCTTCGATCATGCGGCTATTGTCCCAAACCGGTCAGCCGAGCTGCGCGCGGGCGTCCACGAAGGCGTCCACGGCGCGGTTGACGTCCTTGGTGGAGTGGGCGGCGGAGAGCTGGACGCGGATCCGGGCCTGGCCCTCGGGGACGACCGGGTAGGAGAAGCCGATGACGTAGACGCCGCGTTCGAGCAGCAGTTCGGCCATCCGGCCCGCGACCGTCGCGTCACCGATCATCACGGGGGCGATGGCGTGGTCGCCGGGCAGGACGTCGAAGCCCTCCTGCGTCATCCGCGTACGGAACAGCTTGGTGTTCTCGGCGAGGCGTGCGCGCAGGTCACCGGCCGACTCAAGGAGGTCGAGGACCTTGAGGGAGGCGGCGGCGATGACGGGCGCCAGGCTGTTGGAGAACAGGTAGGGGCGCGAGCGCTGACGCAGCAGGGCGACGATCTCGGCGCGGGCGGCGACGTAACCACCGGAGGCGCCGCCGAGGGCCTTGCCGAGCGTGCCGGTGATGATGTCGACGCGGTCCATGACGCCGTGCAGCTCGGGCGTGCCGCGCCCTCCGGGGCCGACGAAGCCGACGGCGTGCGAGTCGTCGACCATGACCATGGCGCCGTAGCGCTCGGCGAGGTCGCAGATGTCGGTGAGCGGGGCGACGTAGCCGTCCATGGAGAAGACGCCGTCGGTGACGATCAGCTTGCGCCGGGCGCCCGCGTCGGCCGCGGCCTTGAGCTGCGCTTCGAGGTCGGCCATGTCGCGGTTGGCGTAGCGGAAGCGCTTGGCCTTGGACAGCCGGATGCCGTCGATGATGGAGGCGTGGTTGAGGGCGTCGGAGATCACCGCGTCCTCGGCGCCGAGGAGGGTCTCGAAGACGCCGCCGTTGGCGTCGAAGCAGGAGGAGTAGAGGATCGTGTCCTCCTGACCGAGGAACGCGGACAGGCGTGCCTCCAGCTCCTTGTGGACCTCCTGCGTGCCGCAGATGAAACGGACGGAGGCCATGCCGTAGCCCCAGCGGTCCAGGGCGGCGTGCCCGGCGGCGATGACGTCGGGGTGGTCGGCGAGGCCGAGGTAGTTGTTGGCGCAGAAGTTCAGCACCTCGCCGGGCCGGCCGCCCGCGGTGACGGCGACGGTCGCGGACTGCGGGGTGCCGATGACCCGCTCGGGCTTGTGCAGCCCGGCGGCCCGGATCTCGTCGAGGGTGGCGCGCAGGTCGTCGCGTACGTGGTCGAACATGCGGAAAGTCCTTGTCAGCGTGGGGAGTTCACGAGGGCCGTACGGGGGGCGGTTCGCCGGGGCCGTACGAGCGGGCCGTGCACAGGCGTCCGTACGGGCGGGAAGGGGGGCAGGCGTTCGTACGAGCGGGACGGGGCGTCAGGCGGTCCAGTCCAGGATGACCTTGCCGCCGCGCCCGCCGGCCGCGTCGTCGAACGCCGCGTCGAAGTCGGTGTGGGAGTAGCGGCCGGTGATCACGGGCGCGAGGTCGAGGCCGCCTTCGAGCAGGACCGACATGGCGTACCAGGTCTCGAACATCTCGCGGCCGTAGATGCCCTTGACGGTGATCATCGAGGTGACGATCTTCGCCCAGTCGACGGCGAACTCCTCGGCGGGCAGGCCCAGCATGGCGATCTTGCCGCCGTGGGTCATGTTGGCGATCATGTCGCGCATGGCGACGGGGTTGCCGGACATCTCCAGGCCGACGTCGAAGCCCTCGCGCAGCCCCAGTTCGCGCTGCCCGTCCGCGATGGTGGACTTCGAGACGTTCAGGGCGAGGCTGACGCCGACCTTGCGGGCGAGGTCGAGGCGCTCCTCGCTGACGTCGGTGATGACGACGTTACGGGCGCCGGCGTGCCCCGCGACGGCCGCCGCCATCAAACCGATGGGCCCGGCGCCGGTGATCAGCACGTCCTCGCCGACGAGCGGGAAGGACAGCGCGGTGTGCACGGCGTTGCCGAACGGGTCGAAGATCGCGGCCACGTCGAGGTCGACCGGCACCCGGTGCACCCACACGTTGGAGGCGGGCAGCGCGACATACTCGGCGAACGCGCCGTCGCGGCCGACGCCCAGACCGACGGTGGCGCGGCACAGGTGACGGCGGCCGGCCAGGCAGTTGCGGCACCTGCCGCACACGAGGTGCCCCTCGCCGCTGACCGTGTCGCCGACGGCGATGTCGGCGACGTCACGGCCGGTCTCGACGACCTCGCCGACGAACTCGTGGCCGAGGACGAGCGGCGCGCTGACGGCGGACTGCGCCCAGCCGTCCCAGGCCCGGATGTGCAGGTCGGTGCCGCAGATCCCGGTCCGCAGCACCTTGATCAGTACGTCACCGGGGCCGATGGACGGCTCGGGCACGTCCGTCAGCCACAGTCCGGGTTCGGCCTTCTCCTTGACCAGCGCCTTCAACGGTTCGGCTCCTGTCGTCGCGTCCACGGGCAGCGCGGGGCGGCCCGCCGGCGGGGAAGAGGTGGGGGTGGCGGGCACGGCGCCGCCGCCCAGGACTCTTCCGTACGGCGGCGCCCCGGGTCCATCGAGCTTTTCTTAAGCGCTGCCGCAGCTTTCCTTTACGCCTGCCCCGGCCGGGCCCCTTCTCACCTTCACTTCCGTGCCGGGCGGACCTGTCCGCTCTCGAAGTAGGCGACCAGTCCGGGATCGAGGTCCGGGACCTCGCGGGGGGTGCCGCTGTCGCGCAGGGAATCGGTGGCGCGGATGCCGGCGGCGACGGCCATGCGGGCGGCGACCGGTGAGGTGTCGGTGCGTCCCCCGTCGCGGGCGAAGCGTACGAACTCGTCGACGAGCAGCGGATCGGCGCCGCCGTGCCCCGCGTTGTCCTCCACGTCCGGGACGGGGTACTCGGCGTCGGCGTCGGCGCGGTGCGTGGAGCGGCGCGCGTTCCACACCTTGACCACTCCCCCGGGCCCGTCGCCGAAGTTCTCCAGGCGGCCCGCGTCACCGATGACGGTGTAGTTGCGCCAGTAGTCGGGGGTGAAGTGGCACTGCTGGTATGCGGCCAACACCCCGTTGTCCAGGCGCAGGTTGACGAGCGACACGTCCTCGACGTCGATGACGGGGTTGAGTCCGCGCTGCGTGTGCGGCGGCCAATGCCCGTCCTTCGTGTACCAGTCGGCGTGTTTGGGCTCGCCGGGCGCGCGGCGGTGCGGGTTGTCGCCGTACACCATGAGGTCGCCGAGGGCCTGCACGCGGCGCGTGTATCCGCCGGCGAGCCAGTGCAGGACGTCGATGTCGTGAGCGGCCTTCTGGAGCAACAGGCCGGTGGTGTACCGGCGTTCGGCGTGCCAGTCCTTGAAGTACCAGTCGCCGCCGTACCCCACGAAGTGACGTACCCATACGGTCTTGACCTCACCGATCTCGCCGCGCGCGATGATGTCGCGCATCAGCCGGACGACGGGCATGTGCCGCATGTTGTGGCCGACGTACAGCCGGGTCCCGGTCTCGTAGGCGGTGCGCAGGATCGCGTCGCACGCCTCGACGGAGACTTCGAGCGGCTTCTCGACGAAGACGGGCTTGCCCGCCCGCAGCGCCTCGCGGGTCAGTTCGGCGTGGGTGTGGTCGGGGGTGAGGACGAGGACCGCGTCGACGTCGGGGTCGGCGAGGACCTTCTCGTGGTCACTGGTGATCAGCGCGCCGGGGAAACCGAGCGCGGCGTCGGTGCGGGCTGCCGGGTCGGGGTCGGCGAGCGCGGTGACGCGGGAGCCCGCACCGGGGCGGTGGGCGGTGCGGGCGAGGGAACCGCGCAGCCCGTAGCCGAGGACACCGAGCCGCAGATCACCGCGCTCGCCGCCCGCCCCGGTGCCGCTCACGGCGGAGCGTCCGGTCTCGGTCATGGGTAACCGCCTTTCTGGTACGGGGTGGTGGTGCGGGTTCCGCTGTACGGGGTGAGGGTGCGGGTTCTGCTGTACGGGGTGCGGGCGCGGGCTCTCCCGTACGCGGGTCACGCGGGCTTTCCCGTCCCTGCGTTCAGGGGTGGACGAGGACCTGGGCGAGCCCGACACGTCCGGTGCCGGTGAGCTGGATCCGTACGTAGCGGGCCTCGGTGTCGGTGTCGAGGACGGTGGGGCGCAGGGCCTTGCCGTCGATGCGGACGCGGACGGTGGTGGCGTCGGCGAAGCCGGGGTCGTTCGAGAGCAGGACGTCGAAGGCGCCGGTCGTCATGGAGGCGTCGTTCCACACCTCGACCTGTCCGATGTGCCGGGCGGTGCCGAGGTCGGCCTGCCACCAGGCGCCGGGCTCGGCGAGGGTGCGGCTGTCGGTGGTGGTGTCGCCGTCGGCGGCCCGGGACGCGCTCGCCGTGCCCTCGGTGGAGGACTGGGTGGTGGCGGCGGCGCGGGCGAGGTCGGGGCGGAGCTGTTCGACGCGGCCGTGGCCGTCCGCTCCGGCCCGTCCGGCGACGGCGAGGGCTTCGGCGGGCAGCGTGTCGAGGCCGGTGTGGTTGCCGGTGGCGGTGGAGCCGGTGCCGGCGAGGGCGGGCGCGTCGGTGTCGACCCAGTTGCCGGTGGCGTGGTTGTCGATGCCGTAATCGGCCCAGTTGGAGACCCACTTGTAGCCGACGCGGGTGATGACATTGCCGGTGACCGCGATATGGCTGGACTGTTCGTCGAGGTAGATCCCGTTGCCGTCGCGCTCGGTGTTCCCGTAGGCGCTGCGGTTGATGTAGTTCCCGGAGACGGCCGTGCCCGGCTGGGAGCCCTGCGTGTAGATGGCGCCGCCGTCGTGCTGCTCGTCGCCCACGCGCATGACGTCGGTGATCCGGTTGGCGGTGACGCGGTTGTCGCGGAGCACCGAGGTCCGCGCCTCCGGCTGGTTCCAGCCCCAGCCGATCGAGATGGCCGAGTACGGGAGGTCTTCGAGGGTGTTGTGGTCGATGACGGTGCCCGCCTCGTACCCGGCCCAGATGCCGACCGCGTCGGTGTACTCGACTCCGGTGTCCCGGACGGTGTTGTACGAGACGGTGTTGCGGGCGCCGGTCAGCTCGGCGCTCGGCAGGGGCTCGGTGTCACCGATGTAGGCGGCGCCCGAGGACAGGTCGGTGAAGTGCGAACGGGTCAACGCCGAGTCCTGCGTGCCCCGTTCGAAGACGGCGCCGGCGCCGCCGAGGTGGGTGAAGTCGGCGTGGTCGACGGTCACGTTCCGCCCGCCCCGCACGGTGAGCGCGGCGGCCGGCTTGGTGTAGTGGCGGCCCGCGTGGTCGACGGGTCCGGTGGCGCCGGTCAGGGTGAGCCCGGCCTGCGTCCCGGCGTACCCCTCGTCGGTGGAGGGCTGGAGGTAGGCGGCGTAGGCGAAGGCGATGCCGGTGACGCGGACGTCGTGGGCGCCGTCGAGCACCAGCAGGTTCTCGGTGGCGGGCGTGACGATGCGCGCCCGGCGCGGGTCCTCGCCCTTGCGGGGCAGGTACGTGACGGCCCGCTCAGCGGAGTCCCAGACGAACTCGCCTGGCTTGTCGAGGAGTTCACGCGCGTTCTCGAAGAAGGCGACCTTCGTGTAGCGCGCCGAGTCGACGGCCGTGGAGTCCCAGGCAGGCCCGGTGCGGTCGGTGCCGGACGCGGAGTTGGTCCAGCAGGGCTGGGCGAAGGTCATGGCGTCGCCCCGCACCCCGGCGATACGGCAGTGGTAGTTGCGCCAGCGCACCCGGATGACGGCCTCGGCGTCGGTGGGCCGCTTCCAGTGGGCGATGCCGGTCTTCTCGGCGCCGGTCATGCCGGTCTTCGTGGCGTCACAGACGGCGGCGGGGCAGGAGTCGCCCCGGGCGCGCACGGCCCTGCGCCCGTCGACGAACAACTGGCGCGGGGCGACACCCTCGGGCACCTTCGCCGTCCAGGTGCCGTCGGCGGCGCGGGTCCAGCCCGTGAGCCGGCGGCCGCCCGACAGGACGGGGTGCGCGCCGGGTTCGGCGGCCCAGGTGACACCGGAGTCGTCGGCGCCGAGCGTGAGCGGGCCGGTCAACGTATAGGTGCCGTCGGCGAGTTGGACGCGTACGGCACGGCCCGTGGCGGCGCGGGCTGTGAGCGCGCGGGCGGCGTCGCGGGCTCCGGTGAGCGAGCAGGGGTGGCCGGGGGTGCAGACATCGCCGCTGCCGTGCGGGGCGGCGTGCAGGGCCTTCGGCGCGGGGGTGGGCTGCGCTGCGGCGGTGGCGGGGGTGGCCTGCGCTGCGGGCAGCGGGGTGAGGGCGAACCCGGCGAGGGCGAGGAGGGCGGTGACGGCAGCGCGGCGGACGCGGGCCGGGCGGGGGGCGCGGGCGGGGCGGGGGGCGCGGGCGGGGCGAGGGGCGCGGGCGGGGCGGGGAACGCGGGGGCCGGTTCTCATGGCGTGACCTTCTGGTTGAGCGCCTGCGGGTTGGCGCGGGGTCGGAGGTCGTGCGGACGAACAGGTCGGGGGGGCAGGTCAGGCGGCAGGTCGGGCGGCAGTTCGGGCAGCAGCAAATCAGGCGGGGCCGGCGGTCCAGTCCGGGTGGCCCGGCATCGGCGGGTTCGTGGCGCCGAACAGCCAGGCCCGCAGGAACGCCTCGACGGACCGGTCGCCGCTGATGTCCACGGCGTGCCGGATGAAGTCCTCACTGGTGACCGTGCGGTCCTTGAACCGGCGCGGCCACTGCCCCATGACCCGGTCGAACGTCCGCAGTCCGAGCCGCAGTTGCAGCGCGTAAAGGACGAGGGCGCCGCCGTCGTAGATATTGGTCCCGCCGAGCGCCTTGGGCAGTCCGGGCGGCCCGTCCTGGGCGCGGACGGCGTCGAGCTTGCCGTAGGTGGCCTGCATCTTGTCGGCCATGACGGACCAGCCGCGCTCCTCGCCGTAACGGGCGGCGTAGTAGGTGGCGGGCCCCTCGTTGAGCCACGCCTGCTGCCAGTCGTGCGGGGTGACGCTGTCGCCGAACCACTGGTGCGTCAGCTCGTGCACCATCGTGTTCTCGTACGTGGGATCGCCACTGGGGTTGGGCTTGAACCAGTTCGTGCCCATGAGGGTGAGCGTCGAGTTCTCCAGGGCGTCGGTGTACCCGTCGTAGATGTGCAGCCCGTACACGGAGAACGGGTACTGCCCGAACTTCGCCTCCAGCCACGCCAGATGGTCCGGCGTGCGCGCGACGATCGGCCCGTACGTGTCCTCGTGGCCCTGCGGGACGATGTGCCGCAGCGGCAGCCCGGCGTGGGACGTGCCGTACAGGTACGTGCCCTTGACGACGGCGATGCCGAGCAGTTCCGTGGGCATGCGCTCGCGCAGGGCGAAATGCCAGACGGCCGAACCGTCCGCGCGCCTGTCCTTGCCGGTCAACTCCCCGTTGGCGGCGGCCACATAGCCCTTCGGGGCGCTGATGTGGAAGGTCCATCCGGCCTTGTCGGACGGGGTGTCGTTGCAGGGCAGGAAGGTGTCGGCGCGGGAGGACTGCACGGCCGAGGCGAAGCCGCCGTCGCTGCCGAACCGCCAGCCGGTCAGTCCGGCCCGTGGCGCCTTGCCGTTGCCGTGGTAGTCGACGGCGACGGTGAACGGGGCGCCCTTGTGCAGCGGCGCGGCCGGGGTGACGGTCAGCTCCTGGCCGGACTTGCCGAGGGACAGGGCGTGCCGGGCGGGGCGGCCCTGCACGGTGACGGCGTCGATGGTGTGGCCGTCGGTGTCCAGGTTGAACGCGGAGAGGTCCTGCGTGGCCTTGGCCGACAGCACGACGCGGGCGGTGAAGTCGTAGGCGACGGGCGTGAAGTCGAAGGTCAGGTCGTAGTGGACGACCTGGTAGCCGCCGTTGCCGAGGGTCGGGAACAGGGGGTCGCCGACACCGTCGGACCCGGGCTTCGGGTCGAACCCGGCCGCCGACGCGGGCGCGCCGAACAGCGGAACGGTGAGCGCGGCGACGCCGGCGCCCTTGAGCAGGGTGCGTCTGGTGGAGGTCACGGGATGCGGTGCCCTTCTGCGCGGAGGGACGCGAGCCGGGTGCGGAACGCGTGCCTGGCGGGGTGGGTGGGCGCGAACTGGGTCCGGAGTACGAGCCGGGGGCGGTGGTGGGCGCGGGCGGTTGCGTGCGCGGTGCTTGCGGTGGAGCGGGCCGGTCCGGTCGGCGGCGCGGGAACTGCGCTGCCGCGGCGGCAAGTTAGTAAGCGATTAACCCACCCGTCAAGAGATTCATCCGACCTTCCACCTCCAACAGCACTCCCCTCCCTTCCCTACCTACCCCCGTTTACGGCGTTTTCCGGGCAACTCCCTGCCAGCCCCGCCCCATGACCTTGACGTTCCCGCGCGGACCTCCCTAGCTTTCGGTCACGCTATAGAACACGTTTACTGTCCACTGTCCTACGGAGGCAGGGTGCGCAGCACTGACGAGGCGGCGGCCGAGAGCACGGCCGTCGCCGCCCCGATCGCCGCCCCGCCGCCCCTGCGGCGGCCCCGCACGGTCCTGGCCATGGACCCGGCGCACCTCGACGCCGTCTTCCCGCCGGACGTCCGGGCGCGGCTGGAGGCGGTCGCGGACCTCCGGCCGGCGGGCGTGCTGCGGGAGTTCGACAGCCCGGCCGCCCGCGCCGCCCTCGCCCGGTGCGAGGTGCTGCTCACCGGCTGGGGCTGCCCGCGGCTCGGCGCGCGGGAGCTGGACGCGGCGCCGGGGCTGCGCGCGGTGATCCACGCCGCAGGGACCGTCAAGACGTTCCTCTGCCGGGAGGCGTACGCGCGCGGTGTCGCCGTCTCCTCGGCCGCCGCCGCCAACGCCGTGCCGGCCGCCGAGTTCACCCTCGCCGCGATCATCCTCGGCGCCAAACGCGCCTTCCCCCTTTCCCACCTCTTCGGCACCCGGCGCACCCACCGCACCGCCCCCGATCTCGACCGGCTCCCCTGGCTCGGCTCCCGGGGCCTGACGGTCGGCGTCGTCGGCGCCTCGCACATCGGACGCCGCGTGCTGCGTCTGCTGCGCTGCCTGGACGCCACGGCACTCCTGCACGACCCGTACGTCAGCGACGCCGAGGCCGAACTGCTCGGCGCCACCCGCACGGACCTCGACACCCTGGTCGCGGCCAGCGACGTCGTGACCCTGCACGCGCCCGCGACCGACGAGACCCGGCATCTGCTGGACGCGCGCCGCCTGGACCTCATGCGGCCGGGAACGCTGGTCGTGAACACGGCGCGCGGCTCCCTCGTCGACACCGACGCCCTCGTCCCCCACTTGGTCAGCGGGCGTCTCGACGCGGTGCTCGACGTGACGGACCCCGAGCCGCTGCCGGCCGGCCACCCCCTGTGGGAGCTGCCGAACGTCTTCCTCACCCCGCATCTCGCGGGCGCCCAGGGCAACGAGGTGGCCCGGCTCGGCGCCCTCGCCGTCGACGAACTCGCCCGGTACGCGCGCGGGGCGCCCCTCGCCCACCCGGTGCTCCTGGAGGACCTGGAGCGGATCGCGTGACCGGGCCCGCACCGCACGCCATAGGCTCTGACCGCGCGGCGGGGCCGCACGCGGACCGGCACGAGAAGCAGGGGGTGGGACGGATGTCCCGGCACAGTTCCACGGAGTCCGGCGAGGGCGGGGCGGGCGGCGGCGGGCGGCGCCGCGCGACCGTCGTGGACGTGGCCAGGCGCGCGGAGGTCTCCACCGCGACCGTCTCCCGCGTCATGAACCGCAACTATCCCGTCGCCGCCGCCACCCGCGAGCGCGTCGAGACCGCCATGCGCGACCTCGGCTACGTCGTCAACGCCCACGCCCGCGCCCTCGCCGGCGCCTCCGGCCGCACGGTCGGCATCATCGTCAACGAGCTGATCGACCCGTTCTTCGCGTACATCGCGCGCGGTGTGGAGCGGGAGGCGACCGCGGGCGACCGGCTGTGCCTGGTGTGCTGCACACAGGGCGACCCGCGGCGCGAGCTGGCCTTCATCGAGCTGATGCACGAGCGGCGGGCGGACGCCGTGGTGCTCGTCGGCGGCAGCGTCGACGACAGCTCCTACAAGGCCGAACTGGCCCGCCGCGCCCACGAACTGGCCGCCGGCGGTTCCGTCCTGGTGCTGTGCGGCCGCCCCTCGCTCGGTGACGAGGTGCCGACCGTGGGCGTGGAGTACGACAACGAGGGCGGCGCCTTCGCCCTCACCGACCACCTCATCGCCCAGGGCCACCGGCGCATCCTGTACCTCGGCGGGCCGCCCGGCCTCTCCACCGCGCGGGACCGGCTCGCGGGGCACCGGCGCGCACTGGAACTGCGGGGCATCGCCCGCGACCCCGCCCTCGAACAGCCCGGCGCCTTCAGCCGCGCGTTCGGTCACCGCAGGATGACGGAACTGCTGCGCGAGGGGCCCCGGTTCACCGCCGTGTTCGCCGCCAACGACATCGTCGCGGCGGGCGCGGCCCAGGCCCTGGAGGAAGCCGGCCTGAGCGTGCCCGGGGACATGTCGCTGGCCGGGTTCGACGACATCCCCGTCGCGCAGGAGCTGCGCCCGCGCCTGACCACCGTGCGCATCCCGCTGGAGGAGTTGGGCCGCCAGGCGGTGCGGGTGGCGCTGAACGGGGGCGACGAGGACGACTGGCGCGCCCCCACCACCGGCACCCTGCGGCTCGGCACGCAGCTCGTGGTCCGCGACTCGGTGGCCCCGCCGCGCACCGCCTGACGCGCCCCCCGCGACCAGCGGGGATGCTCGAAGCTGCTCGGATCAAGGCTTCTTGACGTAGTAACGAACAGAAACACGGCTCTCCCTCTTGCGGTGGGACAGCAACCGCTTACATGCTGGCGCGCAGCCCGCTTCTCCCGCTCGCCGTACACCCCGCCGCGCCCCCGCGCGCGGAGCCCCCGTCGGGCCGCCCTCCCGCGTGGCCCGGCCGACGACCGTCAGGAGACGACTTCCATGCCGCAGTCCGCAGGTCCGTCCCGTCGCACCGTCCTCGCCACCGCCGCGGCCGGCGGCGCCGCGCTCGCCCTCGGGTGCGCCGGGGTGCCCTCCGCGTACGCCGCCGACGCGCTCACCGTGCCCCTGACCGCGCGCCCGTCCGCCGAGGCCGAACGACTGCGGCTGGGGCAGGCGTTGCGCGCCACCGAGTTCCAGCCGACCGGCCGCTACGTCCCGCCCGGCACCCCGCTCCGCCTCGACGTCCTGCCCTACGACGGCCCGGTGCCGGTGCTGTGGATCGGGCAGTGGGACTACTACGGCACCATCACCGAGCCGCGCCACTACCCGCTCAAGCCCGGGTCCAACACGGTGACCGACCCGCACGGCGGCCCCGTCTACTTCTCGCTGGAGGGCGCGGGCGAACGCGCCGCCGTGAAGTTCAAGAGCGGTGCGCTGCCCATGGCGGTCTTCTCCCTCGGGCACACCGAGGAGGCCGACTACCAGCGCCAGTTGGACACATACACGTCGGTTCCGGTCGTGGAGCTGTACGGGCCGCGCTCCCTCGTGACGCTCACCCGGGACGGCGCGCTGCTGTACCGGGACGAGGACCACGCGGCGCTGCTGCGGCTCATGGAGCGGATCATCGACGCCGAGTCCGACATCAGCGGTCTCGACTCGTCCAAGCCGGTGCACCGGCCGAAGGCGGGCGGCTACCACTTCACGGAGGTGTCGATGGTGCCGTCCGGCGTCGGCGCCTACGCGACCCACGGCTACAACGGCTTCCCGCGCGCCTATCTCGACCGCGCCACCACCGTGCAGGGACTGACCACGCGCGGCTGGGGCCTGTACCACGAACTCGGGCACCTGCATCAGCAAATGGCGTACAAGCCGGCCGGGCTGACCGAGGTCACCGTCAATATCTATTCGCTGGCCGTGCAGCGCGCCCTCGGGCAGCCCTCGAACCTGCTGACGGTCGACCCGAAGACGGGCCTGACCTACTTCGAGTCCGCCCGCGCCAAGTTCGGCACGGCCGGTCTCGCCTACGAGAAGTCCTTCTCCGCGTACGAGAAGCTCGTGCCGCTGCGCCAGTTGGAACTCGCGTTCGGCGACGAGTTCTGGCCCCGGCTGCACCGGCTGGTCCGCGAGGAGAACCCGACGTCCGACTACACGGAGAACGCCAAGCGCTACCGGGCCCTCGCCACCTACGCGAGCCGTGTCGCCGGCCGGGACCTCACCGAGTTCTTCCTGACCACGTGGGCCTTCCCGGTGGACGCGCAGGGCCGCGCGGAGCTGGCCGCCCTGAACCTGCCGCAGCCGTCCGTCGACCCGGCCACGCTCGCCGACTGACCCGGTAAGGGAGCCCCGCCCATGGACTTGACCCGCCGCCGGACCCTGGCCCTCGCCGGGGCCGCCGCCACCGCTCTGGCCGTACCGCTCGCCCAGTTCCCCGCCGCCGCTGTCACCGGGACCACACCGGACTCCGGCACCGGCGACGAAGCCTCGGACGATCCGTACGAGCCCCTGCTCGCGCGGGCTGCCCGGCAGCTCACCGGCGGCGCCTTCGACCCGGCCGACCCGGACTTCGCCGGCGCCCTCGGAGCCCTGGACACGCAGGCCGCCGACTGGTGGCGGCGGCTCGACGCGTCGGCCGGACGCAAGGCGCTCTGGACGGACCTTTCCCCGGCGGCCGACCCCGGCATGTTCGGCCAGAGCTACCAGCGGCTGCGCACGGTCGCTCTCGCCTGGGCGACCCCGGGCACGTCCGTGACCGGTGACGAAGGCGTCCTCGCCGGACTGCTGGACGCGCTGCGCTTCCTGAACACCGTCGGCTACTCCCCCACACGCGCGGAGTCCGGCAACTGGTGGTTCTGGGAGATCGGCGCGCCCCGCGCCCTCATGGACATCTGCGTCCTGCTGCGCGCCCGGATGCCCGCGGCGGACCTGAGCGCCTACGTCAGGACCGTCGCACGGTTCGTGCCGAACCCCGACCGGCGGACGAACGCGCCCACCTTCGCCGAGACCGGCGCGAACCGCTCCGACAAGGCCGTCATCGTCGCCCTGCGCGGCCTCCTGGCTCGGGATCCCGCGGCGCTGGCGCTGGCCCGCGACGGCCTGTCCGATGTCCGCGACGGAGGCAGGAACAGTCTCTTCACGTACGTGACGTCGGGGGACGGCTTCTACCGTGACGGCTCGTTCGTCCAGCACGACGCCGTCGCCTACACGGGCACGTACGGCAGTGTGCTGCTCGGTGGCGCCGGCCAGTTGATCGCGCTGCTCGCCGGGTCGCCGTGGGCGGTGACCGATCCGGCGGTCGAGGTGCTGCACGACGCGGTCGACCGGACCTTCGCGCCGGTGCTGTTCGACGGCGTGATGATGGACGCGGTGCGCGGTCGGGCGATCTCCCGCGAGCGGGCCCGCGACCACGACGACGGCGCAGTCGCCGTGTCGTACATCCTCCAACTCGCGGAGGGCGCCCCGCAGGCGTACGCGCGGCGCTGGCGGGCGGCGGCGAAGGGCTGGATCGAGCGGAACAGGCGGACGCCGTACGTCTCGCTCGTCGGCATCCCCGCCCTGGCCCGCGCCAAGGAGCTGCTGGCGGACGGCTCGGTAGCGCCCGCCGAGCGGCTGAGGGGGCACTTCGTCTTCGCCGACATGGACCGCGTCGTGCACCGGCGGCCCGGGTGGGCGTGCGCCCTGTCCCTTTCCTCGAAACGCATCGCCGCGTACGAGGCGGGCAACGGCGAGAACCTGCACGGCTGGTACACCGGCGACGGCATGACGTACCTGTACGACGGCGACGACCTCGACGTGTTCGGCGACGCCTTCTGGCCGACGGTCGACCCGTACCGGCTGCCGGGCACGACCGTCGACACCCGGCCCCGGGCGGATCTCGGCACGGGCGCCGGCACCGGCACGTACCGCCCGAGGAACGCGGTGGCGGGCGGTGCCGTGCTCGACGGGCGCTGGGGCGCGGCGGCGATGGAGCTGATCGCGGACGGGTCGTCGCTGCGTGCGAAGAAGGCGTGGTTCTTCCTGGACAACGCGGTCGTCGCACTCGGCGCCGGCATCACGGCGAGCGACGGCCGTACGGTCGAGACGGTCGTCGAGAACCGGAACCTGCACACGGACGGCGCGCCCCGGCTCACCGTCGACGGGCGCCCGCTGCCGACCGCCCCGGGCCGGCCTGCCGCGCTCCCGGACGCTTCCTGGGCGCATCTGGAGGGCACCGGCGGCTACGTCTTCCCGGCCGGCGGCCCCTTGCGGGCACTGCGCGAGGAACGTACGGGCACCTGGCGCGCGCTCAACACCGGTGCCGACACGGGCGGTTCGACGAGGCCGGTGTCCCGGCAGTACGCCACCGTCTGGTTCGATCATGGGCCCTCCCCCACGGCCGCCTCCTACGCCTACGTCCTGCTGCCGGGCGCGTCGGCCGCCGCGACACACGCCTGGTCCCGCTCCCGGCCGGTGCGGATCGTCGCCAACACGGCGACGGCGCAGGCCGTGGAGTCGCCCCGGCTCGGGCTGCTCGCCGCGCACTTCTGGGCGGCGGGCGCGGTCGAGGGCCTGACGTCGGACGGGCCGGGCACGGTCCTCGTCCGGCGTCGCGACGAGGGCGTCTCGGTGGCGGTCGCCGATCCCGGCCGGACGGCGACGACGCTCACGGTGACGCTGCCGTTCCCCGTGGGGCGCGTGGTGCGCGCCGACGACACCGTCACGGTGACACCGGGCCGCCGGCCCACGCTGACGGTCCGCGTCGGCGGCTCCCGGGGTCACACGCACACCGCGGAACTCGCCTGACCGGCGGGCGCCTTGGGAGACGCCGTCCGACGTCCCCCACCAGGACGACCAAAGCGACCCGAGCCATCGGAGCCCCCACAGAAGCCCGAGCAGCCCGAGCAGCCGCAGCAGCCCCAGCCGTCCGACCGAGGAGCCAGCGAACCGCCATGCCCGCCCCGTACCTCTCCTTGCCGCCCACCGACCGTGTCCGCTCGCCCCTGACGGGCTGGACGCGAGCGCACTGGGAGGCCCTGGCCGACCGGCAACTGGACGCGGTCCTGCCGTACGCCACGCCCGGCCGCGCGCAGTACCGGCTGCCGGGCCGGGCCAGTTGGTCCGGGGTCGTCTCGGACGGCCTCGAAGGATTCGCTCGGACATTTCTGCTGGCCTCCTTCCGGATCGCGGGCGCGGGCGGCACCGACGAGGCCGGTGCCTCGACGATCTCCCACCTGATCGAAAGGTATACGGAGGGTCTGACAACGGGCACGGACCGTGACAGCGCGGAGGCGTGGCCGGCGCTCACCGACTGCTCTCAGCAGATGGTGGAGGCGGCGTCCGTCGCGGTCGCGCTGCACGAGACGCGCCCGTGGATCTGGGACCGGCTCGACGCCCGCGTGCAGGAGCGGGTGGTCGACTGGTTCTCCGGGTTCGTCTCGGGGCGGACCTGGGACAACAACTGGCGGCTGTTACAGGTGGTCGCGGAGCAGTTCCTCGCGTCGGTCGGCGCACCCCACAGCCGCGAGGACATCGAGGCAGGGCTCGACCGGATCGAGGACTGGTACGTCGGCGACGGCTGGTACACCGACGGCGACGGCCGCAACTTCGACTACTACATCGGCTGGGCCATGCATCTGTATCCGCTGCTGTGGGCGCGGATGCTGGGCCCGGGCGGCGACGACGGCGGCCGCGCCACGGTGTACCGGGAGCGGCTGAGGGCGTATCTGCGGACGTATCCGCGGTTCTTCGGGGCGGACGGCGCGCCCGTGCACCAGGGCCGTTCGCTGACGTACCGGTTCGCGGTGGCCGCGCCGGTGTGGATGGGGGCGCTGGCCGACTGCTCGCCGCTCGCGCCGGGGCTGACGCGCCGCCTGGCGTCCGGCACGGCCCGGCACTTCGTGGAACGCGGCGTGCCGGACGAGCGGGGGCTGCTCACGCTCGGCTGGTACGACACGTTCCTGCCGACGACGCAGGCGTACTCGGGGCCCGCGTCACCGTACTGGGCGAGCAAGGGGTTCCTGGGGCTGCTGCTGCCCGCCGACCACCCGGTGTGGACGGAGCGCGAACTGCCGCTGCCCGTCGAGGAGTCCGCGCAGGACGGCGCCTCCGGTCAGTACACGGCGCTGCCCGCGCCGGGCTGGCTGCTGCACGGCACCCCGCACGACGGCATCGTCCGCCTCGTCAACCACGGCAGCGACCACAACCCGCTCGACGGCCCGGCGACCGACGACCCGCACTACGCGAAGCTCGCCTACTCCTCCGCGACGGCACCCGAGTCGGCGGCGCACGCCTGGGCCCGCGCGGTCGACAACCACGTGGCGCTGCTCGCCCCGGACGGCACTCCTTCGCGCCGCCGCCGCATCCATCCCCTCTCCTGCGAGGGCCGCCGCGCCTCCTCCCGTCACCACGCTCAACTCCCCGGATGCGAGGAAGAGTTCCCGATCGTGTCCACGAGCGTGCTGTACGGCCCGTGGGAGCTGCGCGTGCACCATGTGCGGGCGCCGGGAGGTGTCACGGTCCGCGAGGGCGGGCACGCGGTCGCGGACCGTTCCCGGCCGCACGCCGAGCAGGGCCCCGGCTGGGCGCTGTCCTGTACGCAGGAGGGGCTGACGAGCGCGATCGTCGGCCTGTACGGATGGGACGAGGACGCGCACATCGCGCGCGATGTCGAGGCGAACGCGTTCGGCCCGCACTCCGCGACGCCCTGCCTCACGGCGGCCGGGCACGCGGGCGGCGACAGCGTCCACGTCACCCTCGTGGCGCTGGCCCGCGACCTCGTGCACCCGGAGGCGCTGCGGGAGGCGATCACGTGCGAGCGGGACGCCGACGGCACCGTCAGGGTGACGTTCCCGGACGGCGAGACACTGACGGTCCCGCCACCGGCCCCGGAGACCGGACCCGGCCGACCCCGCCCCGGGCCGGCTTCGCCCTGAGCCCCCGGGCCGGCCTCGCCCCGAGACCGCTGCCCCGAGCCGGCATCGCCCCTGAGGCCGGCCCGGGATCCCCCGCCCTCCCGCTCACCGCGCCGGGGCCCCGCGGACCGGTGTCCGCGGGGCCCCGCCCGATCGGCTCCCGCCGCCGTCACTCCGCCGCGGCGACCTCGCGGATCCGCGGCTCGAACTCGCGCCGCACGTACACGTCGAACGGCGCGGTGAGCGCCCCGTCGATCACGCGGCGCACCCGGTGCCGGGCCGCGAACTCCTTGAGCGCCGCGCGGGGTTCCGGCTCCACGCCCCCGCCGATGATCAGTACGTCGAACTCCTCGCTCGCCAGCAGCGTGCGCGCCTCCTCGTCCGAGTTGGCGCCCTGCGCGTCGAACCCGTCCTCGCGGAGGGTGCCCACCACGTCCGTCACCCTGGCGGGCGTCCTCCCCAGCACCAGTGTCTTCATGAGCGTTCCTCTCGTGTCTGCCGTGGCGTCGGAGCCACTGAGACCGAACGTAGAAGCTCAACCAGACCTGAGGTCAACTGACGGGCGAAGAATGCGCGATCAAGAGGCGCGTCCTTGTGGATATGCTCATGCCACTTTCCCGTCGACCGCCTGGAGTCACCCGTGTCCGTCCCGCCTCCCCCGCCCCAGAACCCGGGCCCTCAGCAGCCTGGACCTCAGGGCGCGTTCGGTCCTCCGGGACAGCAGCAGCCGCCCCACGGGTACGGCCCCGGGCCCGCCGGACACCCGTACCAGCAGCCGATGAGCGGCCGGCCCTACCCGTACCCCTACGCGGGCGCGCCCGGGTACCCGCCGGGGCAGATGCCGATGACGTCCATGCCGGGAAGTGTGACGGCGGCACGGGCCATCGCGTTCGTGCTGATGGGACTCGCGGTCGTGGGGTCGGTCCTGGCGGGCGCGCTGTGGGGAGCCGAGGCGGCGGGCGCGACGCTCGGCAGCAACACGCTGGGCTTCGTCGTCGGCATCCTCGCGTTCCGGTTCGCCACCGCGGGCAACGGCGTGCGGATCGCGGGCATCGTCCTGTCGAGCCTTCAGATCCTCATCGCGCTGAGCGCCACCGCGCGCGGGACGGGCGGCGGCCTGGTGGCGGTCGCCGGCGCCATCGCGCTCGTCGTACTGCTCTCCCAGAGCTCGGCACGCGCGTGGTTCACGCGCGCGGAGCGCCGCCACTGACCCGCTGACACGGACACCGCACCGCCACGCGCGCGAGGACGCACGCGGGACTCATCCGCTGAGCAGATCGCCGCGCCCCCGCACCCGCTCCATCAGCTCGGCGGCCATCGCCTTGATCGTCGCCAGCCCCGCGCGGCCCCAGGGGCGCGGCGCGGTGTCGACGACGCACACCGTGCCGAGCGCGAGCCCGGTCCGCTCGTCGATGAGCGGGGCGCCCAGGTAGGAGCGGATGCCGATCTCGTCGACGACGGGGTTGCCCGCGAACCGCGGGTAGTCGCAGACGTCTTCCAGGACGAGCGCCTTGCGCCGGGCGACGACATGCGGGCAGTACCCGTGCTCGCGGGCCAGCCTGCGTCCCTCGTCGCCGCCCGAGGTCCCGGCGGCCAGGGCGCCGAGTTCGCCGCCCCGGTGTTCGCCGTGCGGGGTGTGCAGGCCGGCGAAGAACTGCCGGTTCTCGTCGATGAAGTTGACCATCGCGTAGGGCGCGGCGGTGACCTCGGCGAGCCGGTCCGCGAACCGGTCGAACGCCGGTTCGGCCCGCTGTCCGAGGTCGAGCCGGCGCAGTCTGCGCGCCCGTTCGGGCCCTTCCCGGTCGATGGGGGTCAGCAGCAGCCTGCGCGTCGCGTCGTACGTCACGTGTGGGCCCCGTACCCGGTCGCGGCGGGCGCGGTGTGCGCGAGGAGGTGGCGTACGAGCGTGAGCAGCGTCTGGATGCCGGAGCTGGAGATGCGCGCGTCGCAGCGCACGACCGGCACCTCGGGGTCGAGGTCGATGGCGGCGCGCACCTCCTCGGGCTCGTAGCGGTAGGCGCCGTCGAACTCGTTGACGGCGACGATGAAGCCCATGCCGCGCTCCTCGAAGAAGTCGACGGCGGCGAAGCAGTCCTCCAGTCGCCGGGTGTCGGCGAGGATGACGGCGCCGAGCGCGCCCTCGGACAGTTCGTCCCACATGAACCAGAACCGCTCCTGGCCCGGCGTGCCGAACAGGTAGAGCACGTGTTCGGGGTCGAGGGTGATGCGGCCGAAGTCCATGGCGACGGTCGTCTCGACCTTGTTCTCGATGCCGTCGAGGTTGTCGGTCGCCTCGCTGACCGTGGTGAGCAGCTCCTCGGTGCTCAGCGGGGCGATCTCGCTGACCGCTCCGACGAACGTCGTCTTGCCGACGCCGAACCCGCCCGCGACCAGGATCTTCAGCGCGGTGGGGAACAGCTCAGAGCTGTCGTCGTAGTCCATCGAGCACTGCCTCCAGTAGGGACCGGTCAGTGGGGTTGTCGTCGTGGAACATGGGGGGTTTGGTGGTCACCGCCCCGCAGTCGACGAGGTCGGACAGGAGGACCTTGGTGACGGCTGCGGGCAGGGTGAGATGCCCGGCGATCTCCGCGACCGATGTGGGCTGGGCACACAGGTCGAGCGCATGAGTGTGCTCGGGCCCCAGGTAGCCGAGGGGGGTCGCCCCGGTGGCCATGACCAGGGTGAGCAGGTCCATCGACGTGCTGGGCCGGGTGCGCCCGTTGCTGATGGTGTAGGGGCGCACGAGCCGGCCCGCGGCACCGTCGAGCCACGGCCCGTCCTGCGCGGCCGCCACCCTCAATTCCTCATCGCCGTGGGCTCGGCGGCGGGCTGGCGGGGCGCGGTCACGAGGTAGGGGCGCACGCTCTTGACGAGCATGGCCATCTCGTACCCGAGCACGGCGGCGTCGGCCTCCCGTCCCGCGAGCACCGCGAGGCAGGTGCCGGAACCGGCCGTGGACACGAACAGCAGCGCCGTGTCCAGCTCCACGACCACCTGGCGCACGTCCCCGCCGTCACCGAAGCGGACGCCCGCGCTCCGCCCGAGGGAGTAGAGCCCGGAGGCGAGGGCCGCCATGTGGTCGGCGCTGTCGGCGTCGAGTCCGTGCACGGACTTGACGAGGCCGTCGGAGGAGAGGAGCACGGCGCTGTGGGTGTGGGGAACGCGCTGGACAAGGCCGCTCATCAGCCAGTCGAGATCGGACACATGACCCGTCGGCACATCGCTCGCCATGGGGGATCGACTCCTTGGTGGACTGCTGGGTGTGGTGCTGGTCGGTGGGACGGCGCGGACGGGGCGCGGGGCCCCGCCGGGTATCGCCGCGCGGTACGGGCGCCTCGGTGCGGCCCGGCCCCGGGGCTGCGGAGCGGTCACTCGCCGCTCCCCGCGTCGCCGTCCTGGTGGCGGGGGACGTCACGGGGTTCCGCTGCCTCGGCGAGCGTGATGCCACGCTGGAAGGCCGCCATCAGGCCGGGGTCGTGCCCGACGGGATGCTCGTCGTCGGGCCGCTGCGCGGGCCCGCCCCGCAGTTGGGGGGCGAGGTGTTCCTGCGCGCGGCGCCGGGGCAGCGTGGGCCGGGGACCGTCGCCGCGCGCCGCGTCCCCGAGCGGGGTGGGCAGGGTCCCGGCGTGCTCGGCCGCCGCCTGCCGGTCCTCGGGCCGGATGCCGGGAACGGCGTCGGCGGGCGTGGGCCGCGCGCCCCCCGCCGTCCGCTGCGGCAGGGGCGCATGGCCGGGCGGCATGGGCTGCCGAGGCACGGCGGTACCACCCGCCGGGGGGCGCGGAAGGTGCTGCTCGGGGCGCGCCCGGCGCGCGTACCCGTCCCCGGCGTACGCGGCGGCTCCCGTGTCCCCGCCGCCGACCGTCCCGCCCGCGCCGGGAACTCCGCCGTGCGCGCGATCGTTCTGCCCGTGACCGCCTTCCGCATGCCCGTCCCCTACGTGCCCGCCCTGTACGTGCCCGTCCCGTACCTGACCGTCTTGTACGTGACTGTCTCGTACCTGCCCGTCCTGTACGTCACCGCCCGCACCGCCCCCGTACGTGCCGCGCCCGTCCTGCGCACCGTGGGAGACGTGGTGCTCGTCGGGCGTCTCGTGCTCGTAGGTGTCCGGCTCGCCGAACGCCCCCGGCGCGAAGGCGTCCTGCTCGGCGCGGGCGTGGTGCGCGATGGGCTCGCCCGCCCGCTCGGGGTGGCTCCCGGAGGGGAGGGCGGCGCTCGCCGCCTGCGCGGCCGCGGCCTGCGGGGGGAGCATGCTGTCGGCGGTGGCGGCTTCGGCGGCCCGGCGCACCCGGGGTGCCCGCCCGCCCTCGTCGTCGCCGCCGAGCAGGGCCTGCGGGATGACGAGGACGGCCTGCACGCCGCCGTAGATGTTGGTCTGGAGCCGTACGGTGATGCCGTGCCGGCGGGCGAGCTGGGAGACGACGAACAGGCCGATGCGACCGTCGGCGAGCAGGCTCGCCACGTTGACCTGGTCGGGGTCGCGGAGCAGGGTGTTCATCTTGTTCTGTTCGGTGAGGGGCATGCCGAGGCCGCGGTCCTCGACCTCGACGGCGAGCCCGGAGGTCACCGCGTTGGCGCGGAGCAGGACTTGGGTGTGCGGCGCGGAGAACACCGTGGCGTTCTCGACGAGTTCGGCGAGCAGGTGGATGCAGTCGGCGACGGCGTGCCCGCGCAGGGTGCCGTCGATGGGCGGCACGAGTTTGACGCGCGAGTACTGCTCGACCTCGGCGATGGCGGACCGCATCACCTCCGTCATGGAGACGGGCCGGCTCCACTGGCGGCGGGAGACGGCGCCGCCGAGCACCGCGAGGTTCTCGGCGTGGCGCCGGATGCGGGTGGCGAGGTGGTCGACGTGGAAGAGGCCCTTGAGCAGGTCCGGGTCCTCGACCTCGTTCTCCAGGTCGTCGAGGAGGGAGATCTCGCGGTGGACGAGGGACTGCAGGCGCCGGGCGAGGTTCACGAAGACCTCGACCTTCTGCTCGCTGCCGGCCTGCCCGGACAACTGCGTGGCCTGGACGACGGCGGTCACGGCTACGTCCTGGGCGCGGGCCAGATCGGCGGCGAGCCGGTCGAAGTCGTCGGCGTCGGGGCCAGGGGCGGGCGGCTCGCGGCGCGGCGGCGGGCCCTCGCCGTTACGCAACTGTTCGACCAGGTCGCGTAGTTCGGCCTGGCCCTGGGCGCTGGCGCGGCGCAGCCCCACGACCCGTTCGCGGACGGCGGACGCGGCGCGGTCGGCGGCCACGGCCGCGATGAGGATGCCGAGGACGGTGACGGCGAACGCACCGCCGAGCACGGCCCCGAGCGCCGGGCCGAGCCGGGCGCCCGTGGAGCGGACCGTGAACAGCACGGCGGCGCTGGCGCCGAGGGCCACCGCGAGGGGCGGCAGGACGGCGATGCGCAGCAGTTGGGGCCGTATGTGGGTCTCGGCCGGCCGGGGCGCGGTCCGCCCGGCGGGCCTGCCGTGCCGGCCGCCTTCGCGGCGCTCTGCGCGGGCGGCCGGCTGGCGAAGCTGAGACATACGGCGTCCTCGTCCTCGTTCTCTGGGTCTCGTGGGGGTCGTCGCGGCGTCGGGAGGGTGGGGGTGACCGGCACGCGGGCAGCGCGACCCGGCGTCGCGCGGCGGACACTCACGGTAGTCGCCGACGGCGCGCGTGCGAGAGGCAGTTGCCAAACTCCAGCGCCCTACGTCCCGCTCTGGTATGACCCTCTGAACATCAGTCCGATAACCCAAGAAGAGGGCGTCGAACGCCATCCGGACGTTTGTGGCAAAGTGCTCGGATGATGCAGGAGCCCAGTACGGACGTTCATCCGCTCGACCAACATCGTGACCCGTCGCGCGTAGACCTCGTCCGGGGTTTGGCCGCCCAGGTCGCGGCCCAGTACGGCGGTGACCTCGCGCGGATGCGACGAGCCAACGGGTACTCGAACGCGACGTGGGTCGGCGGTGGCATCGCCGTGCGGATCGCGCACACACCCGTCGACATGGCCCGCGAGGCCGCGTTCGTGCGGGCTCTGCCGCGAGAGGTCGGGCACCCGGAGATCCTCGGCGAGGGCACCGTTGAGGGCCATGGATGGATCGTGACCGCGGAGATGCGGGGCCAGAACCTGCACGAGGCCTGGCCGACGCTGGCCCCTGCGGAGCAACGTCAGGCGATCCGTCAGTTGTGGGAGCGAGCCCTGATCGTGCACGACGCGAGCCCGTCTCTCCGGACGTACGTCGCATCACATGGGGGTTATGTTCCGGCGACGTTCGGCGATGCTGCGGCGGCGGCCAGACGCGCCGAGGCCGCGCTGGGACTCTCCAGCGTCCAGAAGTCACGGCTCCATGACGTCATCGAGGGCTACTTCCGGGCAGCACCTTCGGTCGGGCAGAGCGTCAACCATGGCGACCTCGCTCTGATGAACGCGCTGTGGGACGGCGAGGTCGTCTCCCTGCTGGACTTCGAGTTCGCCGTGCTCGGCCCGGTCGAGATCGACCTGTGCCGGCTGGTGTGCGAAGCCCGTGTGTCCGACGAAGGCCATCTCGTCGACTCGCAGGCAGGCGCCGCCGCGGTGGAGATCGCCGCGCGTCACATGGATCCGGTTCATGGTCGCGCCCTGATCCACGGCGCCGCGGTTCTCGACCAGCTCCGCGATCTTGATATCTGGCTCGCCCTCGACTCGCCCGAGGAACGGCGTGAGGACTGGCGCCCGAGCCGTCTGCTCACCGACCTCCTCGACATCGAAGGCGGCTATCTCGCGCCCCTGCTCACATGACTCCGCGGCGCGCTCAGCGCGGCGACACTCACCCGAAAACACCGGGCCGCAGCCAGCCCCCTAAGGGGCGCACCCGGCACTCACCCCTGGGGCTCCGCCCCAGACCCCGCTCCTCAAACGCCGGAGAGGCTGGGAGTTGACGATCAAATCAGCCCCCTAAGGGGCGCGAGGAACTGCGCGACCAACCACATCCAGACCCGCACCCGGCACTCAACCCCGGGGCTCCGCCCCAGACCCCACCCCTCAAACGCCGAAGAGGCTGGAAGTTGACGATCAAATCAGCCCCCTAAGGGGCGCGAGGAACTGCGCGACCAGCCCCGACGAAACCCTCACCCGGCGACCGCCCCCAGGCCGGCCCCCGCACCTCACCCCGCGACCACGACCTCCGGCTCGCCGGACGCCTCCGAGGCCCACCCCCCGACAGGGACCACCGCGACGCCCCGCCACCACCGCTCCCCCGGCAGCCCCACCCCCGGCTCGAACGGCTCCCCGGGCCGGGGAAGCGCCACCCGGGCGGCAGCCCGCCGCGCGGCTTCGACACTGCCCTCTCCGGGCTCGGTCCACGCGTGCGGCGCCAGATTGAACGTCGCCCAGTGGATCGGCAGCATCGGCCCCGCCCCCGGCCCGCCCTGGAGATCGAGGTGCGCCCGCATCCCCTCCTCGGGCGTCATGTGGATGTCCGGCCAGAACTCCGAGTACGCCCCGATCTGGATCATCGTCACGTCGAACGGCCCGTGCTCCGCGCCGATCTCCCGGAAACCGGAGAAGTAGCCGGTGTCCCCGCTGTGGTAGAGGCGGTGGTCGGGGCCCGCGACGACCCAGGACGCCCACAGCGTGTGCTGCTGGTTGCGCATGCCGCGCCCGCAGAAGTGCCGCGCGGGCGTCGCCGTCAGCGTGACACCGGCGACGTCCGTCGACTCGTGCCAGTCCAGCTCGCGCAGCCGGTCGGCCGGCACGCCCCAGTGCTCCAGATGCGCGCCCACCCCGAGCGGCACCGCGAACACCGTGTCCGTCCGCGCCAGCGCCTTGATCGTGGGCATGTCCAGATGGTCGTAGTGGTCGTGCGAGATGACGACCACGTCGACGCGCCCGAGCGCGGCGAGCGGCAGCGGCACCGGGTGGAGTCTCTTCGGGCCCGCGAACGTGAACGGTGAGCAGCGCTCTCCCCAGACCGGGTCGAACAGCACGCGCGCGCCGTCGATCTCGGCGAGGACGCTGGAGTGCCCCATCCAGGTGATCCGCAGCCCGTCCGCGGGCGGCTTCGCCAGGTCGGCCAGGGTCGTGGGGTGCACGGGGACCGTCCCGGATGGGGCCCGGCGGGCGCGGTCGTCCTTGCGGAAGAACACCTTGGCGAACTCCAGCATCGACGCGTCGGGCCGGATGCGCGTGCCCTCGGGGTTACGGAAGGAGCCGTCCGCGAAATGGGGCGACCTGCGGATGCGGTCCAGGCGGGCGCCGGTGGGCTCCGCGCCGAAGGCGGCGGGCTGCAACGAGCGCAGTCCGGAACTCAGGGAACGTGACACGGCGCCTCCCGGTGATCGATCAGGGCTCCCCATTATGTGCGCCGCCACTGACAACCACCCGCCGCGCCCCGCGCCCCCTCCCCGGGGCCGCGCGCCACACCCGGCACTCCCGCCCCGGCGCCGCCCGCACCGCACCCCACGCCCCCGTACCCCGAACTGACCCGCCATTCAGTACACGTCCATTGACAGCCCCGAGCGCACCTCCGGATACTGGCCGACGGTTACTGACCGATGATTCAGTAAAGTCCCTTGGAGGCACCGTGTCGGAACTCCCCGTCGAGCTGGTCCCGCTCAGCCCCGAGCAGCGCGCCGTCGTCGATCTCGCGCGGTCGTTCGCGGCCGAGGAGATACGGCCACGCGCGCGTGCCGTGGACGAGGCGGACGTGGAGACGCCGTGGGACCTGTGGCACAAGGCCGCGAAGGTCGGCATCACCGGGTTCATGCTCCCCGAGGAGTACGGAGGCGGCGGCTTCACGGACGTGTTCACGCAGGTGCTCGTGCAGGAGGAGCTGTGCGTCGGCGACCTCGGCATCGGCAACCTGCTGTGCTCCAACGGCTTCTTCGCCGACCCGGTCCTCGCCCTCGGCTCCGCCACGCAGAAGCAGACCTGGCTGACGCCGCTGACCGGCCCCGACACCCCCATGACCGCCCTCGCCACCACGGAACCCGGCGCGGGCTCCGACGCCGCCTCCATCACCACGACCGCGACCCGCGTCCCCGGCGGCTACCGCCTCAGCGGCCAGAAGGCGTGGATCTCGAACGCCGGCGAGGCCGAGCAGTACGTCGTCTTCGCCAAGACCGACCCTGGCCTGCGTTCGCGCGGAGTGAGCGCCTTCCTCGTACGCAAGAACACCGAAGGCATGACCTTCGGTGAGCCGATGCGCAAGATGGGGCAGCGCGCGATCGTGTGCCGGGAGATCTTCTTCGCGGACGCGTTCGTGCCCGAGGAGAACCTGCTGGGCGAGGAGGGCGGCGGCTTCGTCGGCCTGATGCGCACCTTCGACATCTCCCGCACGGTTCTCGGCGCCGCCGCCACCGGCGTCGCGCGGGCCGCGTTCGAGTACGCGCGTGACTACGCGCGCACGCGCGTGCAGTTCGGCAAGCCGATCATCGAGCACCAGGCGGTGGCGTTCCGCCTCGCCGACATGCGCAACCGCGTCGAGCAGGCCCGTCTGATGACCTGGCGTGCCGCGCGCCGCCTGGACGCGGGCCTGGACGCGACCGCCGAGGCGGCGATGGCGAAGCTGACGGCGTCGGAGACCGCCGCGTTCTGCACCTGGGCCGCCGTGCAGACACTCGGCGGCTGGGGGTACTCGCGGGAGTTCCCCGTCGAGCAGTGGATGCGCGACGCCAAGCTGGAGGAGATCGAGGAAGGCACCTCGGACATCATGCGCCTGGTCATCGGGCGGTCCCTGTGAGCGCGGGCGGGGGCCTGCTGACCGGCGGCGAGGCCGTCGTACGCGCCCTGGCCGCGCACGGCGTGACGCACGCGTTCGGCATCCCCGGCACGCACAACCTGGAGATCTACCGCCATCTGCCGGCCTACGGCGTCGCCCATGTGGCGCCGCGCCACGAGCAGGGCGCCGGATACGCGGCGGACGCCTACGCGCGCGTGACGGGATCTCCCGGAGTGGCGATCACGACGACGGGCCCGGCGCTGCTGAACATCGCGGCGGCCGTCGGGCAGGCGTACTCGGACAGCGTGCCGCTGCTCGTCGTCTCCCCCGGCATGCCGCTGCGCCACCCGCGTCTGGCGACGGGCCTGCTGCACGAGATGCGGGGTCAGACGGAGGCGCTGCGGGCCGTCGCCGCGTTCAGCCACCGGGTCTCGTCGGTCGCGGAGATCGACGCGGCGGTCGCGCGGGCCTTCACCACGATGCGTACGGGACGGCCCCGCCCGGCGCACATCGAGGTCCCGCTCGATCTCCTGGAGGCGGCCGAGCCGGCCGGCCCGGTCCGGCTCGCCCCGCCCGTCGCGCCGGCCGCGCCCGCCCCGCAGGAGGTCGCCGACGCGGTCGCGGCGCTGGCGGGTGCCGGGCGGCCCGCGCTGGTGCTCGGCGGCGGCGCCCGCGGCGCCGCGGGCGCCTGCCGGGAACTGGCCGAGCGGCTGGCCGCTCCGGTGGTCACCACGGCGAACGGCAAGGCCGTCGTCGACGAGCGCCATCCGCTGGCCCTCGGAGTGGGACTGCACAGTCCCGCCGTGCAGAAGTGGCTCGCGGACCGCGACATAGTGCTGGCCGTCGGCACGGAGCTGGCCGAGTCCGACACGTGGACGCCGCTGCCGGCCCTGTCCGGGGCGCTGCTGCGCGTGGACGCCGACCCCGCGCAGATGTACGCCGGGATCAAGGCGACCGTGCCGCTGGTGGGTGACGCGCGGACCGTCCTCGACGCCCTCCTGGCGGGCCTCCCGGACGCTCCCGCGGCCCGCAAGAGCGCCGCGCCCGATGAGGTGTCGGCACTGCGCGCGGCGCGGGACGGCGAAACACGCGCGCGTGACGCGCGCTGGCTCCCCGCGATGGAGGCGGTGGGCCGGGTGCTCGCGCCCGACGCCGTCGTCACGTCCGACAGCGCGCAGTGCTGCTACTACGGCGCGCTGCCCCATCTGCGGCTCGGGCCGGACGCCCGCTTCCTGCACCCGACCGGGTTCGGGACGCTGGGCTACGCGCTGCCCGCCGCGATCGGCGCGAAGCACGCCGAGCCGCACCGGCAGGTGGTGGCGCTCAGCGGCGACGGCGGACTCCAGTTCAGCGTCCAGGAGTTGGCGACGGCCGCCCAGTCGCGGCTGCCGCTGCCCGTCGTCGTGTTCGACAACGCCGGCTACGGCGAGATCCGCGACGAGATGCGGGCGCGCGGCGACCATCCGCTCGCTGTCGACCACGCGCGCGTGGACCTGCCCGCGCTCGCCCGCGCCTACGGCGGCCACGGCGTGGTCGCCCACTCCCCCGCCGAACTGGCGGGCCACCTCGCCCGCGCGCTGGACACGCCCGGCCCCACCATCGTCGTCGTCCCCGAGGAGACCGCATGACCGCCCCCGCCCCCTCCGTTCCGCTGGTCGAGCTGACCTGGACCGACCATGTCACCGGCCGCACGGGCTACTTGGTGATCGACCGCCTCGTGCGCGGGGTCTCCAGCGGCGGCCTGCGCATGCGCCCCGGGTGCACGCTCGCCGAGGTCGCCGGCCTCGCGCGCGGCATGACGATGAAGGAGGCCCTGCACTACGACCCCGCCGCCCGCTATGTGCCGCTCGGCGGCGCCAAGGGCGGCATCGACTGCGACCCGCGCTCCCCGGAGGCGTACGGGGTGCTGGTGCGCTATCTGCGGGCCATGAGGCCGTACGTCGAGGCGTTCTGGACGACCGGTGAGGACCTGGGGCTGACGCAGGATCTCGTGGACAAGGCGGCGGCCGAGGCGGGGCTCGTCTCGTCGATCCAGGCCGTGTACCCGCTGCTGGACGACGAGACAGCGGCCCGGGAGCGTCTGGCGGCGGCGTTCGCCGTGGACGTGGACGGGATCGGCCTGGACGAGCTTGTGGGCGGCCGCGGGGTCGCCGAGGCGGTGCTCGTGGCGCTGGACAGGGCGGGCGTGCAGCGCGCGGGCGCCCGGGTCGCGCTCCAGGGCTTCGGCACGATGGGCGGCGCCACCGCGCGTTTCCTCGCGCGCGCGGGGTTGCACGTCGTCGCCGTCGCGGACCTCAAGGGCACGATCGTGAACCCGGCCGGGCTCGACGTGGAGGCGCTGCTCAAGTCGCGCGACGCGTACGGCAGCGTGGAGCGGTCGGCGCTGCGCCCCGAGGACCGTGAACTGCCCGGGGACGCCTGGCTGGCGGTGGACGCGGAGGTGCTGGTCCCGGCGGCGGTGTCGTACGCGATCGACGCGGGGAACCAGGAGCGGGTGCGCGCGCGTTGGATCGTCGAGGCCGCCAACATGCCGGTGCTGGCGGAGGCCGAGGAGCTGCTCGCCCGGCGCGGGATCACGGTGCTGCCGGACGTCGTGGTCAACTCCGGGACGAACGCCTGGTGGTGGTGGACCCTGTTCGGGGACATCGGTGCCGACGCGGACGAGGCGTTCGCGTACACACGGCGTTCGATGCGGGCTCTGATCGACCAGATGCTGGCGCGGGCGGAGGCGGACGGGACGACGCCGCGTGCCGCCGCGCACGCGATCGTCGCGGACCGGCTGCCGGTGATCGCGGAGCGGTTCGGGTGGTACAGGTGACGGCTCCCGTCCGGACGGCGGGCCTCCAGGCGCTGTACGACCCGGCGTCCGTCGCGGTCGTCGGCGCGTCCGACAACCCGGAGAAGTGGGGCTACTGGCTGGCGTCCGGTGCGCTCAGCGGCCGGGGCAGGCGGGCCGTGCACCTCGTCAACCGCAAGGGCGGCCGGCTCGGCGGTGAACCGTTCCTGCGCGAGCTGTCCGCGGCGCCCGCCCCGCCCGAGCACGTGGTGGTGGCGGTGCCGCAGCCCCACGTACGGGAGATCGTCGCGCAGGGGCTCGCTCTCGGGGCGCGCTGCTTCACGGTGATCACGTCGGGCGGGGCCGGGGCCGGTGAGGAGCGGGCGCTCGCGGACCTCGTGACGGCGCGGGGCGCGCGGCTGCTCGGGCCGAACTGTATGGGGGTCGTCGACACGGGGGCCGAACTGCGGCTCAGTTGGGGTGACTTCCCGGCGGGCGGTCTCGGGCTGGTGTCACAGAGCGGCAATCTGGCGCTGGAGATCGGCTGTCATCTCGCGCGCGCGGGTGAGGGGTTCTCCCGTTTCGTGTCGCTCGGCAACCAGCGGGACATCGACGCGGCGGACGCGCTCGCCTCGCTGATCGCGCACGAGCCGACCCGGGTGATCGCCGCGTACGTGGAGGACTTCCGGGACGGCCGGCGGCTCGCGTCCGTCCTGGCGGCGGCGCACGCGGCGGGCAAGCCGGTCCTGCTGCTGACGGCGGGGCGCAGCGCAGCCTCCGGCCGGGCCGCCGCCTCGCACACGGGCGCGCTCGTCAGCCCGTACGCGACGGTCGCCGCCGTGTGCCGGGAGGCGGGGGCGCTGCTCCTGGACTCGGCCGGTGAGCTGGTGGACACCGCGCTGTATCTGATGGCGGAGCGGGCGCGCGGGGTTCCGGTGCGCCGGGCCGGCCCGGTCCGGGTGGGGGTCGTCGGGGACAGCGGCGGTCAGGGCGCGCTCGCCGCCGACCTGTGCGCGGCCCGGGGGCTTGGGGTGCCGCCGCTCGGGCCTGGCACCGTGGCCGCCCTGGGCGCGGAGCTGCCCGAGGGCGCGGGGCGGGGCAACCCGGTGGACCTCGCGGGCGCGGGAGAGGCGGATCTGTTCGCCTACGCGCGCGTAGCGGCACATTTGCTGCACGGCGGTGACGTGGACGCGGTGCTGCTCACCGGTTACTTCGGTGACTACGCGGGCGCCAATCCCGCGCTGGCGGACCGGGAGTGCGCGGTCGCGCGCAGGCTCGCCGACACCGCCGCCGCGTCCGGGCGCGCCCTCGTCGTCCACACGATGGCCCGGGACACGCCCGCCCTCGCGGTGTTGCGGGCGCGCGGGGTGCCGGTCTACGAGCGGGCCGAGCAGGCGGCGACGGCTCTCGCGGGCGCGGCGCGGCTGTCCCGTACGACGCCCAGGGCGCCCGGCCCGGCGTCGGCGCGCAGGCCCGCGTACCGGGTGGCCGACGGCGGCTACGAGAGCGTGCGGGAGCTGCTGGCGTCGTACGGGGTGGGGTTCCCGGTCGCCGAGTTCGTGACGGACGCGGTCGGCGCCGTCCTGGCCGCGCGGCGCACCGGGTACCCGCTGGTCCTCAAGGCGATGGGCCTCGCGCACAAGACGGAGGCCGGCGGGGTGGCGCTCGGGATCGCGGACGAGGGGACGCTGCGGGCGGCGTTCACGCGGATGCGGGCCGCGACCGGGGCCCGGCGGTACGCCGTGGAGGCCATGGCGGCGCCCCCGTACGCCTGTGAACTCATCGTCGGGGTGCGCCGGGACGCGGCGTTCGGGCCGGTCGTCATGGTCGGCGCGGGCGGGGTGAGCGCCGAGTTGGAGGCGGACACGGCGCTGGCGCTCGCGCCGCTCGATCCGCCACGCGCGCGTGCGCTGCTGCTGGAGTTGCGGCACGCGCCGCTCCTGACGGGCTGGCGGGGCGCTCCGGCCGCGCATCTGGAAGCGGCCGCGGCGGCCGTGTGCGCCGTCGCACAGGCCGCCGTCGACCACCCCGAACTGGCGGAGCTCGAGGTCAATCCCCTGCTGGTGCATCCGGGCGGGGCGCTCGCCCTGGACGCGCACGGGGTGCTGGCGCGCTGAGCGACGCCGCTGCGGCGCCGGGTCCGCTCTCCCGGCGCCGGGTGCGCGCCCCGCACGCGTAGAAGACCGCGCCGAGAGCGACGAACAGGGCGAGCGGAACGACCTGGCTGAGCGTGTAGGCGAGGCGCTGGCCCGCGAAGGAGGCGGGCAGCGAGTCGGCCGCGCTGCCGGCCGTGCCGAACCAGCCGACGCCGAACCCGGGCCAGATCAGCACGACGACCGTGAACGCGACGAACCCGGTGGCGAGACCGCTCACCACGCGCGCGCCCGCGCGTCCCCCCGGCACGGCGTAGGGGCGCGGCTGGTCGGGGTATTTGCGGCGCAGCACGGCGAGGCTCGGGAACGTGATGACGTACGAGATGAACGTCGTGCAGATGGTCAGGCCGAGCCCGGCGGCGAAGTACTTCTCGCCGTTGCCGCCGGTGAGGTTGAGGGCGACGACGAGGAGGACCGAGGCGAGGACGGCGGAGAGCAGGTTCACGCGGACCGGGGTGCCGTGCTTGGCGGAGATGTGGCCGAGCCAGGCCGGTCCCGCGCCGTCCGCGCAGGCCACGCCCTGGGCCCGGTGCGCGCCCATCGCCCAGGTGACGCCCGAGGTGAGCAGGCCGAGGATGAGTCCTGCGGCGGCGATCCCGCCGCACACGGAGCCGAGGCCGGTGAGGGTGACCGTGCCGTCGGCGGCGATGGAACCCCCGTAGACGGTGAAGACGGCCTTGCAGGCGTCGATGAAGCCGCCGAGGCTGCCGATCTCCTTGGCCGGCAGGACGAACAGGATGCCGAGGATCGGGCCGCCGTACAGCAGCACGGCGGCGAGACCGGAGCGCAGGATCGACAGGGGGATGTCGCGGCGCGGGTTGCGCATCTCCTCGGCGGCGGAGCTGGGCAGTTCGAAGCCGACATAGTTGAAGATCAGGACGGGGACGAGCGCGATGAATCCCGTGTACGTGGGCGCGAACTCGTCGGCGGGAAGGGCGTGCACGCCGTTCTCGGCCGCGTAGACGATGACGGAGACGAGGAAGAAGCCGAGCAGGACGACGCGGGCGACGGCGCCGGTGATGGGCACCCACTTGCCGACGCGCACGGACTGCACGACGGCGAGCGCGCCGCCCCAGATGAACACAAGCCCGGCGACGTACTTCCAGGCGCCGGGCAGCGGGGTGAAGAACTCCTCCCAGGTGGTGAGGGCGATGATGCACAGGCTGCCGCCCACCCAGACGGGGTTGGAGATCCAGTACAGGAGCTGGTTGACGCCCGCGACGAGCCGCCCGAAGGCGAGCCGCGTCCACACGTAGGGGCCGCCCTGTACGGGGAAGGCGGCGCCGAGTTCGGCGACGAGCAGGCCGTACGGCAGGAAGAACACGAGGGCGAGGACGGCCATCCAGGTCAGTCCCTCGGGGCCCTGGGCCGCGACCGAGCCGATGGTGTCGAGGCCGACGAGGGTGCAGATGAGGAAGAACAGGACGTCCAGGCGACGCAGGTCCTTCCGGAGCCGGGAGCGTTGTTCGCTCCAGCCTTCCGAGAGGTCCGGGCCGCCGGGAGCGCCCGGGGCGGACGGGGACGGGGACGAGGAGTGCGGCGGCGCTTGGGTCACGGGATGCTCCTGGCGACGACAGGACTGCTCCGACGGGAGCCCGCTATTGACTGAATGGACAGTCAGTAGCGGGGGATACAGTCGGGACTGTGGCGCGCGTCACGAGAGGGTGTCAAGCCTCCTGCACGAAGCGGTGTCCGGGGCGCCGGGAGGCCGGCTGTCAGTGCGAGCACTTAGGGTTACCGCGTGACCAGAGTCCGGTTGAGCGTGGCCGAGCGGCGTGAGGAGCTGCTCAAGGCCGCCATCGAGCAGATCGAGGCGCGCGGGGTGGCGGCCGTGCGCATCGCCGACGTGGCCGCGGCGCTCGGCGTGAGCAATGCGCTGGTGCTGTACCACTTCTCCACGAAGGAGAAGCTGGTGGCGGCGGCTTTCGCGTACGCGGCGGAGGGCGATCTGGCCCGTCTGACCAAGGTGGTCGGGCGGCGCACGAGCGCGCTGAAGCGGCTGCGGGCGGCGGTGCGGTGGTATGCGCCGACGGGGCAGGCGAAGGGGTGGCGCCTGTGGATCGAGGGCTGGGCGGCGTCCCTGCGGGAGCCCGCGCTGCGGGAGGTGGCGAGCGGCCTCGACCGGCGCTGGAAGGCCGCGCTCGCGGAGGTCATCGCCGAGGGGGTCGCGGCGGGTGAGTTCACGTGCCCCGATCCGGCGGCGTCGGCGCTGCGCCTCACCGCCCTCCTCGACGGCCTCGCCGTCCAGATGACGGCCTACCCCGGCGCGGTCTCCCGCGCCCGCACCCAGGAGTGGGTGGACGAGGCGCTGGCGCGGGAACTGGGGCTTGAGCGGACGGACTTGACGACGCCGGGCCGGTAGGCGTTACGGGGGCGGGGTGTTGGGGCGCGGGCCGCTAGCCGTCCCGGGAGCCAGGTTTTGGACGCGGGCCAGCAGCCGTCCCGGGGCGGATGCCGGAGCGCGGGCCGGTTGTGGCGCGGCCGGAGCGCCGGGGCGTTCGACCCCGGACCGGTGTTGCGGGTGCGGCGTTTTCCGGCGCGGCCGGTTCGCCGGGGGCGGATGCCGGAGCGCGGGGCGGTTACGGCCCGGCGGGGCGCCGGGGCCTTCGCTGCCGCGCGGGAGTTGCGGGCCCGGCACCCCGAAGAACCCCGAGCCCCGCCGAAGAACCCCGGGCCCCCGCCCCACCCCGTACGCCCGCGCAGCGCGACGCCCGTCGGCCATGGCGTCAGGAGACCGCCTGGAGGTGGGCCTTGATGGTGTGGGGGTCGCGGAAGCCCTTGGCCTGGACGCGGTCGCCGGAGGACTCGCCCCGCAGACGGCGGCCGATCCACGGGACGAGGAACTCGCGGGCCCAGTGGATGTCGTCCCGCCGCACCTCGAACGTGCCGCGCGGCGGCAGCGCCGGCCAGGGCTGCTCCGGGTCGGCGGGGACGTCGAGGCCGAGGGCCTGGGCGGCGCGCAGGGCGACCCGGGTGTGCCCCTCGGGCGAGAGGTGGAGGCGGTCGTCGTCCCAGGCCCGCCGGTCCTGCACGGAGCGCAGCGACCACAGGTCGAGGACGGGGCAGCCGTAGCGGTCGGCGATGGCGCGCACATGCATGTTGTACGTGGCGATCTTGCCGCGCAGGTGCTTGAGGACGGCGACGTCCCGCGTGTCGAAGCCGGTGGCGACCATGACGGTCCCGGCGGCCTCGCTGAGCCGCGCGACGGCCTTCTCGAACCGCTCGGCGACGTCGTCGGGGTCGGTGCCGGGCCGGATGATGTCGTTGCCGCCCGCGACCAGGGTCACGAGGTCGGGGGCGAGTTCCATGGCGCGCGGGAGCTGGTCCTCGACGATCTGGTCGAGGAGCTTGCCGCGCACCGCGAGGTTCGCGTACTGGAAGGTGTCCTCGGGCGCGCGGTCGTCCAGGAGGACGGCCAGCCGGTCGGCCCAGCCCACGAAGGTGCCGTCCGGCCCGGGGTCCCCGACGCCTTCGGTGAAGCTGTCCCCCACCGCCGCGTAGGACCGAATCGTGCGCCCGCTGAATGATCTCGATTCGTTTGCCACGACCACACATCTTTCACCCTGGCCTGTGACCTACGCCATCGTAGGTAGGGGTTGACGTGGGGTGATTTAACCCACTCGGCACCCCGGGAATATCCCGGGGTGCCGAGTGGATCACGCGTGTCGCGCGGGAGCGGGCGTCAGAGCGAGACGCCGTGGGCGCGCAGGTACGCGACCGGGTCGACGTCGGAGCCGTAGTTCGGGGACGTACGGATCTCGAAGTGCAGGTGCGGGCCGGTCACGTTGCCGGTGGCGCCGGAGAGGCCGATCTGCTGGCCGGCGCTGACGCTCTGTCCGGCGGAGACGCCGAGGGAGGACAGGTGGGCGTACTGCGAGTAGTGGCCGTCGGCGTGCTGGATGACGACCTGGTTGCCGTACGCGCCGCCGTCACCGGCGGAGACGACGGTGCCCGGGCCGACGGCCTTGATGGGCGTACCGGTGGGCACGACAAAGTCGGTGCCGGTGTGGTAGCCGCTGGACCACATCGGGCCGTTCTGGTGGTACGGGGTGCCCTCGGCGCCGTCGACGGGCTTGACGAAGCCGCCGGTGGAGGCGGCCGGCTTGGCGGGGGTGCTCGCCGGGTTCGCGGAGGTCTGCGCGGCGCCGCCGCCCGCGAGGGTGAGCTTGGCGCCGACCTCGATCAGGTCGGCGTTGCCGCCGATGACGGACTTGTTGTCCTCGTACAGCTTCTTCCAGCCGCCGTCGACGTGCTGCGCCGAGGCGATCTTGGAGAGCGTGTCACCGGCCTTGACCGTGTAGGTCGGGGCGGTGGCGGCCTGGGCGCCGGTCGCGCCGATCAGGGGCAGCGCGAGCGCGGCACCGCCGACGGTGGCGAGTGCGGCGGCGCGGCCGATACGGAGGTTCTTGGGGCGGCGGTGCTTTCCCTGTGCGAACATGCGGGTTTTCCTCTCCGTCGCCTACGAGGTGAGCTGTCGGGTTCGGGCTGGAGATGCCCGGCCGGTGCCACGCGGTGGAACCGGCTTCACCCCTAGCCGCATGGGGGAGTTCCCCGGCGGCGTACTGCCTGTGGGTCCCCCGCTCCTGCCGTCACGGGTGTCGTGGTTCGGAGTTCCGGGCGGCGGCAGGACTAGGCGTTCCGACCGGAATGACTCGGACCGTAAAGGAGTGCCGACAGCGGCCACAAGCGAGGAATTGGAAAGGCCGGGGCATTTCTTGATCATTACGGAGTTCACCGTGTCACCCTGCGTCAAGGGCTTTTGCTTTGCGGCGCGAAATCACCGGGAATTGAGTGCAGCGAATTCCGGGGCCGCCGCCACACACCGTCACGGGTATGAGCCTGCTCACGAGGGTCCCACAACGTCCGTACATTCCCTGACAGTTCAGGGCAAATAGGGCACTTCAGACGGATGGTTGCCCCGGGAACCCATGTCGTATCGTCAACAACGCGCCCGCCGGCGAGCCGCGCCGGCCGGTGTCCGACCGGGAGGAGCCCCCGTGACGCAGCACGCCCCGTCCACCGAGCCCGAGCTGACCGGAGTGCGCAACTTCCGCGATGTCGGCGGCCTCCCCACCGTGGACGGCCGGCGTCTGCGCCCCGGCGTGCTCTTCCGCAGCGGCCATCTCGCGCATGCCACGCCCGAGGACGCCGCGTTCCTCGCCGGGCTCGGCCTGCACACGGTCTTCGACTTCCGCAACGCCGCCGACCAGCGCCTCGAAGGCGCCGACGTGGAACTCCCGGGCGTGCGCAACGTGAACCTGCCGCTGTCCGACCCGGCCGACGGCGCCGAGTTCTGGCAGATGGTCCGCGACGGCGACACCGAGCAGCTGCGTGCCCTGCTCTCCGAGGGCCGCGCCGCGCACCGCATGATCACCTCGTACCGCACGATGATCGCCCACCGCACCGCCGAGCACAGCCGCGTCCTGCACGCGCTCGCCGAGGACAGCGTCCCGGCGCTGATGCACTGCGCGGCGGGCAAGGACCGCGCCGGACTCTCGATCGCGGTGACGCTGCTCGCGGTCGGCGTCGAGCGGGACGCCATCGAGGCGGACTACCTGAAGTCGAGCGAGAAGCACCGCCGCTACAAGATCCGCCGCAGTGCCACCGGCGTTGACGCCCACTCCCCCGAGGTCATGGAGCTGCTCGACCCCCTGTTCGACGCCCGTACCGAGTACCTCGGGGCCGCGTTCGAGACCATCGAGGAGACCTGGGGCGGCACGGACGCCTACTTCGAGAAGGGCCTCGGCCTCTCCCCCGCCACCCGCGAGCGGCTGCGCGAGCGCCTGCTCGACTGACCGGCCCGCGGGCTACTCGCCGCCGCCGAGCGTGAACAGCAGATAGATGAACGCGGCGAGCGCGTGGCCCGCGAAGACATAGACGACGAGCCGCACCCACAGACCGCGCGGCAGCTTGTCCTCGATGTTGCGGCCACCGGGCCGCCGTGCGTCGCTCATGTCAGACCTCTCGGATCGGTCCCGCGGCCGGCCCGAGACACAGGGCGGCCGTCGGGCTCTGCAACAGCGTGTGGACGAACAGAAGCTCGGCCCCGCCCTGGTCCGCCGCGGCGATCCGGTGCGGGGTGAGCGAGTCGAAGTGGGCGCTGTCCCCCGCGTCCAGCCGGTACGCGGTGTCCCCGAGGCGCAGCCGCAGCCGCCCCTTGAGGACGTACAGCCACTCCTCGCCCGGGTGGACGCGCACGATGTCGCCCTGCGAGCCATGGGGTACGTGGACGCGCAGCGCCTGCATGCCGCGGCCGGGGGCGCCGGCCTGGAAGTAGGTCCAGCCGCCGGCCTCGGTGGGCTCCATGGAGCGGGCGCGCACGACGGCGTCCCGGTCGGCGGGGGTCTCGCCCAGCAGTTCGGAGACCGTCGTACCGTAGGTACGGGCGAGCGCGAGCAGCATCGGCAGCGAGGGCTGGCGCTGGCCGGTCTCCAGGCGGGACAGATGGGCCGGCGACAGACCGGCGGCGCGGGCGGCGGCCTCCAGGGTGAGGGCGGCGCGGCGGCGCAGGGCGCGGAGCTGGGGCGCGACGGCGGGCAGCTCCGGAGGTTCCGGAGCCTCCTCCGGGAGGGCAGGGCTCATACTGTCGATTCAGCCAGAGCCCTGCCTCCGGGGCAACTTTCTTGCCTGTGAGGCAAAAGCCTCAGCGGTTGGCGACGGCCTGCTTGATGCCTCAGCGGTTGGCGACGGCCTGCTTGATCAGCGTCTTGCTGAAGTCCCACATCAGTCCGCCGCCGCTGTGCGCGTCGTCCATGACGGCGGTGAACGCCTCCACGAAGCGGTCCACGTCGCTCTCGTCGACCACGAGCGGCGGGATCAGCTTGATGACTTCGAGGTGGTCGCCCGAGACCTGCGTGAGAATTCGGTGCTTCTGGAGCAGCGGCACCACGACCATCTGCGCGAACAGGCCCTTGCGGGCGACCTGGAGCATGGTCCAGCGGCTGCGCAGCTTGAGCGACCGGGGGCGGCCGAACTCGATGCCGATCATCAGGCCCCGGCCCCGGATCTCGCTCAACAGCTCGTACCGGTCGACGAGTTCGCTCAGCCGGGACTTGAGGAGGTCGCCCATGGCGCGGGCGTTGGCGACGATCTGGTCGTCCTCCATGACCGTGAGGACGGCGAGCCCGGCGGCCATGGCCTGGGCGTTGGAGCCGAAGCTGGCCGAGTGCACGAGGACGCGGTCCATCGAGGAGTAGACCTTCTTGAAGATCCAGTCCTTGCCGAGCGTGGCGCCGACCGGCACGTACCCGCCGGACAGCGCCTTCGCCACACAGACGAGGTCCGGCTCGACGCCCTCCTCGTGCTGGTAGGCGTAGAAGTCGCCGGTGCGGCCGAGGCCGGTCTGCACCTCGTCCGCGATCAGCAGCGCCTTGTGCCGGTGCAGGAGGTCCTGCGCGGCCCGCAGATAGCCGGGCGGCGCCTCGTGGACGCCCTTGCCCTGGATCGGCTCGACGATCAGGGCGGCGACGTCGCCCTTCTTCAACTCCCGTGCCAGGGCGTCGAGATCGCCGAGCGGGACGGCGGTGTCCGGCAGCAGCGGGGCGAACCCGTCGCGGAAACCGTCCTCGCCGTTGACCGACAGGGAGCCGGTGGTCAGGCCGTGGAAGGCGTGCGCGCAGTACAGGACGCGGGGCCTGCCGGTGGCGTACCGGGCGAACTTGAGGGCGGTCTCGACGGCCTCGGTGCCGCTGTTGCCGAAGAACACGCGGTCCAGGTGCGGGCTGTGGGCGATCAGCTTCTCGGCGAGCAGGCCGGGCAGCGGCTGGCAGTCGAAGCGGGTGAGGTCGGCGAGGGAGGCGTCGAGCACGTCGTGCAGCGCCTTGCGGACGACCGGGTGGTGGCGGCCGAGGCCCATGACGCCGAACCCGGCGAGCATGTCGAGGTAGTCGTGGCCCTCGGCGTCCCAGAAGTGCGCGCCCTCGGCACGCTCGTACACCTTGTCGAAGCCGATGGTGTGGAGCATCTTCGGGAGCTGGTGGTTGAGGTACTTGGCGTGCAGCTCGTACCGTTCGGCGCCGCGCTCGGCGAGCAGCGTACCGAGGTCGAACTCCTTGGTCATGCGTCGTTCTCCTTGCGGGCTTGGCGCTCCTGGGGCCTGACGGACTCCGCGACACGGCCCGCGATCTCCACGGGGGTCAGGCCGATGTCGGCGAGGACCTCGCCGCGTCTGGCGTGGGCGAGGAACTGCTCGGGGATGCCGAAGCGGCGTACGGGCACGTCCACGTCGGCGTCGCCGAGGGCGAGCGCGACGGCCGAACCGACGCCCGCCGCGCGGCTGTTGTCCTCGACGACGGCGACCAGTTCGTGCCGGGCGGCGAGCGGGGCGAGGTCCGGGTCGACGGGTTTGACCCAGCGCGGGTCGACGACCGTGCAGCCGATGCCGCGCTCCTTGAGCAGTGCGGCGGCCTGGAGGCAGACGGGCGCCATGACGCCGACCGCGACGAGCAGGACGCGCGGGTCCTCGTCCCGGTGCAGTACGTCGATGCCGCCGACGCGGTCGATCGCGGGCACGGGCGCGCCGACGGCCTCCTTCGGGAAGCGGATCAGGGTCGGGGCGTCGTCCACGGCGACGGCCTCGCGCAGTTGGGCGCGGAGCTGGTCGGCGTCGCGCGGCGCGGCGATCCTGAGGCCGGGGACGACCTGGAGGACGGACATGTCCCACATGCCGTTGTGCGAGGCGCCGTCGACGCCGGTGACGCCGGCGCGGTCGAGGACGAAGGTGACGCCGCATCGGTGCAGGGCGACGTCCATGAGGAGTTGGTCGAAGGCGCGGTTGAGGAAGGTGGCGTAGACGGCGACGACGGGGTGCAGTCCGCCGGTGGCGAGGCCGGCGGCGGAGACCGCGGCGTGCTGCTCCGCGATGCCCACGTCCCACACCCGGCCCGGGAACTCCTCGGCGAACCGGGTCAGTCCCACCGGGTGCAGCATGGCGGCCGTGATGGCGACGACGTCCTCGCGCTCCCGCCCGATCGCGGCGATCTCCTCGCCGAACACCGAGGTCCAGGACGGGCCGTCGGAGGGCGCGAGCGGTTCGCAGGTCAGCGGGTCCATCACGCCGACGGTGTGGAAGCGGTCGGCCTCGTCGGCGAGCGCGGGCTCGTAGCCGCGCCCCTTCTCGGTCAGGCAGTGCACGAGGACCGGGCCGTGGAAGCGCTTGGCGCGGCGCAGCGCCGACTCGACGGCACCCACGTCGTGCCCGTCGATGGGCCCCACGTACTTCAGGCCCAGGTCCTCGAACATGCCCTGCGGCGCGAACGCGTCCTTGAAGCCCTTCTTCGCGCCGTGCAGCGACTCGTACAGGGTGTGCCCGATGAGGGGCGTGCGCAGCAGGACGTCCTTGCCCCAGGCGAGCACCTTCTCGTACGAGTCGGTGGTGCGCAGCGTGGCGAGGTGGTCCGCGAGGCCGCCGATGGTGGGCGCGTACGAGCGCTCGTTGTCGTTGACGACGATGATCAGCGGGCGGTCCTTGGCGGCGGCGATGTTGTTCAGTGCCTCCCAGGCCATGCCGCCGGTGAGCGCGCCGTCGCCGATGACCGCGACGACGTGGCCGTGCCCGCCCTGCACCTGCCGGGCCTTGGCGAGCCCGTCGGCCCAGCCGAGCGCGGTGGAGGCGTGGGAGTTCTCCACGATGTCGTGCGCGGACTCCTCGCGCGAGGGGTAGCCGGACAGGCCGCCCTTGCCGCGCAGCTTGCTGAAGTCCTGACGCCCGGTCAGGATCTTGTGCACATAGCTCTGGTGGCCGGTGTCCCACACGAGCTTGTCGACCGGCGACTCGAAGACCCGGTGCAGCGCGATGGTCAACTCCACCACGCCCAGGTTGGGTCCGAGATGACCGCCCGTGCGCGCGACCGCGTGGATCAGGAACTCCCTGATCTCCCCGGCCAGTTGCCCGACCTCCCGCTCGCCCAGCGCCTTCAGGTCGCGCGGCCCCCGGATGGATTCCAGAATCGTCACGCTTGAGCCCCCTTCCCGTTCGTACGTCAGAACTCAGCTCACGGTGACGTCGGGGCTGCCCGACGCGACGCCGTCCTGCTCCATCTGTGCGGCGATCTTCATCGCCTCCTCGATCAGCGTCTCCACGATCTTCGACTCGGGCACCGTCTTGATGACCTCGCCCTTGACGAAGATCTGCCCCTTGCC
>NZ_JBVKBC010000042.1:0-43656 GCF_055639095.1 Streptomyces sp. NPDC107550
TGCACTGCGTGCAGCTTCCCCAGGGAGGAGGCGGCGACGCAGTCGCCCCTCCAGGGGCGCGGGGAACTGCGCGAGAAGCCCCACCGGCCCGCAGACGAACACGCACGGTCGTGCCCCGATAGGGGCGCGGGGAACTGCGCAACCTGTGCTGCAAGCGGCCTCCGCCGGAGAACTCCCTACCCCGCGCCGGTCACATGTGGCTGCCGCCGTCGATACGAACCTCCGTACCGGTGATGAAGTAACCGTCGTGCGAAGCGAGCATGGCGACGACGGCGGCGACGGCGTCAGGACCGGCGAAGTTGAAGTCGCCCTGCCCGACCTGAAGCATCGGCGCGGTCTTCTGGAAGAGGGACATGTCGGCGTCGGCGGGCAGCCCGGGCCCCACGGACTGCTTGGCCTGGCCGGAGCCGTCGGTCATGCCGGAGGAGATGGAGCCGGGCTGCACGGCGGTGAACCGGATGCCGCGCTTGCTGAACTCCATGGCGAGGGCGTGGGTCATCGACTGGATGCCGCCCTTGGAGGCCGCGTAGGCCGCCATGTAGGGGTGGGCGAAGTTCTGGGCGGTGGAGGAGAAGTTGACCACGGCCGGCTCGTGGCCTTCGAGGAGCGCCGGGATCGACTCGCGGATCATCAGGAACGTGCCGGTGAGGTTGATCTGGATGACCTGGTTGAAGTCGGCCAGGGAGAACTCTTCGCTGTGGCCGGAGCGCAGGATGCCCGCCGCGTTGACGAGGACGTCGAGCCCGCCGAGCGTCTTGACGGCCTCGGCGACGCCCGCCTTGACGGAGTCCTCGTCGCCGATGTTGACGACGAGCGTGGTCAGCCGGTCGGCGGCGGCGCCCGCCTTGGTGACGGTGTCCTTGAGGCCGGCCTCGCTGACGTCGGCGGCGACGACGGTGCCGCCCTCTTCCAGCAGGCGCAGGACCGTGGCCTGGCCGATGCCGGAGCCCGCGCCGGTGATGAGTGCGCGGCGTCCTTCGTAGCGGTTCATGTCGTCTCCCTGAGTTGCTAGGTGCGGCGTTGCGGCTTCACCGTACGCCTGGATGGCACGTTTTGCCATAACGGCGTTACGTGCCAGTTTCTTCCCGCGCGGGCTACGCTTCCCCCGTGACCGAGCCCAGGACCACCCCCGCCGCCCCCACCGCCGCCGCCCCGCTGTCGCTGACCGAGCGCCGCAAGGCCGCGACGCAGCTGGACATCGCGCGCGCGGCGGTCGCGCTGTTCACCGAGAAGGGGCCCGACGCCACGACGGCCGAGGAGATCGCCGGCAGCGCGGGGGTGGCGCTGCGCACCTTCTACCGCTACTTCCGCAGCAAGCAGGACGCGGTCGGCCCGCTCCTCGCGGCGGGCGGCGACCGCTGGCGCGAGCTGCTGGCGGCGGCCGACCCGGCGACCGGCCTGGCCGCCGCCCTGGAGTCGGCGGCCGTCGAGGCGCTGACCCCGCGCGACGAGGAGGCCGAGCAGGGCCTGCGGCTCACCCGGGGCCTGCTGTGCGCGGCGCGGGAGGACGCGGCGCTGCGGGCCGTCTGGTACCGGGTCAACCAGGAGTCCGAGGAGAAGCTGCTGCCCGTGATCGCGCGGCTCGCCGGGCCCGGCGCGGACGAACTGGAACTCCGGCTGACCGCCGCCGCGGCCACCGACGCGATCCGCGTGGCGCTGGAGGTGTGGGCCGCCACGGACGCGCCCGCGACCGGCGCCGGCTCCCCCGCCGCGCTCGTGACCCGCGCGCTGCGTCACCTCCCTGCCACAGCCGGCGCCTGACCCTCCGCACCCTCGGGGGCGTGCGCCCCGGGGCGCATCGCCATGGCCCCGCGTGCCCCCGTGCCGCCCCGACGCGCGTCTGTGTTCGCCCGCCCCGCGCCCTACCCTCGATCCGGACCGCACGTAGAGGTATCCCGGGCAGCAGCAGGGGGCATCACGCCCCCAGCCGTCATCCGTCCAACCGCCGGAGGCACTGTGCACGCGGACGTCGTGATCGTCGGGGCCGGGGTCGCGGGACTCTCGGTCGCCCAGCACCTGACCAGGGCGGGCCTCAACTGCCTGGTCCTGGAAGCCGCTTCGGACATCGGCGGCCGCATGTCCACCGAGAAGGTCGACGGGTTCCGCCTCGACCGGACGGGCCGGCCGCTGTCCACCGCCTACCCCGAACTGCGCCGCACACCCGGGCTCGAAGGTCTCGTGCTGCGCCGGTTCGCCCCGGGCGTGCTCGTGCACAGCGAGGGCCGCCATCACCGCGCCGGGGAGCCCGCCCGTCCCCGGCGCACGAGGGGCGCACTCACCACCGCGCGCGCCCTGGCGAGCGCCCCGCGTCCGCAGCGCGGGGTACGGCCGCCGCTGGGCGGGCCCGTGGACCACGCCCGGCTCGGCGTGGCGCTCGCCCGGCTGGCCGCGACACCGCCGCGCAAGCTGCTCGCGCGGCCCGAACTCCCTCTGGACCGCGCCCTGTTGGCGCACGGCCTGCCGCCCAGGACGCTGCATGGTTTCGTACGTCCCCTGCTGTCGGCGCTGCTGTGCGACCCGGGCCTCGTCTCGTCCAGCCGGTGCGCGGATCTGGCGTTGCACGCGTACGCGGCCGGGCGGCTCGCGCTGCCGGAGGGCGGGGCGGAGACGGTGCCTCGGCTCCTCGCGGCGGGGCTGCCGGCCGGGACCGTACGGACCGGGGTGCGGGTCACCGGGGTCGCCGCGGACGCGGTCGGCACCGTCGGGCTCGGACGCGTCACGTGCCGGGGGGTCGTGCTGGCGACGGACGCGGTGGCGGCGGCGGAGTTGCTGCCGGGGCTGCGGGTGCCGGCGTTCCATCCGGTGACGGTGGTGCATCACGCGGTGGCCCGGCCGCCGCTCGCGGAACCGGCGTTGCTGCTCGATGCCGACCGGCTCGGGCCCGTCGCGCACACGGCCGTCGTCAGCCAGGTCGATCCCACGCGGGCGCCTGCGGGGCGGGCGCTCGTCTCGTCCACGGTGCTCGGGGCGCCGCCCGGGGAGCGGGAGTTGCGGGCGCAGCTCGCCGCGCTCTACGGCACGTCCACCGGGGACTGGGAGACCCTCTCCGTACGGCATGACGCTCACGCGGTGCCCGCGATGCCGGCGCCGCATGATCCTCGGCGGGCGGTTCGGGTGCTGCACGGGCTGTATGTGTGCGGGGGGCACCGGGAGGGCGGGTCCTTGCAGGGGGCGTTGCACTCTGCTCGGCGGGCGGCTCGGGAAGTTCTGGCGGATCTGGGGGTGCGGGGGGCTGCCGCGGTGGTGCCGGCGCCTTCGCCTCCGGCGCGCTTGCACTCCGCGGCGTGAACGGTCCCCTATTGACCGCGCCCGCTCCCGAGGACAGATCCGGGGGCGGGCGCCACCACCTCCGGTGCCCTGCACGCCTTCATCTGGGCCGGGGCAAAACCCCCTTCGCACAGTTCCCCGCGCCCCTGCGGTGAGTGGGCGGCACCGCCCGGCACAGATCCTCAACTCTCGCCGTGGCCACTCGCACAGTTCCCCGCGCCCCTAGGTAGGTGGGTGGCTCCGGCAGATGGGTTACCTCGACATCCGTCGTGGCTGATCGCGCAGTTCCTCGCGCCCCTGGGTGCGTGGGTGGCCCCGGCCGGTGGGGATCCTCGACTCTCGTCGTGGTTGCTCGCGCAGTTCCCCGCGCCCCTGGGTGCGTGGGTGGCTCCGGCCGGTGGGGATCCTCGACTTTCGTCGTGGTTGCTCGCGCAGTTCCCCGCGCCCCTGAGGGAGCGGGGCTTCGCCCCAGCTCCCCAGGGGAGGAGGTGGCGACGCAGTCGCCCCTCCAGGGGCGCGGGGAACTGCGCGACCAGCCACCACCCGCCGAAAGACGAACAACCACATCCAGGGGCAGCGCCCCGTCAGGGGCGCGGGGAACTGCGCGAGACGCCCCACCGGCCGGTAGACGACGAACCACGGGCAAGGCCACCCACCCAGGGGCGCGGGGAACTGCGCGGGCGGTGATTGCAGGCGGCCCGCGCCTATGGGCTCGCCGGCCCTCTACGTGAGCGCCGCGATCTTGTCGCGGTACGTACGAACCGGCCCCGCATCGCGATACGGCTCGAGCCGCCGCTCGAACTCCCGCACATACTCATGCGCCCGCACCGACCTCATATCCGCCGCGGCGACAGCCGCCTCCGCCCCCAGCGCACACGCCGAGTCCAACTCCCCCAGCGCCAGCCGCGCGGACGCCAGCACCACCCGGCAGAACAGCCGGCTCCGCGCGAACCCGGGCGCCCGCAGCCGCAACGACCGCTCCGCGTGCTGCGCGGCGGCCCGGTACTGCTGAAGATCCCGGTGGCAGTGCCCGAACTCGTCCGCGAGCTGCGCCTCGTCGAAGAACCGCGCCCAGGCCGGCACCTCGTCCCCCGCCCGCGCGCTCTCCAGCGCCCGTTCGGCCCGTACGAGCGACGCGGTGCAGGACCGTACCTCCCCGAGCACCCCGTGCCCGCGCGCCTCCACCGCGTGGAGCAGCGCCTGCACCGCCGGCGGCCCCGCCGCGCCCACCCCCTGCTGGGCGACGCGCGCGAGCTGGACGGCCTCGCGCCCGTGCCCGAGGTAGACGGCCTGGCGGCTCATGGTGACGAGGACGTAGGACCCGTACATGCGGTCCCCGGCGGCCTGCGACAGCCGCAGCGCCTGGACGAAGTAGCGCTGCGCGAGCCCGTGCGCGGCGATGTCGTACGAGGTCCAGCCGGCGAGCCGGGTGAGGTCGGCGACGGCGGCGAAGAGGCGGCGCCCGGCCTGCTCGCCGTAACTGCCGCGCAGCATGGGCTCGGCCTCGTGCTCCAGGTAGCGCACGAGGGCCTGGCGGGCGTGGCCGCCGCCGTAGGCGTGGTCGAGGGAGCGGAACAGTTCGCCGACCGAGCGCAGCGCGGCGATGTCCCCGCCGGACACCCGCAGCCCCGGCCCGCGCTCGCTCTGGGCGCGCTGGCGGGGCAGCCCGGCCCGGCTCTGGACGGGGATGCGGACCGGGATCTCGCCGCGGGCGACGCGCTCGTCGGGCCGCCCGATGAGCCAGTCGCGGCTGGGCACGACGAGCCCGGCCGGGGTGAAGGCGATCTTGCGGAGTTCCGCGTGGCTGCCGGAGTCCTTGCGCCACAGGCCACTGACGATGTCGATGGCCTCGTCGGGCGACGCGGCGAACTCCAGTCCCGCGTACACGGGCGCGCAGGCGTCGAGCCCGAGGTCCTGGGCGGAGAGCCGCCGGCCGAGGCGCCGCGTGAAGACCTCCGCGATGAGCGCGGGCGTGGTGCCGCGCGGCTGCTGGCCGCGCAGCCAGCGGGTCACGGAGGTCTTGTCGTAGCGCAGGTCGAGACCGTGCTCGACCCCCAGCTGGGCGACGCGGCGCGCCAGCCCGGCGTTGGAGAATCCCGCCTCCGCGATGAGCGCGGCGAGCTGGCGGTTCGGTGTGCGCTGCGGAGGTCGGTCCGTCATCAGCTCTGCGGTCTCCTGCCTTCCGGGCCGGGGTGCAGCCCTCATGGAACGGCGTGAATGTAGCGGCGCCGCCCGGGCAGGTCGCGGCCTTCGCCCCGCCTTCATCCGATCGTGTGACGAACGCCGGGCGCGGCTGGACATCACCCCCGGCCGGGGACTCAGGCGCGGCCCCGGAGGGGCCCCGGTCCGGAGGCTGCCTCCGGACCGGCCTACGATGCTTGTGCGCTACATCCGGAAGGTTCCTCACGTGCCGCACATCGCTCTCGACTACACCGACCGTCTCGCCGGCACCGTCGACGTACCCGCCCTCGTGGCCGAACTCCACCCGCTCGTCGTGGAGCGGGTCGCCTCGGTCGGCGTCGGCAAGACCTTCGCGCGCCCCTCGGTGACGTACGTGGACGGGCTGGCCGCGCCCTTCGTCCATGTGGAGGTCGCCCTGCTGCCGGGCCGCCCGCAGGAGGTGAAGGACGCGCTCGCCGAGGACGTCCTCGCCCTGCTCGACAAGCACGTCTCGGCGGTCCCGGGCGTGACCTGCTCGGTCGAGGTCCGCGACCTGGACCGCTCCTACCGCCTCTTCCCCACGCACGGCGGCCACTGAGCCGGCCCGTCCGGTACGGCCACTGAGCCGGCCCGTCCGGTACGGCCACTGAGCCGGCCCGTCCGGTACGGCCACTGAGCCGGCCCGTCCGGTACGGGGGCGCCGCTCGCCCCCTCGTCGGGGCCGGGCGGGGGCGCCGTACAGTGGGCGGGGCGCGACAGGTGAACGGAGCAGGGTGAGGGAGGCTTGCCGTGAGTGAGTTCCGGTTCGTCCGGATGGGGTTCGGCGCGGACATGGTGGAGTACCAGGCCGCCTGGGACGAGCAGCGCCGCGTGCACGCCGCCCGGTTCGCCGACGAGATCCCCGACACCTGTCTGCTCCTGGAGCACCCCCCGGTCTACACCGCAGGACGCCGTACGGCCCCGGAGGAGCGTCCGCTGGACGGCACCCCCGTGATCGACGTGGACCGCGGCGGCAAGATCACCTGGCACGGCCCGGGCCAGCTCGTCGGCTACCCGATCCAGAAGCTGCCGCGCCCCGTCGACGTCGTCGCCCACCTGCGGCGCCTGGAGGACGCCATGATCGCGGTCTGCGCCGACTTCGGCATCGAGGCCGCGCGCGTGGAGGGCCGGGCCGGGGTGTGGGTGCTGGGCGACCCGATCGAGCGCCGGGCGGACCTCGGGGGCCTGTCCCTCGACTTCGACCCGCGGCTGAGCAGCACGGACGAGGAGTTCGACCACCGTCTGGTGGGCCCGCAGTACGCGCCGTCCAACGCCGGGCAGCGGCACGAGGACCGCAAGATCTGCGCCATGGGCATCCGCGTCGCCAAGGGCGTCACGATGCACGGCTTCGCGCTGAACGTGAACCCGGACACCTCGAACTTCGACAAGATCATCCCGTGCGGCATCCGGGACGCGGGCGTCACCTCGCTCTCGTACGAGCTGGGGCGCGAGGTCACCATCGACGAGGTGCTGCCGGTCGCGGAGAAGCACCTGCGCGAGGTCCTGGGCAACGCGGAGCTGCGCCCGCGCGTCATCGAGAAGACCCCCGGGGCATCCGGGGCACCCGGCGCCGCGCCTGTGTCCGGGGAGCCGGCCGGGGCCGCGTCCGGAGAACCCGTCGGGTCCGCGTCCGCCTGACCGCCCCGCCGCGCGGACCGGCACCGGGAGCCGTCCGCCGGCCTTCCCCGCCGCCGGCCGCCGGAATAGCGCCCTCGGGCCAGAGGTTGGCCACGCGTGAGGGCCATGCATGTCACGGGCGTACCCTGAGGTACGCCGAGGAATCAAAGCTTTAGGGAGCCGGTCGTGTCCGCAGTCGCACCCGACGGACGCAAGATGCTGCGCCTGGAGGTCCGCAACGCTCAGACCCCCATCGAGCGCAAGCCCGAGTGGATCAAGACCCGGGCGAAAATGGGCCCCGAGTACACGAAGATGCAGAACCTCGTGAAGTCCGAGGGCCTGCACACGGTCTGCCAGGAGGCGGGCTGCCCCAACATCTACGAGTGCTGGGAGGACCGCGAGGCCACGTTCCTCATCGGCGGTGACCAGTGCACGCGCCGCTGCGACTTCTGCCAGATCGACACCGGCAAGCCCGAGGCGCTCGACCGCGACGAGCCGCGCCGCGTCGGCGAGTCCGTCGTCACGATGGACCTGAACTACGCCACGATCACCGGCGTCGCCCGCGACGACCTGGAGGACGGCGGCGCCTGGCTGTACGCGGAGACCGTCCGCCAGATCCACGCGCAGACCGCCGACCGCGCCGAGGGCCGCACCAAGGTCGAACTCCTCGCCCCCGACTTCAACGCGGTGCCCGAGCAGCTCGCCGAGGTCTTCTCCTCGCGCCCCGAGGTCTTCGCGCACAACGTCGAGACGGTTCCGCGCATCTTCAAGCGCATCCGCCCCGGCTTCCGCTACGAGCGCTCCCTCAAGGTCATCACCGAGGCGCGCGAGGTCGGCCTGGTCACCAAGTCGAACCTCATCCTCGGCATGGGCGAGACCCGCGAGGAGGTCTCCGAGGCGCTGCGCCAGCTGCACGACGCGGGCTGCGAGCTGATCACCATCACGCAGTACCTGCGCCCGTCCGTGCGGCACCACCCCGTCGAGCGCTGGGTCAAGCCGGACGAGTTCGTGGAGCTGAAGGACGAGGCCGAGCAGATCGGCTTCTCCGGCGTCATGTCGGGCCCGCTGGTCCGCTCCTCGTACCGGGCCGGTCGCCTGTACCAGATGGCGGTCGAGAAGCGCGGCTCGTACGTGGCTTCGCAGGCGGTCTGAGCGCGGGGCTCACCGCCCGCGCCGGCGGCCCGCTGCCGAGGGGCTCTCCTTGGGCGGCGGTTGTGTGCGGGCTGTGAACGTGTGAATTCACGCACAAGGAATTACCGGTCAGTAATGGCCGAAGGGGTGCGGCCCCGGACGTCCTCGCAGCTAGGCGGGGCGGCCGGGGCCGCGTCGTCGTCCGGCGGGGGCCGGGGGCCGCGCACCGAGGCTTCATGGGCGTTTGACCGTCCGGACACGGGCTGGTAACACCAATCAGTGACCCTGAAATCACGCCTCGTGCACACCGATCCACTTTCCTTGCCCGAGTCCGACGCCGTGTTCCGCTCCCGAGGGGGGACCTCCACGATGCAGGCCGCGCCCGTTCGCGCCACCGCCATACCGACGTTCACCGACGCGCTGCGCGCCGTCGAGTCGCTGCTCATGAGCGGCGGCCAGCGCACCGCCCGGCGCAACGCGTGGACCTCCGTCCTGGAGGACCGCCGCCGCGCCAAGGACCGCGTGGAGGCCGAGCGCGTCCTGGAGTCCGTCGCGTCCGAGGGCTGACCGCGCCCGCAGCCCGCGCCGCACCTCTGTCCCGCCCGCGCGCCCTCGTGTCGTACGACGGTGCTGCTGTACAGGCGACGCGCCCGGCCACGTAGACTCATGGGCATGGCGAGGAAGGAACCTGCAGCGGACGCTGCGAACTCCGGGCGACTCAAGCAGATCGCTCTGACCTACAAGATGACCCGCAAGGCCGATCCGAAGATCGGTCTTGTACTCGCGGCTGTGGGAATCGTCACCCTTGGTGTCTTCCTTGCGATCGGTTTTCTGCTCGGGCACCCCATCTATCTCGGCATCCTCGGCCTCCTGCTCGCCTTCCTGGCGATGGCGATCGTCTTCGGACGCCGGGCCGAGCGGGCCGCCTTCGGGCAGATGGAGGGCCAGCCGGGTGCGGCGGCGGCCGTCCTCGACAACGTCGGGCGCGGCTGGACCACGACCCCGGCGGTGGCGATGAACCGCAGCCAGGACGTCGTGCACCGCGCCGTCGGCAAGGCGGGCATCGTGCTCGTCGCCGAGGGCAACCCGAACCGGGTGAAGTCGCTGCTCGCGGCCGAGAAGAAGAAGATGGCGCGGATCGTGTCGGACGTGCCGGTGCACGACATCCTCGTGGGCAACGGTGAGGGGCAGACGCCGCTCAAGAAGCTCCGCACGACGATGTTGAAGCTGCCGCGCGTGCTCACGGGGCCGCAGGTGACCGCGACGAACGACCGGCTTCGGGCCATGGGGGACCTGATGTCGAACATGCCGTTGCCCAAGGGGCCCATGCCGAAGGGGATGCGGATGCCCAAGGGTGGCGGGGGGCGCATGCGCTGACGTTCCTCTGTACGGCCACCAAAAGGCGCCCTGGGCCTCGAGCCCCGGGGCGCCTTTTCCCGTTCGCGCGGGGGGGCGCCGGTTCCTCGTCCTCGACTCCGTCGTGGCTGCTCGCGCAGTTCCCCGCGCCCCTGGAGGGGCGACTACGTCGCCACCTCCCCCCTGGGGAAGCTGGGGCGAAGCCCCGCTTCTCAGGGGCGCGGGGAACTGCGCGAGAAGCCCCACGCACCCGCAGATGAGCACGCACGGTAGTGCCCCGATAGGGGCGCGGGGAACTGCGCGACCTCAGCTACAAGCAGCCTCCGCCGGAGAACTCCCCAGGGGCGCGGGGACTGCGCGAGGCGGCTCTCAGCGCCCGCGCGCAAGACGCCCGCCCCCACGGCGTCAGCCGTCAGAGCCGGACTTCCACCGACCGCGCAAGCCGATCGTGCAGCCCCCGCCCGTCCCGGTCCCAGACAAGCGCCGGCACCGCCAGACAGAGCAGCACCGTCCGCAGGAGGACCCGCCCGAACCCGAGCCTCCCGCCCCCTTCGGCAACCACCCGCAACCCGAACAGCCGCTTGCCCGGAGTGCACCCGATCGTCCCCACGGTGAGCACCCCGAGCACGAAGAAGATGAGCAGCGCCCAGTTGCTCGTAGCCTGGTTGTAGCCGTGCGTGACAAGCCCGTATGCGATCAGCAGACACAGCGCCCAGTCGACGGCGATCGCCAGCAGCCGGCGCCCCGGACGGGCGATGGAGCCGGGCCCCTGCTCGGGCAGCCCCAGCCGCTCACCGCGGTATCCGAAGTCCGCACCGGACTGCTCCAGCGCCTCGCGGGGCCCGGACAGCCACGACCCCATTGCTTCCCTGTTGTCCACGCATCCACGGTACTGCGCGCCCCGCGAACCGCCCCCGCGCCCCCCGCTCCGGTTAACTTCGGCGAAACAAATGGGTCATGCTGGAGAAATCCCGTCTGCCTATGGTCGGGTCCGAGCGTGTGCCACCGCACTGGCCGCACGACCGAGCTGCAAACCCCGCCCCTCCCCGGGTGGGAGGAGGAGGAGTTGGATGTTCCAGAACGCCGATGACGCCAAGAAGTTCATGGCGGACGAGGACGTCAAGTTCGTCGACGTACGGTTCTGCGACCTCCCGGGCGTGATGCAGCACTTCACGATCCCGGCGGCGGCGTTCGACCCGGACGAGGAGCTGGCCTTCGACGGCTCGTCCATCCGCGGCTTCCAGGCGATCCACGAGTCGGACATGTCGCTGCGCGCGGACCTGTCGACGGCCCGCGTCGACCCGTTCCGCCGGGACAAGACCGTCAACATCAACTTCTTCATCCACGACCCGATCACGGGCGAGCAGTACAGCCGTGACCCGCGCAACGTGGCGAAGAAGGCCGAGGCGTACCTCGCCTCCACCGGCATCGCCGACACCGCCTTCTTCGGCCCGGAGGCGGAGTTCTACGTCTTCGACTCGGTCCGCTTCGAGACCTCCGCGAACCGTTCGCTGTACGAGATCGACTCCGAGGCCGGCGCGTGGAACACGGGCGCCGTCGAGAACAACCGCGGCTACAAGGTCCGCTACAAGGGCGGCTACTTCCCGGCCCCGCCGGTCGACCACTTCGCCGACCTGCGCGCCGAGATCTCCCTGGAGCTGGACCGCCAGGGCCTCCAGGTCGAGCGCCAGCACCACGAGGTGGGCACCGCGGGCCAGGCCGAGATCAACTACAAGTTCAACACGCTGCTGGCCGCGGCCGACGACCTGATGCTCTTCAAGTACATCGTGAAGAACGTCGCCTGGCGCAACGGCAAGACCGCGACCTTCATGCCGAAGCCGATCTTCGGTGACAACGGCTCGGGCATGCACGTCCACCAGTCGCTGTGGTCGGGCGGCGAGCCCCTCTTCTACGACGAGCAGGGCTACGCGGGCCTCTCGGACACCGCCCGCTACTACATCGGCGGCATCCTCAAGCACGCCCCGTCGCTGCTGGCCTTCACGAACCCGACGGTGAACTCCTACCACCGCCTGGTCCCGGGCTTCGAGGCGCCGGTCAACCTCGTGTACTCGCAGCGCAACCGCTCCGCCGCGATGCGCATCCCGATCACGGGCTCGAACCCGAAGGCCAAGCGCGTCGAGTTCCGCGCCCCTGACCCGTCCTCGAACCCGTACCTGGCGTTCTCGGCGCTGCTCCTCGCGGGCCTCGACGGCGTCAAGAACAAGATCGAGCCGGCCGAGCCGATCGACAAGGACCTGTACGAGCTGGCTCCCGAGGAGCACGCGAACGTCGCCCAGGTCCCGACCTCCCTCCCGGCGGTCCTCGACGCCCTCGAGGCGGACAACGAGTACCTCCAGGCCGGCGGCGTCTTCACGTCCGACCTGATCGAGACGTGGATCGACTACAAGCGCACGAACGAGATCGCCCCCATCCAGCTCCGCCCCCACCCCCACGAGTTCGAGCTCTACTTCGACCTCTAAAGCGCGGGGTCGGGTGAGCTGGGGCTGATCCTCGGATACCCGCTGTGACCTGCTGAAATGCTGCTCAGCAGTCCTCACTGGTCCCAGCTGTTTTCCAGGGTGTTGTGCACCAGGTGTGCACCGGCCACTGCGATACGTGACCCGTCGTCAGGTTTACACGTGAGGCCGCCATCTCCAAAGAAGAGATGGCGGCCTCACGTGTACCTGGGGTCATTCGGAGAGCTTCTTGGTCTCCGAATAATGGGCCAGGTTGGTGACCTGCAGGGATGTTGCCCGCAGGGCGCTGACCTGGCCTTTGGGTGATTGGTGGCGATGGAGTGCGACAATCTCTAGCGGGTGTCTTGCGGACTGTGTGCGGACTGCTCAGCTGTCCTCGTGATCAGCTACTAGGAATCGCCATCGTCGGCGCGTACCGCCATGAGTACCCGCTGCAGTGTGATGACACGTCGATCCCCGTCGAGTCCGGCCTTCTGGGCAAGGTCCAGCAGCGCTTCGAGCTCATCCTGCGCAGCTCGCGGCTGCCCGGCTTCCCATAGCAATTGGGCCCGTCGGTAGCGCAGATCCCAGACTGAGTCGTGGTCCGCTCCGCGTGTATGTGCCCAGCCGTCTGCCACTTCCTTAAAATGCTCGGCGCTTTCCACTGGTTGGTTCACACGGCTTAGGCTCTCACCCAAGTTCTTGCGTGCCATTAGCGTATCTGCATGATCAGATCCCAGTATGCGCGCTCGCCGATTTACCACATCACGGAACCGTGTGATGGCCTCACTGATATTGCCCTTGTTTCCCAGCACCATCGCTAGATTGTGGTTCATCGTGAGGGTTTCCGGGTGGTCGTCTCCGAAGGTTGCGAGACATCCGTCCAGTGCATTGCGATATTCCTCCTCCGCTTCGCCAAACCGTTCTTGGCCAGCCAAGAGGAAGGCAAGGTTTCCCCATATGGACAATGTCTGAGGGTGATTGCAGCCCATAGCGCGAGTGCAACTCGACAGCAGGTCACGGTAAGCGACCTCAGCTTCTGCAGCGGCTCCTCTGTCATCCAGAATGCGAGCCAGTGAGAGCCGCGTGGCAAACGACTGCGGATGTTCGAGTCCAACCCTTCTTTCCTGAATCGCCAGGATCGCGGACTGCTCCTTCTCTGCTTCTTCGAGATTCCCCTGGATGCGCAGCACTACAGCGAGGTTGTGGCGTACCGTCAGCATCAGAGGCTCATCGCCCGAGTGTTTACTTGCTGCGCCTCTGAGGGCCTCGCGGTAGACCTCTTCCGCTTCTTCGAGTTTCCCGCAGTCCTTGAGGGCAACCCCGAGAGTATTGCGGGCAGAAACCGCGTCTGTATGGGCGGGACCAGAGCGACGGAGCTCTTCCCTCACGATCTCCCGCAGCTGATCGATAGCCTCCGGCGCCCTTCCGCGTGCGTGTAGCACAGCCAATAGATCGTGCTGGATGTCAAGGCGCTGTCCGTCGTTCTGCGGCAGCATGCTTAGTGCATGCTGTAGTTGTTTCTCGGCTTCGGAGAGGCTTCCCTGCTGCAGAAGGAGAGCGCCGAGAGAAGCACGGATACTGGCGACGTTCCGGTGCGACTCGCCGAGCACATGCTGCTGAAGATTGAGGACTTCACGCATCTCAGACACTGCGTCGTTCGTCCGACCGATGCGCCCCAGAGCCATAGCCCAGGCGAGGCGCGCATTGAGTGTGACTGGATGGCGAGTGCCGTGGCGTGCAGTAGCTGCCTCAAGAATCGATCTGTACTCCGATTCTGACTGGGTCAGCTCGCCCATGGATCGCAGTGCTGCGGCATGACTGTCACGGCCGATCAGCACATTGGGGTGGTCATCGATGAGTTGTCTTCTTTGTGCATCGGTGAGTTCAGCAAAGATTGCCGCAGCGCTCTTTGCATCGAGTTCCCCGTGTCGCATTTGAAGCACAGCCAGGATGTGGCGCGCATCGAGTGTTTCGGGGTGGTCCGGCCCCAAGATGCGGGTGCGCGCGTCCAGCACCGTCCGGATCTCGGCTTCCGCCTCGGCGAACTTCTGGCGCAGAACAAGAGCCGATGCCAGGTTCGCGCGGGTTATCAACGTGGATGGATGCTCGGCCCCGAGAGCCTCTTCTTCCAGCTGGAGCACTTGGCGAAAGACTTCCTCGGCACGCTTGACATCTCCTTGGTCACGCAGCGAGATCGCGAACTCGTGCTGAGCCTCAAGGACATCAGGGTGTTTCTCTCCTAGCTCTGCACGCAGCCCCTTCAGCACCACTCTTCCCTCGGCGGCTGCATCGTCAAGGCGACCCATACTCCGGATGCAAATTGCACGGGCATGTCGCGAGCGCAATGTCTTGTCAGCTTCCGCACCGAACAGTCGAGTTTCCTGACGGATCACCTCGTCGTACTCGTGCTCAGCCTCGGCTAGCTTCCCTCTCTGTGAAGCCACTCGCGCGCGTTCGTAACGTATGGAGAGAGTAGTCGGGTCAGCTTCCCCAAATCGCTTAATGCACTCCTTGGCGATGCGGTCCAACTCAAACTCGGCGGTTTTTAGATCGCCCATTTCTTTGACTGCGATCGCCCGATGCCGTTGAAGGTTCACTCCGATCCAGGGGTGGGCCGCTGCGAAAATGGAACGCTCCAACGCTTCGTCAGCGAATTTGCAGGCCGTTCCATATTCGCCTCGAAAATGTAGATAAGAAACGGCAACCCCGGCGCAGAGCAACACATCGGTGAGGCGATCGTCAGCGGGAGCATTTGATCGTGGCAAGCGGCTCAGCAGAACCAGCCAGTGCGGCACGAGATCCTGCCAGGCAGGCCACGACCTCGGATCGCGTGGATTCTCCGCATGTGGAGTAGCTGCCACCAGGAGGTCGGCGGCAGAGTCCCACACCTCTTGATAGCCCCGGGGTTCCGAAAGGAGGGGGGCTACCGACACCTCAGCGACCAGCCGATGGATCTGGTACGCGGGTTCCGCCGAGAGCGTGTCGACCCCGATGAGCCCGAACCTGCGTAAGCCGCCGAGAGTCTTCCTGATTGTCCGCGGCGCCAGTTCCTCTGGCCACATCCCTAGGCCAGCAACCGTAGACGGGTTGAGTAAGGAGTTGGGCAGGGGAACAGCTGAGGCGAAGCAAGACAGCAACTGGAGCAGGCCACGGGAGAGACCAGTGCCCTGCCGTTCGAGGAGAGCGAGGGATAGATCCCACGTACCAGCGATGGTTCGACGCGCCTGCTCCTCATCACTGCGTAGATCCCCGTACACACCCTCCGTCGCGTCGTCGAGGAACAGTGGGGAGTCGTCGAGGACACGGACATACTCGGTGAACGTCTGGGCTTCGGCCAACGGATCGCCGTGAGCCATCGCTAGGTAAGTGCCGGCCAGGTGCAGTGCGAGCGGTAGGGAGCCCAGCCGGTCAGCCAGAGACCAAGCGGAATCTGTACCCCCCGCTTGAGGGGCGAGTTCCTGGAGGACCTGGCCTGCGAATTTGGTCTCCAGGACATCAAGTTGGTGGAACCGGGCAATCTTGTCGCCCCACGACCGCTTGTCACCGTCACGCGTGGTAACCAGAACACCGTGTGACATGCCGAGCGGGGGTTTAACCCAGCCAGTACCGTCGCCCAAGGCGGCACCCGGGCAGGACAGAACGTCGAGATCATCGGCATCATCAAAGACCAGCAGCCACGGGCGGTCCATGTTCGCCAAGTGGCGCCACACCAGGTCTGCCGCTGGCCGTCCACCCTTTTCCCAGGCGTGAGCTACATGCTCGGCTGAGGCGCCCGCGAGGAGGGCCGCGTGCCGCATCCCGTCGGCAACAGCAGCTGAGGATCCGGCCTGGATCCAGAAGATCTCGGCGCCAGCTTGTTTGGCCCGCTCGGCCGCACTTAGGGCGACCGTAGTCTTTCCTACTCCGCCCATCCCGGAAAGTACTTGAATACGAGGATCTTCCATAGGCCGTGTGAGGGCTGTGAGCATACTGTCACGGCCCAGCACTGCCTCCGGGAGCCTGCCGAACGGAGCCTCTACCGAGCCAAGAGCGAGCATCTCTTGGGCAGAAGTGGGCTGTTTTTCTTTCTGAGACCCATCGTTGACGAAGATATTCCACACACCGCCGTGGAGGTTCCCATTTACAAAGGTTCCCTGACCTTCGTTGCGCTGTTCACGCGGTTGCCCCTCAGACACCGCTCATCACAACCTTCCCCGAGGGTTGGATTTCAGAGTTTCTACTGCGTCGAGGAGCCTCGGCAGTACCTTTTCGAGCTTGTTTGCTGCAGTCGAAAGTAACTGCGCGGAGTCCGGGAGGGTAATTCGTTCGAGGGTTGCTACTGCGCTCGCAAGTAGTTCCGCAGAGTCGGCGATGTTAAATCTATTCGCGGTGATAGCGATCGCCTCGGCAGCCTGCGAGTTCGACACGCTGTGGATCGCAGTGTCGGCAAGTAGTCGGGCCAGCGCGGGCGAAGTCTTGGCGATGACCTTCAGATGTTCCTTGGTCTCTTCGTTTAGCTGCTCGTAGTGGTTGTGAACTCCACCGTGGAGGTCATGCCCCACGAACGTCCCTGGCCCGGTGTTGTGCTGCGAGCGAGGATCGAACCCTGAAATTCCAGTTGTCGCGGTCACTGAGAGCCGCCGCCGTAGGTGTTGTGAATGCCCCCGATAACCGTTCCGTTGACGAACGTTCCTGACCCAGAGTTGTGCTGACTTCTGGTATTGGAAGTGGCTCCGACCTCGGCGATGGAATCAAGATCAGGGCGTGCTGCCTGGTATCTGTCTACATACTCGGCTAGACGCTGAGCCCACTCCCGCGTGAGCTGCCCTTGGGCACGTGCCAGATCGGCTACTGCCGAGGGGTCGGAGGCGGCCGCGCGAACCCACTCTGCAAGCGTCCGAGCATCGTTGTCGTGGGCATTGAGGGCCAGGGCCTGTTCGTCCTGTGTGCCCCTACGGAAGAGCTGCACGATCCTTGGGCGGATAGCTATCGCTCCACCTGTGAGCATGGACGCAACGATCGTTCCCGCTGCGCCGGTTGCCACCGAGACAAGTTCGGGATCGAGCATGTCTTTGATTCCCCCTGGCTGGATGGTTGTCGTGATCCTGGAGGCAACTTACCGTTGATAAAGGGGGCATGCGCTGTTTATGGACAGTCCACACCAGCTGTACGGAGGGTGGATGACGACTAGCCCCAACCATCGAGAGTGACTTGCTGTCCACCAACGAGGTAGCGGTGGAGTGCGCTCGCGGTGGTTTCCACGAACTCTTCGGGGATGACGTCGGCACCGATCCAGCGGACCTGGGCGTGCTTCCGCGGCTCCCGATTCTCCGGTTCGCCTGACCACTTGTGCGCCGCAAAGACGACGGTGAGGAAGCCATTCGGAGCCTCGACCCCCGAGGCCCCGTGGATGATGTGGGCGACGTTCAGGGCCTCTGGCTTCACGACCAGGCCAGTCTCCTCGTACAGCTCGCGCACCGCGGTCTGTGTGATCGGCTCTCCCGGTTCGCTCTTGCCGACAGGGAGATCCCACATGCCCTGCGCGAACTTGGCGTTCTCGCTGCGCTGCAGCAGCACTACGCGATTGGTGGCCTTGTCATGGACGATGACGGCCGCAACCAGCAGGGTCATCGAGTCAAGTGCGGGCTTGAGGGTTTGGGGGCGGGCGTCGGTCGTCGGCTCAGCCACGGAGTTCCCTTCGTCGGCCTGGTTGTTGGGCATGTTAGGCGAGCGCCTCACGGGCTCGGCGGGCAAGTTCGACGGTGCCGGGCACCTTTCGGCGCTGGTAGATCGCTAGGGGCGAACGTAGGGACGAGATGGCCTTGCGGGTGCGGTCGGACGTCATCCCCTCCATCAGGGTCAGGGATTGGGACCACGCGGCGATTGCCTCGTCGGCGCGGGCCTGGGCCGCGAGGCTGTCGCCCAAGTCGGCGCAGGTGAGGGCGTGGACCCGCTTGTACTGGACCGGGTCCCAGCGGGTGAGTGCGGATCGGTGCTGCACCTCCGTGCCGGGGTGGTCGGCGAGGTCGGTGAGGGTGCGGGCGGTGTGGCTGGCCACGGTGCCGGCAGCCGGGCCGCTGACGCGGGAGTAGCTGGGCTGCGGGCCGTCCTCGCGGAGCAGTGCGTCCTCGGCGGCGAGGAGAGCACGGGCGGCGGCGGGCTTCTCTCCTGTGGCGGCGTACGCGCGGGCGTGGGTGATGTGCCGTACGCCCAGTACGAGTCCCGCGTCCGTAACTACATCATCAAGTCGCTGGGCTCGCTCAAGCTGCGCCAGATCAAGGCGTCCACCGTGCAGACCTGGATCAAGCGTCGTCTCCAGGTGCTCGACGAGACGACTGTCGGCCTGGTGTTCACACACCTCGCATCGATCCTGGCCATGGCTGTGGACGACGACCTGATCGCCAAGAACCCCTGCGAGACCGGCTCAGTGAAGCGGGTGAAGCCCCGGCGATCAAAGAAGGCGGCGAAGGACGTACCACTCTCGTGGGAGCAGACAGACGCCCTGCGCCCCCACCTGCCCGAGCGCTACCAGGCCACGGTCGACTGCGGCCGGGGACTGGGCATGCGGCAGGGCGAGATCTTCGGGTTCAGCCCCGAAGACGTCAACTGGCTGCAGAAGGACAAGGTCGTCCACATCCGCCGCCAGATCACCCACGACCGCGGCACCCTGGTCTTCGCCCCACCGAAGGGTGGCACAGAGGACGACCCCAAGGACCGCTTCGTACCGGTCGGCGATGCACTGACCGCGCTGCTCACCGAGCACATGCGCAAGCACCCGCCGGTTGAGGTCACTTTGCCGTGGATGACCAAGGACGGTGAGCCGGTGTCCGTGCGCCTGGTGTTCACCACGCGCGAGCGCAAGCCGCTGAACAAGAACTACTTCAACTACCTCTGGAAGGCCGCCCTGGAGGCGATCGGCGCGATAACAGCCTTGAACGACAAACCTGTTGGCAAGGGCCGCAAGGGGGAGGAGTGCCGCGACAAGATGATGCACGCCCTACGGCACCTCTTTGCCTCCGAGGCGATCAACGAGGGCGTCGACGTCTACACCCTCGCCGATCTCCTCGGCCACGAGGATCCTGCGTTCACGCTCCGCCGGTACGTCCACAGGGTGACCGGAGCGGTCGAAAAGGCCCGCAAGGCGATCGGCCGACGATATCGAGTCGCTGCGTAGTCCAATCTGCGTCTCATTCACCTTCCCTCAGCGAGGTTCGGCGAAGACAGCCCCCAGCGCCCGCTCATCCCCGACCATGGTTAAGGCCGCCAAGACCCGGAGCACAGTAACAGGGGGATCACATGCGCGTTGAGGTTCGCGTCGAGCCGTCGAACGACGAACTCCGTTCACTGCTCGCCTGGCTTCGTCAGGATCCTGACATCCGTCGGACCGCGACCCTGGAGATGCGCGAGCAGCCACCGCGCAAGGGCGAGATGGGGGCAGTCGCCGACGTTCTGCAGTTGATCACCGAGAACGGGTGGAACGCCGCGAACTTCACTCTGGCGCTTGCTGCTTGGAAGCAGACACGGCCACGAGCCTCTCGCGTCACGGTCCGGCATAACGATCTCATCGACGCCTTGACGGACTGCAGCGATGAACAGATCGAGCGGATCACCCGGCTACTTCGGGAGGACCGGGGAGACGATCAGAGGGGCTCGGCAAGTTGAGCGTGTTTCCGGACGCCGGCGCTACAAAGGCGGTCCTGGTCGGGACGAGCACATACACCTTCCTCGAAGACCTGCCGGCCGTCTCCAACAACCTCAACTCCTTGGCCGAGGTACTCACTGGGCCCACGTCCTGGAATCTCAGCCGAGACGACTGCCACGTGCTCTCCGAACCGACGAATGCGATTGCCGTGATGGACACCCTGCGTGACGCCGGAGATGCAGCTAGGGACACGCTGCTTGTGTACTACGCGGGGCATGGGCTGGTCACACCAGAGGGCGAGCTCTATCTGGGGCTACCCCAATCCAGGCAGCAGCGGGTGGAGACGGGGCTTCAATACAGCTGGTTGCGGGGCGCGTTGTTGGAGGGAAGAGCGGAGCGGACTGTCGTCATACTCGACTGCTGCTACGCGGGCCTGGCCCTGGGAACAATGGGGCCCTCGGATCTGGCCGCCCAAGCCGATGTCGAGGGGACCTACCTTCTCGCCGCAGCCTCGGAGACCCGTCAGGCACTCGCCCCGCCCGGGGAGCCCCACACCGCATTCACTGGCGAGCTTCTCACGATCCTCACTACTGGTATTGCCGGAGGCCCCGAACAGCTCGACCTCGACAGCGTCTTCTTGCAGCTGAGGAAATCCCTCTCTGCGAAGGGGCATCCCGTCCCTCAAGGACGAGAACGTAACAGCAACGGCCAGCTCGCATTGGGCTGGAACCCTGCCTTCAGCCGAGCACCAGTGTCCACCAGCCACCGAGCGGGCTCCGTCGACCTCCGCGCGTGGCCAGATCCGGCAGCCATCCGCAGCGTTGAAGGGTTCATCAACGCATTGGGGCAAGTACGCGTCACCAGTGGCCTCACCCACTCAGCAATCAGCCACCGTTCCGGCGGCCAGATCTCGACCGGAACGGTCAGCACCCTCCTCAACCGCAAGGATCTGCCCAGAACATGGCGGACAACCAGTGTCTATCTGACCGCCTGCGGGCTGCCGGACGAGCAGCTAAACGACTGGCAACTGCGCTGGGAGCAGCTGCGATCGACTCTCGCCACTACAACAGCCCCTGATGCCGAGGAGAAGCAGGCACGGAGAGAGGACACCCGCACTCCGACTACTTGGGGACGAGCTCTCCGACAGCTAACGCGACGGCGACTCCGTGACTGACTGGACCGTCCTCTGAGGTTCCGGCTTCGCCTTGTCACCATCGTCGCCGAAGAGAGAATTCCAAGCAGCGATCAACAAAAGCACACCCACCACAACGACCCAGAATGCCGGCTTCTTAGCCCTTCTGGAGACCGTCGTCGGCTTCACGTAGTGCGCTGCCCGGTAGTAGCCCTTCCTTGTCTGCGCCATGGCGTGCATACCCCCGATTCGTTGCCCAGTACATCAGCTGTGGAGTGTGGCAGAGGTGCTGTTCCGGCAACCATCAGACCGGACACGACGGCCAGATCTAGTCGGCACCTGGCGCTCGTCCGCCCCTTGCCAGCATCCCAACGACCTGAAAGCCGCTGGCATCCCCGTACATCTCGTACGTACGCGCGAAAGGCCGAAGGGTCAACCGCCGCGCTATGCCTTCTTCACTGCTCAGTCGAGGCGTCACCGAGAGGGGCTGGCACTGCATGACCGCTCACCGAGTGCACCAGTGTGCATCTCACGCCCCAGATTCAAGGTATCTGCGCAGGTCAGGACGTATCCCATGCTCTATTCGACATTGAGGGACGCCGCAGGGCAGGGCGGATTTCCGCTCCCCTGGGCCGACGGCCGTGTTCCTTTCACTCTCGCAAGGTACAGCCCACGGCCCTTTCTGCAGGGGCTGTTCAGGCTGCCACCGGAGCCGCACCCTCACCTCGATGGCCCCCCCCGAGGCCGTGTCGAACGCGGCGTCGATGGCCTTGCGCGTGCGGTCCTAACTGTTAGGTATCTGGTGCGTGTCCGTGCGGAGCATGAAGCAGGGGTTCGAGTGCCCGAGGTATATTCGGCAGGGGCCTTGGTGTTCTCGTCGGCGTCCGAGAGCACGCAGCGGCTCACGCGAGGCTGCGTACAGCCGGGTTCGCCAGTCGAATCGTGCAAGGTGCACGAGCCTGGCACGTTCCTCGAATCATCACCACACGAGGCATGGAGCAACGCGAGCCTGCCCCCTGGAAGGTACAGGTCGGGCCAGAAGCCGGTGTGGCAGGCAAGGAGTTTCGAAAAGAGGGTCGCCTGTCGGCTCTTGAGTGGTTCTATTGATGCACGATGGCGTGGACGGAGACGGGCCCACTGTTCAGCTACGCGCCATGGACCTGCTGGGCCCCGTCCGATCCACTTCAGCGAGGCAGGGTCGCCTCATATCGAAGGTGACCCACGATTCTTCGGGGAAGCAGAGCGGGAACTATGGCATCAGTAGAACAGCAAGTGAAGAACGCCGACGCCGTAATCTGCCAGAATCTTGCCAACCCAGTAGGCGACCGAGGCTTCCTCTCGCAGAATGTATTGGGGCAACTTCGGAATCTTGTCGAAGGGCTCGCTGTCTGGGCGCACCTTAACGATGGCTCGTCCGAGTTTCACTACAATCAAGTCGGGCCAGCTCTCGACGCCGTTAAGGCACTCTCCAAGTTCCGCCTTCTGAGTAGATTCCATGGCCTACTCCAGGCCAGCGTCTCGCACTACACCCTGGATCGTGACCCCTCCGAGCGGCTCATGCTGAAGTACTACGAGTACCTACTCCGCACCCGCGACCTCGCAAAGAATCAGCTCGGAATATCTATCCTGCCCAACATCGAAAAGTTCCCGATCGATCTCGATCCCTCATTGCGGGATTACTACGAGAAGATTGCTGGCTGCATCGAACAGGGAAAATCGAAGCTGTCCTCTAGCCCACGTCGCGAGAGGTACTACATTCGCAGCTCGCGACCATTTTTCGTTGCCGGCCGCATCTACTACGAAGTTACGTTTCACCTCGCCCACAACCGGACGAGCAAATTTGATCGAATTATTGGGTTCACCGACATCGACGTCACCGACAAATATGCGGCTAGTCTGGAGCTGTCGAGCGACACGATCGAGGTACTTGGCAAGGAAATGCCGATCACGCTGATCCGCTCTTGGGAGGTGTCAATCCGGCCGTGTGAATTCGACAACTTCGCACGCCTCTTCGACACCTCGCACGGAAAAGTAAGCAGGTCGCATTCCGAGTACCGCAACCTGATGCGGTACCTCACATCAACTCGATCAAGTCTCCTCGATCTTATGGATATGACCGACGCTGCATACGGATCGCTTCGCTCCTGGGCGCTAGTCGGCACTCAGCGAGATGCGGCAATCTTTGCTGTTCTTGACCGCGCTCGGTCACTCATCCGCAACAATCGGCCTGGTTCCCGTCTGCTGCGGTATCTCATGCTGCGGATGAACAACATTGTCATCAAGGCACAGTTCCATGCCGAACAGTGTTCTGCACTCTCCGGGCTGCGCGTATCTTGGGGCTGCAAGCCGTTCGACACGATGCCCTTCTGCACATCACCACGCGGACACAACCCACGCTTTGGGGACCTTGCTGAAAGTCTGGACGCTAGGAATCGGGCTCACGAACTGCTTGCCAGGCGAGTCAGGAGCAATGTCGAGCAGCTCGGTGTGATCTATACGCCGGCAGCTGAGCTGGAAGATCTCGGCGACCTTGACGAGCTGATCGCACGCCACAATCGCATGCTTCCACCCACTGAACGACACGCGCGACGGAAGCTGGCTCAAGCAAATGGACACGTATTCATCGTTGGGTACGAGGACGATACTGTCTCGATCATCAAAAAACTCCAGGAAATCTCTGCTATTGGCGTCCCCCAACACGGCAGTGACGTGCAGACATGGATTGATGCTAACCCCGGCCTCATCGATGACCCTTTGAAGGTTGAGGCCTTGACGAAGTTGTTCGAGCACTCGAAGGTCGCTCTCGTCTACGGTGCGGCAGGTACGGGAAAATCGACAATGGTGAATCACATTGCGAACTACTTCGAAGACGCGAGAAAGCTCTTTCTAGCGCATACCAACCCGGCCGTCGACAATCTAAAGAGACGAGTACAGGCACCGAACACTGAGTTCAGTACGATCAGCAAGCATGTACGCAATGGTATGTCATTCGGAGCAGCGTGTGACGTATTGGTAATCGACGAGTGCAGCACCGTGAGCAACGCAAGCCTGCTCGGAGTGCTCGAGAATACATCCTTCGATCTGCTCGTGCTTGTCGGTGACGTCTACCAGATCGAGTCGATCGAGTTTGGCAACTGGTTCAGCATCATCCGATCGTACCTCCCGAGTGAGTCTGTATTCGAACTCACAGCGCCCTTCAGGACCACCGACCAGAGTCTGCTCACTCTGTGGAGCAGGGTGCGGAATCTGGACGACCACATCGAGGAGTCGCTCTCCAAGAACGGCTACTCGACGGTTCTGGGAGACTCTCTCTTTCAACATCGAAGCGACGACGAGATCGTGCTTTGCCTGAACTATGACGGCCTATATGGCATCAACAACGTTAATCGATTCCTGCAGGCGAGCAACCCGAATCCAGCCGAGACATGGAGCGAGTCCACGTACAAGGTTGGAGACCCAGTACTTTTCAACGAGTCCGATCGGTTCAGCCCAGTCATCTTTAACAACCTGAAGGGAAAGATCGTCAAGATTGATCGCGTGCCCGGACGTATCACTTTCGATGTGAATCTCGAACGGGATATCGCTGAAGACGATGTTCTTTTCACGGGTCTGCGCTGGGTGGAAGGCTCGACTGTCCAGTTCGACGTCTTCGAGCGCGGCGACAGTGACGATGATGACGACTCTGTCACCACCATGGTGCCGTTCCAGATCGCTTACGCCGTATCGATCCACAAGGCGCAGGGCGTTGAGTACGAGTCAGTGAAGGTTGTCATAACGGATGCTAATGAGGAGAGCATCTCCCACAGCATCTTCTACACCGCGATCACACGCGCTCGGGAGCGTCTTGAGGTGTTCTGGACCCCGGAAACACAGCATCGAATCCTGAGCCGTCTAGCCGTGCGCGAAAACACGAAGGACGAGCATCTGATGAAGATCCGCCGAGGTTTGATACCCGTCGAGAAGCGACCGAAGCGTCAAAAGACGCGCCAGCTACCGTAGACGGCGGCGAAGGGCCCATGGACGGCTGGCAGGACCAGCCGGAGGCAGCCGTGATCTGTTCGTTGCGGATCGAGGAACCCGGGCTCCGGGTCACCGCGGCGAGATCCGATAAGCAACGCTCGACGTCACCGCCCATGGGAAGTTCGGCAGGTTCGCTGCGAACCTGCGGTCAGCCGATCCAAGCACGCGGTCAAGATGCCGCGGCATCGAAATACTCGGATCCCACCACCGGTCGGCTGCCCCGGCTGGCCAAGCAGTCCAGACCGTGCTGGCTGCGGTGGGTACCAAGCCGTCACCCGAGGAGATTCCCGGCTTCACTCTGGCCCCGTCCTCGCGAAGTGCACCGCCTGTGCACCGACCTACTCACAGGACAAGCATCACCGCAGGTCAGGGCCGCTTCCCATCTCTACTTCGACCTCTAGGCAGCAGGGGTACGTATACGGCGAGGGCCGCTTTCCCGGGTTGGGGGAAGCGGCCCTCGCCGTGTCGTCGTGCGGGTCAGTGGCGGGCGGCTCGGGCCAGCTCGGGTTTCACCGTGCCGTCCAGGGAGCGGTTGGCTCGGGCCGTGGCCTGTTTCTCCTTGCCTGCGGGGACGTCGCGGACGGTGAGGACCGTGGTGTCGAGGAGGTTGCCGCCGGAGTCGCGGAAGTCGATCTGGATGAGGTACGTGCGGGTCTTCGCGGTCTTGTTGGTGACCGTCAGCGGGACCGCCGGGCGGTCGCCGTCCTTCGTGGCCTCTCCGAGGCGTACGTCGTCCTTGGCGTCGACGCCGCTCTTGAACTCGTCGAACTTCTTGCCCGCCTTCGACGTGGCCGACGCGGCGATGGACGCGGCCTTCGAGACCGTGTCGGAGGGGCTGTTCCCGTCGTCCGAGCAGGCCGCCGCGCCCAGGGCGAGGGCCGTCGTCAGTACCGCCGCGCCGGCCGCCCTCGCCGTGCGCTTCGTGCGCTTCGTGTGCGTGTCTCGTACCGCTGGCATCCCGGTCACCTTCGCTCTCCGCGTCACTGCGACGGCTTCAGTCAACGGTGTCGCCGTACGGGCCCGCATGCCAAGGGCGGCAAACAGGTGACGGCTCGGGCAGGATGGCCGGCATGGCGATGAGGCACATCGGGGACGAGGAGCGGCGGCTGCGGCTCGGGCGGGCGCATCTGCTGGCGCCGGGGCACCGGGTCGCCGGGCCGGAGGACGTGGCCCGGGGGCTCGTCGCGCTGCACGGGACGGATCCGGCGACCGTGTATCTGGCGATCGGCGCGCGGCTCGCCGACCCGGCCGGGACCGTCGCCGAGGTCGAGCGCGCGCTGTACGAGGACCGGACGCTGGTGCGGATGCACGGCATGCGGCACACGGTGTTCGTCTTCCCGACCGAACTGGCCGCGACCGTGCACGCCTCGACGGGCCTCGCCGTCGCCGCGAAGGCGCGGGCCGCGCTCGTGAAGGAGCTGGAGAGCGGCAGCGACGGGCGGCTCACCGCCGCGTGGCTGGCGGAGGTGGAGGAATCGGTACTGGCCGCGCTGGAGCGGCGCGGGCAGGCGACGGTCGCCGAACTGGCCCGGGACGAACCGCGGTTGAAGGAGCGGTTCACGTACGGGCGGGGGCGGAGTTACGAGGCCGAGCAGACGGTGTCCTCGCGGCTGATGCGGGTGCTGGGGGTGGAGGGGCGTGTGGTGCGGGGGCGTCCGCTGGGGTCGTGGACGTCGACGCAGTTCCGGTGGGCGGTCGCGCCGCCGCATGCCGAGCTGGATGTGGCGCGGGCGCAGGCGGAGTTGCTCGGGCGGTGGCTCGCGGTGTGCGGGCCCGCGACCGAGGCGGACCTGAAGTGGTGGACGGGGTGGGGCGTCCGGGAGGTGCGGCGGGCGCTGGGCGCGGTCGGTGCGGTGGAGGTGTCGTTGGACGGGGGCGGTACGGGGTTCGTCGTGCCGGAGGCGGCGGATGGGGGCGGGGCGGAGGAACGGGAGCCCTGGGCCGTGTTCCTGCCCGCGCTCGATCCGACCGCGATGGGGTGGCGGGAGCGGGACTGGTACTGCCCGCCCGAGCTGCGGGGGGCGTTGTTCGACCGGAGCGGGAACATCGGGCCGACGGTGTGGGTGGACGGGCGGATCGTCGGGGGGTGGGCCACCGGGGGTTCGGCGGGCGGGGATGTGGTGTGGCGGGTGCTGGCCGAGGGGGTCGGGGGGCGGGAGGTTCAGCTTGCGGTGGAGGGGGCTGCGGAGCGGGTCTCTTGTTGGGTGCGGGGGGTTCGGGTGACGCCGCGGTTTCGTACGCCGCTGGAGAAGGAGTTGGGCGGGGTTTGAACGTCCCCGACGTGTCCCTTCCCGGGGGGGGCGGGCTTGCGGTCGTGGGGGTCCTCGGCTTTCGTCGTGGCTGAGCGCGCAGTTCCCCGCGCCCCTGGGTGAGTGGGTGGCTCCGGCCGGTGGGGATCCTCGACTCTCGTCGTGGCTGAGCGCGCAGTTCCCCGCGCCCCTGGAGGGGCGACTGCGTCGCCACCTCCATAGGGGAAGCTGCACGGAGTGCATGCTTCAGGGGCGCGGGGAACTGCGCGAGACGCCCCACCGGCCGGAGGATGACCACGCACGGTCGTGCCCCGAAGGGGCGCGGGGAACTGCGCGGCCAGGCCCCACCCGCCCGCAGACAATCACGCACGGTAGGTCCCCGAAAGGGCGCCGGGCTCCAGGCAGCTCCGTAAGAGGAGCGTCAGCGGGCGTAGTGCATCAGGGTGCGGACCATCTGGCAGGTCGTGTCGGACGGCGGGTGGATACCGATCAGCTCGGCCGTGGAACGGATACGGCGGTTGTCGGCCTGGCGCGGCAGGTAGACGCCGGAGTCGAGCAGGGCGATGGCGAGCCGCATGGCCTTAAGGCGGCGGTTGTGGCTGATGTACCACTGGCGGGGCCGGCCCGCGGGCAACGGCTTCCGCGCGAGCGGCGCGTACGGCAGGTCGATGAGGGTGGGTGCTGCGGCAGCGGGCATGGATAATCCTCCTGACGCGGGTTCCGAGAGCCCCCGAAGCTCTCGAACACTGCTTCTATTCTACCGCCGCCCACTGACAAAAGCCCCTGGCCACAGGGCTCTTGGGGCCCCTGAGGTGACGTAGGACCAGAGGTTTCGCGGCGACGGAAAAGGGCGAGGGAGAGGCCCTAGGCTTGGCGCATGGAGATCTGGATCAACCCGGCCTGTTCGAAGTGCCGGAGCGCGCTCACGCTGCTGGACGCCGAGGGCGCCGACTACACCGTCCGCCGCTATCTGGAGGACGTGCCCACGCCCGACGAGATCCGGGCCGTGCTCGACCGGCTGGGGCTCGAACCGTGGGACATCACCCGCACCCAGGAGGACGCGGCGAAGGAGCTGGGGCTGAAGGACTGGGCGCGCGACGCCGGTTCGCGGGAGCGCTGGATCGAGGCGCTCGCCGCGCACCCGAAGCTGATCCAGCGCCCGATCATCACCGCCGACGACGGGACGGCCGTGGTGGGGCGCAGCGAGGAAGCCGTACGGGACGCGCTGGGCCGCAGCGCCGGGTAACACCGGGTTCACGTCCGGGCAACGGGCGGGAAACCGCCCGTTGACATGCTCCGGGATAGCGCAGGCACCCGTGAGACGAGGACGTGGACCGTGACCTTCAAAGCCGAGTACATCTGGATCGACGGCACCGAGCCGACGGCCAAGCTGCGGTCCAAGACGAAGATCATGGCCGGGGACTCGGCGGTCGAGGGGCGGCTGGAGACGCTGCCGCTGTGGGGCTTCGACGGGTCGTCCACGAACCAGGCCGAGGGCCACGCCTCCGACCTCGTGCTACGCCCGGTCGCCGTGTACCCGGACCCGATCCGCGGCGGTGACGACGTGCTCGTCCTGTGCGAGGTCCTGGAGACGGCCCTGACGCCGCACCGCTCGAACACGCGGACCGCGCTGGCCGAGGTCGCGGAGCGGTTCGCCGGGCAGGAGCCGGTGTTCGGCATCGAGCAGGAGTACACGTTCTTCCAGGGCGACCGCCCGCTCGGCTTCCCGGCGGGCGGCTTCCCCGCGCCGCAGGGCGGCTACTACTGCGGCGTCGGCGTGGACGAGATCCACGGCCGCGAGGTCGTCGAGGCGCACCTGGAGAACTGTCTGACGGCCGGCCTCGGCATCAGCGGTATCAACGCCGAGGTCATGCCGGGTCAGTGGGAGTTCCAGGTCGGCCCGCTACCCGCGCTCCAGGTCGCGGACGAGCTGTGGGTCGCGCGCTGGCTGCTGTACCGCACCGCCGAGGACTTCGGGATCTCCGCGACCCTCGACCCGAAGCCGGTCAAGGGCGACTGGAACGGCGCGGGCGCCCACACCAACTTCTCCACGAAGGTCATGCGCGAGGGCCCCGACGGCTACGCGGCGATCATCGCGGCCTGCGAGGCGCTGGGCGAGGGCTCGAAGCCGATGGACCACGTGAAGAACTACGGCGCCGGCATCGACACCCGGCTGACGGGCCTGCACGAGACGCAGTCCTGGGACACGTACTCGTACGAGGTCTCCGACCGGGGCGCATCGGTGCGCATCCCGTGGCAGGTGGAGCGGGACGGCAAGGGGTACATCGAGGACCGGCGGCCGAACGCCAACGTCGACCCGTACGTGGTCACGCGGCTGATGGTCGACACCTGCTGCGCGGCGCTGGAGAAGGCGGGACGGGTCTGAGCGGACCTGGCTGATTTCGGCCAACCGCCGTCCGCGGGGCGTCCGTGTGGTGCGGGCGCCCTCTCCTTCGGCCGGTTCATCTGCTTCAATATGGGCATGGCCAGCTTCCAGAACCTCACCGCGCGGGGTCGTCGTCACGACCTCGAGCCGTTCTGGCCGTCCCGTCAGCACCATGACTTCGACCGGGTGTGTTGCCGCGCGGCGAACGCGCAGGCCCTCTAAAACCGCTGCCGGACTCTCCGGGCACGGCCTTCGGTCGGCGCGCACGACGTACGTCCTTTCCCAGACGGCTCCTCGCGCGAAGGTTGACCCCCATGGCGAACACCCGCCCGCTCACCGCCCTGTCCACCGCCCCCTCCCCCGCCCGCACCCGGCTGCGGGCCGTCGAACGGGACGAGGTGGCGCCGCCCGTCCCGCAGGTCGACGTCAGTGAATTCCTGCCGCCGGGCGCCCAGTTGCTGCCCGCTCCCCCGCACACGCTGCCCGCGCTGCCGGGCCGCCCGCCGATGATCGGCTACCTGGTGCTCGTCCCCGCCGACCAGCAGCCGCTGCTGCCGGTGCCGGGACAGCAGGCCGGGGCCGCGGCCTCCGCCGCCGCGTCGGACGCGCTCGTCACCATCGACGCGGGGCAGCGCACGGCCTCCGTCGACGGGCGTCAACTCGACCTGACGTACCTGGAGTTCGAGCTGCTCGCCCATCTCGTCGCGCATCCGCACCGGGTGCACACGCGGGACGCGCTCGTGACCACGGTGTGGGGGTACGGGCATGTCGGCGACGGCCGCACGGTCGACGTCCACATCGCGCGGCTGCGCCGCAAGCTGGGCGCCGAGCACCGGGGCGCCATCCAGACGGTGCGCCGGGTCGGCTACAAGTACGCGCCGCCCGTGGCCCGTTGACCGCTTCCTGAGAAGCCGGCGCGGGTCCGTCGCCCTCGGCGCGGCGGCGGGCCCGCGCCTCGGTCCCCGGCGATCTCGAGCATGCCGAGGGTGCGGGCGCTGACGTCGGTGATGCTCTCGACGGAGGCCGCCGCGCCGCCCTCGGGGTCCGCCCGCGCCCAGTGTTCGACGGCGACGGTGACGGCCTCGATGAGGACCGCCGCCCGCAGCCGCCCCTCCAGGCTGTCGGCGGGCGGGCCGCCCCGCGCGGCGAGCACCGGTGCCAGCCGGTCCCGCATGGCGTGGGCCGCCGCCGTCCACCGCGTCCGGATCTCCGGTACGCCGTCCATGACGCACAGCAGTTGCCGGGTACGGGCGGGTCCGGCGGGGCGCCAGCCCTGCGCGGAGGCGAGGAACGCCCGCTGCACGGCGTCCGCCGGAGCGAGGTCCGGCGGCTGGGCCGCGACATGGTCGACGAGGCCCACGACACCGGCCGCGATCAGCGGGGTGAGGGCGTCCTCCTTGGCGGGGCAGTGGCGGTAGAAAGTGCGCAGGGAGACGCCTGCGGCGCGGGCGATGTCCTCGACGGTCGTCGCCGCGTAGCCCCGCTCGATGAACAGGTCGGCCGCCGCCTCGGCGATCTCCATGCGGGTGGCTTCCCTGCGCCGCTCGGTGAGCGAGGGCCGCCGCGCGCCCCCGCCGCCCCGGCCGGCCTGAACACCCTCGCTGCCCCGGCCGGCCCGTACTCCCCCGGCGCCCCGGCCGGCCCGAACACCTTCGCCGCCGTCGCCGCCCCGGACGCCCCCGCCGTCCCGGCCGGCCCGCACACCCTCGGCGCCCCGGCTGGCCCGTACTCCCCCGGCGCCCCGGCCGGCCTGAACACCCTCGCTGCCCCCGCCGACCCGGCCGCCCTCGTCCCCGTCCGTCGCCATCGCAGGCCCCTTTCGTCCCTGTTCGCCGCGTTTCACCACCCTCCAGCCTGGCACGCGCCCGCTACTTGGCACGTTGTGCCACATAGGCGTACGTTGGCATGGCCGACGGGGGCAGGAACAGCGAGGAGTACGACATGTCTCGTACGTATCTGGTCACCGGTGCCGCGTCCGGCATCGGGCGGGCCACCAGCGAGCGGCTGCGGGCCGCCGGGCACCGGGTCATCGGCGCCGACCTCAAGGGCGCCGACATCGCCGCCGACCTCTCCACCCCCGAGGGGCGCCGCCTGCTGGCGGAGCGCGCGGCCGAGGCGGGCGGCGGGCGGCTCGACGCGGTCGTGGCCTGCGCCGGGCTCGCCCTCTTCAACCCGCTGACGGTACGGGTCAACTGCTTCGGCGCGTTCGCCACCCTGGAGGAGCTGCGCCCGCTGCTCGCCGAGGGGCAGGACCCGCGCGCCGTCGTCGTCTCCTCCGTGGCGTCCGTCCACCCCGCCGACCCGGCGATCGTGGACGCGGTGCTCGCCGGGGACGAGGACGCGGCCGTCGCCGCAGCCGAGGCCGCCGTCGCACGCGGCGAGGGGCATCTGATCTACGGCTCGTCCAAGCAGGCCGTGGCCCGCTGGGTGCGCCGCACCGCCGTGACGGACGCCTGGGCGGGCGCCGGCATCCCGCTCAACGCCGTCGCGCCCGGCACCATCGTCACGCCCATGACGCAGCCGCTCCTGGACGACCCCGCCTCACGCGAACTCGTCGACGCGACGGTGCCGATGCCGCTGCACGGGCACGCCAGGCCCGAGCAGGTCGCCCCGCTGCTCGACTGGCTGACGTCCGCCGAGAACACGCACGTCACGGGCCAGGTCGTCTTCATCGACGGCGGCGCCGACGCCGTGCTGCGCGGGGACGGTGCCTGGTGAGCGCCGTGAGCCCGCGCGAGCTGCGCCGCACGACCGTCGTCCCCGCCTCCCCCGCCCGCGTATGGGCCCGGATCGGCGACTTCCACGGCCTCGCCGACTGGCATCCGGCCGTGCCGCCGTCCACCGCCGACGAGGACGGCGCGGTGCGCGTCTTCTCCGTGGACGGCAAGGTCGTCGCCCGTGAGCGGCTGCTCTCCCGCGACGACGAGGCCCGTACATACACGTACACCGTGCTCGACCCGATGCTGCCGATCAGCGAGTACGTGGCCACGCTCGCGGTGCTGCCGTACGGCGGCGGCGACAGCGCCGAGGTGGTGTGGTCGGCGCGCTACCTCGCGGACGACGCGACCGTGGCGCAGGTCGAGGCGGTCTTCGGCGACGGCACCTACGGCACCGGACTCGCCGCGCTGCGCGAGGAGTTCACCGCGTAGTTCTCGCGTTGCTCCCCGCGCAGGGCCCCTCTTCGGCCTCGTGCCGGGGTGTACTTGACGACACCCCGGCACGGGTGTCCCTCCCACTGACCCCGGCCGCCGTGACGGCGACACTGTGAGGTGTACGGGGCGGGCGCGGCGAGGGACGGAGAACGCGATGGCGGCGAGGATACGGGCGAGCCTGACGGCGGGGCTGCGCGGGCTGGTGCTCGCGCTGGCGGGGCTCACCGGCTCGATCACGCTGTTCGTGCTGGTCGTGGTCTCGCTGGTGCTGATCCCGCTGGGGCTCGGCGTGCTCACCACGCCGTGGGTGCTCACCCTCGTACGGCACTGGGCGAACTGGCGGCGCGTGGTGGCCGCCGAGTGGTGCGGGGTGCGCGTCCCGGCCGCGTACCGGCCCTTCCCCACCACCCTGCACGGCGGGATCATCGGGCAGGCCGAGCGGTGCGGGCTGATGCTGCGGGACCCGGCGACCTGGCGGGACCTGCGCTGGCTGCCCGTGGACATGACGGCGGGGACGGTGACGGCGCTGCTCCCGGCGGCGCTCACGTTCTACCCCGTGGAGGGGTTCGCCCTGGCCGCCGGGCTGTGGCGGGTGTTCACGGACGGCACGCACGTCGGCTACTGGTACGGGTTCGTGCCGATCTCGGGGCAGGGCAGCGCGCTGCTCGCCGGGCTCCTCGCGGCGGCGCTGCTCCCCGTGGGCCTGTACGCCTCGCCCGCGCTGGTTCGGGTCCACTTCCTGCTGACGCGCTCGGTGCTGGCCCGCGCCGAGGGTGAACTCGCCGCGCGCGTACGGGTCCTGACGGAGAGTCGGAAGGACGCGGTGGACACGTCGGCGGCGGAGCTGCGGCGCATCGAGCGGGATCTGCACGACGGGGCGCAGGCCCGGCTGGTGGCGATGGGCATGGACCTCGGCACGATCGAGGCGCTGATCGAGAAGGACCCCGAGCAGGCCAGGAAGCTGCTGGCGCGGGCCCGTCAGTCCTCCGCGCAGGCGCTGACCGAGCTGCGCGACCTGGTACGCGGCATCCATCCGCCGGTGCTCGCGGAGCGCGGACTGGGCGACGCCGTACGGGCGTTGGCGCTGCGGCTGCCGGTGGCCACCGAGGTGGAGGTGGAGCTGGCGGGGCGGGCGGACGCGCCGGTGGAGTCGGCGGCGTACTTCGCAGTGAGCGAGGCCCTGACGAACGCGGTCAAGCACGCGGACGCCGACCGGATCTGGGTCGACATCGCCTACGCGGACGGCCGGTTGAAGGTGTCGGTGACCGACGACGGCAAGGGCGGCGCGGACATCTCGGCGGGCGGCGGGCTGGGCGGGATCGAGCGGCGGCTCGGTACATTCGACGGTGTTCTCGCCGTCAGCTCCCCCGCGGGCGGTCCGACCATGGTGACGATGGAGATCCCTTGCGTGTTGTCCTAGCCGAAGACCTGTTCCTGCTGCGGGACGGTCTGGTGCGCATGCTGGAGGCCTACGACTTCGAGATCGCCGCCGCCGTGGAGAGCGGGCCCGAACTCACCAAGGCGCTGGCCGAGTTGGACCCGGACGTCGCCGTCGTGGACGTACGTCTGCCGCCTTCGCACACCGACGAGGGGTTGCAGTGCGCGCTGGCGGCGCGGCGGGCCCGGCCGGGGCTCCCGGTGCTCGTGCTCTCGCAGCACGTGGAGCAGTTGTACGCGCGGGAGCTGCTGGCCGACGGCAACGGCGGGATCGGGTATCTGCTCAAGGACCGGGTGTTCGACGCGGAGCAGTTCGTGGACGCGGTGCGACGGGTCGCGGCGGGCGGCACGGCGATGGACCCGCAGGTCATCCAGCAGTTGCTGTCGCGGCGCGCGGCCGACGCGCCGCTGGGCGGGCTGACCCCGCGCGAGCTCGAGGTCCTGGAGCTGATGGCGCAGGGCCGGTCCAACGCGGCGATCGCCGCGCAGCTCGTCGTCACCGAGCGGGCCATCGCCAAGCACACCTCCAACATCTTCCTGAAGCTGGACCTGACCGTCTCCGACGACGACAACCGCCGTGTCCTCGCGGTCCTCGCCTATCTCGACCGGGGCGGCCGCTGACCGGCCACCCCGATCGCGGGGCGCGGGCGGCGGTGAACGCGCGGGGCGCGCGGCACGTACGTAGGGCCATGCATCGCACCTCACGCAGAAGGCGCACGGCGCTGAGCACCCGGATGACCCTCGCGGCGGCCGCGCTGCTGCTGGGCGCGGGCGGGCTCGCCACGGTCACGGTGTACGCGTCGGCCCATGAAGAAGGCCCCCCGGCCGCCGGGGACGCGCGGGAGTCCGGGCGGCAGGTGATGACGATCGACTGCCCGGACGTGGGCACCGCCCTCACGGACGTGCCGGCCGCCGCCCGCGCCCAGGTGGACGGCGAACTGGCCGCCCTGGACAGCCAGATCACCGCCGCCTACCAGGCGCTGGCCGCCGGGCGGGACGCCGCCGCGCGGGACCCGGGGTTCGTGGACAACACGGTGCTCGGGCCGTTGACGGCACGGCGGACGGCGGCGCTCGACCGGGTGCGCCAGGACATCGAGCGGGCCGGGGGCCGGGCGCCGGCCGGGCTGGACGCGATGGCCGCGTGCACCGGGCGGGCGTTCGACCGGACGCCACCGGCACCCGCGTCCGGCACACCCTCGACGCCTGCGGGGACCGCGCCCGGGGCGCCTTCGGGGTCGCCGTCCGCGTCGGCCGGGGGCGGCGCCGGACCGGCGGCGAGCGAGCCTGCGGGGAACGAGCCCGTGGGGAACGGGCCCGAGGCCGCCGACTTCGCCGACATCCGCTCGGTGCGGCCGAACGTCCGGCTCCCCAGCGAGCGGCGCGGCGCCTCCCGGGGCAGCTTCACCACGGCGTGCGGGCGCAACGCGGGCGGCAAGTTCAACCCGGACAACGTGATCGTCGCGCCCGGTGTCGCCAACGGCGCCCACCACATGCACGACTACGTCGGCAACCAGGCCACGGACGCCTTCGCGAGCGACGCCGACCTCGCCGCCGGGGCGACGAGCTGCCGCGACCAGGGCGACCGATCGACGTACTACTGGCCGGTGCTGCGGCTGCGCGACGGCAAGGACGCGCCGGACGCCGGGGCCGACGGCGGCGGCAAGGACCAGAACACGGGCACGATCCAGACGCCCGCCTCGGTCACCCTGCGCTTCGTGGGCAGCCCGGTCGGCAAGGTCGTACCGATGCCGAGGTTCCTGCGGATCATCACCGGTGACGCGAAGGCGTTCACCAACGGCGACGCGAACGCCAACGCGTCCTGGAGCTGCACCGGGTTCGAGGACCGGCAACTGCGCGACAAGTACCCGATCTGCCCGAGCGGCGCGAAGGTCGTGCGCACGTTCCGCTTCCAGAGCTGCTGGGACGGCGCCCACACCGACAGCGCCAACCACCGGACGCACGTCGCGTTCGCCGACCCGCGCACGGGCGCCTGCCCGGCGGGCTTCCGGGCGATCCCGCAGCTCGTGCAGCGGATCGTGTACGCGGTGCCGCCGGGGCCCGGCTTCGCCGTCGACTCGTTCCCCGAGCAACTGCACAAGCCGGTGACCGACCACGGCGACTTCATCAACGTCTTCGACGAGAAGCTGATGCTGCGCGTCACGTCCTGCGTCAACCGGGGCGAACGCTGCTCGTAGGGCGGGTACGTGAAGTCCCCCGCCCCCCTGACCGCTGCGCGGTCGTCTCAGTGGTGCCCCGTGTGCCCGGAGCCGGTCCCCTTCGCGCCTCCCCCCTGACCGCTCGCCCCCGAGCGGTGCGCGAGGGACCGCTCCACGGTCCCGCCGAGACGGCCGCGCAGCCGTGCGACGACGGAGTCGGGGCCGGTGGCGGCCCAGCGGCGGCCCAGGAGGTAGGTGCCGCCGTAGTCGTCGGCGGCGTCCAGCCATTCGGCGCGGTCCCGGTCGGTGGTGAAGGTGACGAGAACCCAACGGGAGGCGCCGCTGCCGCAGTTGGTCTGGCGCAGCCCCTCGGTCGCCGGGCGGGGGTGCGCGCGGCAGCCCGCGGTGTGGGCCAGTTGCTCCAGCGAGCCGGTCGCCGTTCGGGGGATCTTGGGTGCGGCGGGCGCGGACGCGTGTGCGGTGCACCCGGTCGCGGCGAGGGCGAGCAGAGCCCCCGCCACCAGCGTTTTCCTCATCGTGTGCTCCTGTCCGGTTATGTGATCCGTGCGGCGACACGTTCCCGCCAGTCCCGTTCGTACCGTTGAGCCCGGGCCTGCGCCCGGTTACCGTGCGCCGCACCATCCGCGACGCAGGGGGGTTACACGCATGTCCGCGACGCCAACGCGACGCACGGTCCTCGGCACGGCGGGCGCCATCGGCCTGGGCACGGCCCTCGGTGGGCTCGGCGTGCCGCAGGCGAGTGCCGCTCCGGCTCTTGATACGTCCGCGGCCCGCGCCGTGCTCACCAGACGGCTGCCGCATCACGCGGACCAGTTCCGGCTCAGACTCGTACCCGCGCGCGGCGGCGAGGACCGCTTCCGGGTGACCGGGACGCGCGGCCGGATCGAGGTGGAAGGGACGACCCCGGCCGTGCTGGCGGCCGGGGTCCACTGGTATCTGAAGTACACGTGCGGCGCGCACATCACGTGGAACGGCGACCAGCTCGGCCTGCCGCGCACGCTGCCCGCCCCGGCCCGCCCGATCGAGCGCTCCTCGCCGCTGCCGCACCGGTTCGTCCTCAACGACACCAACGACGGCTACACCGCGCCCTTCGCCGACTGGCCGTACTGGGAACGCGAGCTGGACATCCTCGCGCTGCACGGCTGCAACGAGGTGCTGGTCATCGCCGGCATGGAGGCCGTCTACCACCGCGTCCTGCTCGACCTCGGCTACACCGACGAGGAGTCGCGCGCGTGGCTGCCCGCGCCCTCGCACCAGCCGTGGTGGCTGCTCCAGAACCTCTCCGGGTACGGGGGCCCGCTCTCGCCCGCGCTGCTGGCGAAGCGGGCCCGCCTCGGGCGGCGGATCGTGGACCGGCTGCGCGAGCTGGGCATGCGTCCGGTGATGCCGGGCTACTACGGGCATGTGCCGCACGGCTTCGAGCAGCGCGCCGGCGGTGACGCGCACGTCGTGCCGCAGGGCACCTGGCACGGCTTCGACCGGCCCGACTGGCTGGATCCGCGCACACGGGCGTTCGAGCGGGTCGCGGAGTCGTTCTACCGGCACCAGGGCGAACTGTTCGGGCCGCTCGACGCGTTCAAGATGGATCTGCTGCACGAGGGCGGCGAGGCCGGGGACGTACCGGTCGCGGACGCGGCCCGCGGAGTGCAGGCGGCGCTTGAGCAGAATCGTCCCGGCGCGACCTGGGTCATCCTCGGCTGGGAGGCCAATCCGCTGCCCGAGCTGATCGGCGCCGTCGACAAGGAGCGGATGCTGATCGTCGACGGGGTCTCGGACCGGTTCACGTCCGTGACCGACCGCGAGAAGGACTGGGCGGGCACCCCGTACGCGTTCGGCACGATCCCCAACTTCGGCGGGCGCACCACGATCGGCGCGCGCACCCACATCTGGGAGGAGAAGTTCTTCGCCTGGCGCGACAAGCCGGGCAGCGCGCTCGCAGGGACCGCGTTCATGCCGGAGGGCGCCGACCGCGACCCGGCCGCCTTCGAGCTCTGGTCCGAGCTGGCGTGGACCCGCGACAAGCCCGACCGCGCGGCCTGGTTCGCCGGGTACGCCGACTTCCGCTACGGGCGCCGGGACGCGAGCGCCCGCGCCGCCTGGCGGGCGCTGCACGACACGGCGTACCAGCACAAGGCGGTCGAGCGCTCCGACCCGCACGACTCCCTGTTCGCCGCCCGCCCCGACCTGTCCGCCGACCGCGCCGCCACGTACGCGCCCCGCGCCCTCGCCTACGACCCGGCGCGCTTCGACGCGGCGCTGTCCGGGCTGCTCGGGGTGGCCGGTCCGCTGCGCGGCAGCCAGGCGTACGCGTACGACCTGGTGGACGTGGCGCGGCAGGCGCTCGCGCACCGCAGCCGGCAGTTGCTGCCGCAGCTCAAGGCGGCGTACGCGGCCAGGGACGCGGCCCGCTTCCGGTCGCTGGCCACGCTGTGGCTGCGGCTGATGCGGCTGTCCGACGACGTGACGGGCACGCACCGGGCGTTCCTGCTCGGGCCGTGGATCCAGGACGCGCGGAACCTGGCGACGAACGCGGAGGAGAGCGCCGAGTTCGAGCGCTGCGCGAAGGTCCTCATCACGGTGTGGGGCGACCGGGACACCTCGGACCCGGGCAATCTGCACGAGTACGCGAACCGCGACTGGCACGGCCTGATCGGCGACTTCTACCTCCCGCGCTGGCAGAAGTGGCTGGACACGCTCCAGGACGCGCTGGCGAGCGGGCGCGATCCGCAGAAGGTGGACTGGTTCGCGTTCGAGGAGCCGTGGACGCGCGAGCGCAAGGACTATCCGCTGCGCCCGTACGGCGACGCGTACCGCACGGCGTCCCGGGTGCGGGACGTGCTGGCCCGCGCCCCCTACCAGGGTTCGGTCACGGTGACGGTCGACCCGCCGGTGTTCCCGCCGGGCGGGCACGCGCGCGTGGCGGCACGCTTCCGCAACGTCAACGGGCTGCGCGCCACGGGCCGCGTCACCTTCGCCCTCAAGGGCCTCGACGCGCGGGCCGAGGGCCCGCTCTCGCTGCCGTCGGTGCCGGCGGCGGGCGAGGGCGCGGTGGCGTGGACGGCGAGCGCGCCGGGCACGCCGCTGGACCGGCCGCTGCGCCCGCTGCCGTACACGCTCGACGTGCGGTACGGGCCGAAGGGTGAGACGCCGGTGACGTCCGAGCACCGGGGCACGCTGTTCGAGGCGGGGCCGCTCGCGGCGGGCTGGCACACCTACAGCTCCAACAAGGCCGTGTTCGGGCAGTTGGGCGACCGGTTCGCCATCGACGGCGGCGGCACGGACCTGTGGAAGGGCACGGCGGAGTTCGGCACGGCGTACCGGCGCGGCGCGTTCGGCGACGGCTCCACGGTGTGGCTGCGGGTGGACGCGCAGGCGGCGACGGGCGGCTGGGCGCGGGCCGGTATCGTCGTGCGCGACGCGCTGGACGCGCCCGGCGCGCCGGGTTTCGTGAACCTCTCGGTGACCCCGGCACAGGGGGTCGTCCTGTCCTACGACTCCAACGGCGACGGCACCCTCGACACGTACAAGCGCGTGACGGGGGTGAAGGCGCCGGTGCTGCTGCGGCTGACCCGGTCGGGTTCGACGTACACCGGGGCGTGCTCCACGGACGACGGGGCGAGCTGGCGGACCGTGGCGAGCGTGAGCGTGCCGGGGGCCGGGGAGCGCCAGGACGCGGGGCTGTTCATGACCGCGACGAACGGCGGGAACGGGACGCGCGGGACGGTCGAGTTCAGCGGCTGGCGCCTGGAGTGAGGCGGGGGCGGGGGGCGGGCCTGAGGCGCGGGCGAGCACGGGCCCGGGGCGCTGCGGGGACCCGCGTGAAGCGCGTTGCGGGACCCGCGTGAAGGCCGGTGCGGGACCCGCATGAAGCGCGGCGCGGGGATGAGCCACACTGTTCGGGACAAAGCACGCGAAAGCACCGAACCCCTGTGGGAGCCCGTCCATGGCCGAAGCCGTCCCCGCCACCACCGTCATCAACCTCCGCGACCTCGGCGGCACCCCGCTCGCGGGCGGCCGGCGGGTGCGGCCCGGGCTCGTGCTGCGCTCGGGCCAGCTCGACCGGCTCGACGCCGACGCCGACCCGGCGGTCGCCGCGCTCGGCCTGCGCACGGTCCTCGACCTGCGCACCGACGCCGAGCGCGCCGCCCGCCCCGACCGGGTGCCGGCCGGGGCGCGGCACCTCGTGCGGGACGCGCTCGGCGACATGCTGGCGACGGCCGGGGTGGCGCCCGCCGCCGCCCAGCTCAAGGAGGTCCTCTCCGACCCGGTCACCGCCGAGCGGCTGCTGGGCGGCGGGCGCGCGGTCGAGCTGTTCTCCGACACCTACCGGGCGCTCGTCTCCACGGACTCCGCGCGCGCCGCCTACCGCACGCTGCTGCTCGAACTGGCCGAGCCCGACGCGGGCCCGCTGCTGTTCCACTGCACGGCGGGCAAGGACCGCACCGGCTGGGGCGCGTACGTCGTGCTCACGCTGCTCGGCGCGGACGCGGCGACGACGGAGGCGGAGTATCTGTCGGTCAACACGGCGGTACGGACCGCGTTCGCGCCGCTCGTCGAGGGGTTCACCGCGCAGGGCGGCGACCCGGACCTCGCGCTCGCCGTCATCGGCGTGGACCCGGGCTACCTCGCGGCGGCGCGGGACGAGGTGGAGCGCGTGCACGGCTCGTTCGAGGCGTACGTGCGCGACGGGCTCGGGGTGGACGACGAGACGGTCGCCGCGCTCCGCAAGCGGTTGACGGCCGGGGGCTGATCTTCCAGGGTGGCCCGATGAGCATCGAGAACTCCGTCTGGGAGCAACGCCTTTCGGCCCTGTGGGACCGCTTCGACTCCTACGGGCCCGACGAGGAGGCGGGCGCCGCCACGTTCCGTTCCGAGGTCGACGCGCTGGTCGCCGAACTGCCCCCGGACAGCCCGGTGGTGCCCTTCGAGCGGGCCTGCGCCTTCGACTCCACCGGCCACTCCGACCGTGCGGTGCCGCTGTACGAGGAGGCCCTGCGCCGGGGCCTCGACGGGTACCGGGCGCGCCGGACGCGCATCCAACTGGCCAGCTCCCTGCGGAACATCGGGCGGGCGGCGGAGGGCGTCGCGCTCCTCGAACCGGAACTGACGGCGCCCTCCGACGAGTTGGACGACGCGGTGCGGGGCTGTCTCGCCCTGTGCCTGTCGTCCCTCGGGCGGGACCGGGAGGGTCTGTCGCTGGTCCTGGAGGCGCTGGCCGCCCATCTGCCGCGCTACCAGCGGTCGATGACGAACTACGCGCGGGCGCTGCGGCCCGCCCCCTGACGCCCAGGCGGGGCCCAGGCGGGGCCGCGCTGTGACCATCGCACGATTCGCTCGTTCTGCTGAACGTGCAGTCAAAGGTGCAACTCCCCGCAGCCCCGCCCCCGCAGGCCCCGGCGCGGGACGTGCTCGACGTCGAGCGGGTCGAGGCGTCCCTCGTGGAGCACTACCCGCGCCTGGCCCGGCTCGCCTATCTGGTGCTGCCGCCGACGCTCGGCCGCAACCGGCGGGTCCTGACGGCCCACTGGCTCACCCAGCGCGCCCTGCCGCGCGGCCGGACCGCGACCGCCCCGCCGCCGCTGCCCGCCCAGCGCGGCACGGCCCCGCGCGCGGGCGACCCCGGCTACGACTACGTCCGCGTACGGGTGCTGCGCGGCGCGCTCGACGCCGGACGGCCGCTGCGGCTCACGGCGTGGCCCCGGCGGGCCCAGTTCCCGCCGCTGCTCCCCCACGTACGCGGCCTGCGCCTGTTCCCGAAGTCGGGCGGCGCCGACGAACTGGCCCTGGACCAGGCCCTGTCGGCGCTGCCGGGCCCGGCCCGCGCCGCGTACGTGCTGCGCGGGCTCGAACGGCTGGACGACGCCGGTGCCGAGGCCGTGCTCACCGAGGCGGGCTGCCCGCCCGAGCAGGCGCGGGAGGCGCTGGAGGCCGCGCGGCAGGTCGAACCCCGCTACGCGCTGCTCGCCTCCCCCGAGTTCGACCCGTGCTCGCTGCACGCCCGGCCCACCGACCTGATGCGCCGCCGCCAGCACGGGAAGGCGGTCGTCGCGGGCGCCGCCGCGCTCCTCGTGTGCGGGGCGCTGCTCGGGCTGCCCGGCGAGGGCTGGGCCCCGGACGGCGCGGCGGCACCCCCCTACGCCCGCAACCCCGCGGCGCAGGCGGCCCTCGACCCCGGCAAGCTCGTGCGCGTGCCGAAGGACGCGTGGCGGATCTCGGCGCGGGCCGACTTCTCGGTGTGGCCCGCGCGGGGCGTGCTCACCGGCGACCGGCCGCTGCTGCGGCGGGCCCTCGCGGTGTGGGCGCGGCCCGGCCCCGGCGTCCAGGTCTCGGCGACCCCCGGCACCCCGTCCGGCGCCCCGCCGGGACCGCCGCAGCTCCTGTACGCGGGCGTCGTCGACGAGGCCCGCGTCGTCCTGCTCTACGACGGGCTGCGCATCGCCCGCTACGCCGAACCGGAGCGCGGCACGCGGGGCGCGGCGCTGGACTTCGCGCGGGTCGACGGGGCGAGCGCCGAGCAGTCGGGCGCGGTCGTCCTGGACCGCTCCGACGGCAACGTCCGCTATCTGACGGCGCCCTGGGTGACCCGGGCCGCCGTCCGCGACCTGCTGAAACCGGCGGCGCGGCCGGTGCGGCTCGCGCGGACGCGGGAGGGGGTGACAGCGCCCTTCCCGAGCCCCGCGCTCGCCTCGTCCTGTACGTCGTGGAACGCGCTGGCGCTGACTGACGCGGGCGGCACGCGGCTCACGAGTGACCTGGGCGAACTGGTGCCGGCGCATCTCACCTCGGGGCGGCCGGACGCGCCCCGCGAGTCGGCGCCGGCGGACTGGGCGGCGACGGCGTGCTCCCTGACGGCGGTGCGGTCGGCCGGGGTGCGGGCGGTCAACTCGTGGGCGTACGCGGCTCAGGCGCTGCCCGAGGGGAACGGGGTGGCGCGGTGGGTGTGCACGCGGGCGGAGACCTGGCGGGGCGGCGGGTTCCGGACACTGGTGCTGTTCCGGGCGCCGGGGGCGGGGCGGGCGGTGGTCGCCGCGCGGTCGGTGACGGCTCCCTCGTGCGGGGGGCGGGAGCCGGTGGTGCTCGCGGGGGTTCGGTGGAAGTCGCGGGCGGGGCGGTGGTACGTCGTGGCGGCGGCCAGTTCTGGGGTGACGTCCGTGTCAGGGGCGGGGGTCACCCGGGCGGGGCCGGTGTTCTCGGCGCCGGCACGCAGATCCGTCCGGATCACCTTGACAGCCCACGTGCCCGACGGCCCCACCCTCACCCCCCTCCACTGACCCGGCACGGCTCCATCGTGGCCGGCCGCGCAGTTCCCCGCGCCCCTAGGCAGGTGGCTGGCTCCGGCCGGTGGGGATCCTCGACTTCGTCGTGGCTGGTCGCGCAGTTCCCCGCGCCCCTGAAGCATGCACTGCGTGCAGCTTCCCCAGGGAGGAGGCGGCGACGCAGTCGCCCCTCCAGG
>NZ_JBVKBC010000043.1:0-21579 GCF_055639095.1 Streptomyces sp. NPDC107550
TCGGGTGAGGCGCGTTACCCCTCGTTCAAGGGGATCATGGCGGCGAAGAAGAAGCCGGTCCAGTCGTGGGATCTCTCGGACCTCGACATCGAGGCCGGGGACGTGGGCCTTGAGGGTGCGTGGACGAAGGTCGAGGCGGTGGCGGAGCGTCCGGCGCGCAGCGCGGGCACGATCGTGAAGGACGAGGGTGAGGGCGCCAAGCAGCTCGCCGAGTTCCTCGCGGGCCAGAAGTTCATCTGACTTTGCGTCACCCCGGTCAACACTCACCCGTTCTTTGTGATTGCAGGAGATTGAAGTCCCATGGCTGAAGTTCTGGTCTACGTCGACCACGTGGACGGTGCCGTCCGCAAGCCCACGCTGGAGCTTTTGACGCTGGCCCGCCGGATCGGTGACCCGGTCGCCGTCGCACTCGGCAACGGCGCCGCCGACACACAGGCGGTGCTGGCCGAGCACGGTGCGGTGAAGGTGCTCACGCATGAGGCGGCCGAGTACGCCGATTATCTGGTGGTGCCCAAGGTCGACGCGTTGCAGGCCGCGGTCGCCGCCGTGTCCCCGGCGGCGGTGCTGGTTCCCTCCTCGGCGGAGGGCAAGGAGATCGCCGCCCGTCTCGCGCTGCGGATCTCGTCGGGTCTCATCACCGACGCCGTGGACCTGGAGGCGGGTGCGGAAGGGCCGGTGGCGACGCAGTCGGTGTTCGCCGCTTCGTTCACGACTCGTTCGACGGTGACCACCGGTGTCCCGGTGATCACGGTCAAGCCGAACAGTGCCGCGGTGGAGGCGGCCCCGGCCGCTGGGGCGGTCGAGGCGCTTGAGGTGTCGTTCTCCCCGGCCGCCACGGGCACGAAGGTGACGTCGCGTACCCCGCGCGAGTCGACGGGCCGTCCGGAGCTGACCGAGGCCGCGATCGTCGTCTCGGGCGGTCGCGGGGTCAATGGCGCGGAGAACTTCGCGGTGATCGAGGCGCTCGCCGACTCCCTCGGCGCGGCCGTGGGTGCCTCGCGTGCCGCGGTGGACGCGGGCTGGTATCCGCACTCCAACCAGGTCGGCCAGACCGGTAAGAGCGTCTCCCCGCAGCTGTACATCGCCTCCGGTATCTCGGGTGCGATCCAGCACCGGGCCGGTATGCAGACCTCGAAGACGATCGTCGCGATCAACAAGGACGCCGAGGCGCCGATCTTCGACCTCGTCGACTACGGCGTCGTCGGCGACCTCTTCGACGTCGTGCCCGCCCTCACCGAAGAGATCAAGACCCGCAAGGGCTGAACCGATTCGGCAGTACGGCTGTGCCTTCGGGGCCGCGTGGCGTTCTCAGCGCCGCGCGGCCCCGTTTCGCGTAGCAGGCCCGGGACCTCAGGCGGCCGGTTCTGCCGGGGCGGGCCGGATCGAGGGACCATTGACGCAGGTCACCCGGGCAGTTAACTTCACTATACGGATTGTTGATTCCGTGAAGCGGAAACAGTGAGCGTATGGAGGGTGCAGGAATGGGTCAGCAGGAGAAGGTGTCGACGAGCCTCGCCGGCGCGGTCAGCGAGAGCATCAGCGCCTCGCTCGCCCCGGTCGACGCGGAGCTCGCCCGCCGTTACCCGGGAGACCCCGGCACCCGCCAGCCGGTGCACACGGTCTACGTCCCCGGCGACGCCTTCGACGCGGGCACCATCCGCTCCTGGGGCGACCAGGCGCTGGCCATGCTCGACGAACACGCCCCGGACGCCGCCTCGTTCGCCGCCGTCCTCGGCCTGAGTGACGAACTCGCCGCGCCCGTCCACGACCGCGTACGCGCGAAGCTGGAGCGCGAGCCCATCGAGGACCTGCGCGTCGACTTCGAGGACGGCTACCGCCCCGCGTCCTCCGCCGACGAGGACGAGACCGCCGCCCGCGCCGCCCGCCTGATCGCCGAGGCGTACGCGAACGGGACGGCCGCCCCCCACATGGGCATCCGCATGAAGTGCATGGAGGCCGCCGTACGCGACCGAGGCATCCGCACCCTCGACATCTTCCTCACCGGCCTCCTGGAGCACGGCGGTCTGCCCGACGGGCTCGTCCTCACGCTGCCCAAGGTCACCTACCCGGAGCAGGTCACCGCGATGGCGCGGCTCCTGGAGGCGTTCGAGAAGCAGCACGGCCTCGACGCCGGCCGGCTCGGCTTCGAGATCCAGATCGAGACCAGCCAGTCCATCCTCGGCGCCGACGGCACCGCCGCCGTCGCCCGCATGATCGACGCCGCCGAGGGCCGCGCGACCGGCCTGCACTACGGCACGTTCGACTACAGCGCCTGCCTCGGTGTCTCCGCCGCCTACCAGGCCAGCGACCACCCGGCCGCCGACTACGCCAAGGCCGTCATGCAGGTCGCCGCCGCCGGCACCGGCGTACGCGTCTCCGACGGCTCCACCAACGTGCTGCCCGTCGGCCCCACCGCCAAGGTCCACGACGCCATGCGGCTGCACTTCGGCCTCACCCGCCGCGCCCTCGCCCGCGCCTACTACCAGGGCTGGGACATGCACCCGGGCCACATCCCGACGCGCTACGCCGCCGTCTTCGCCTTCTACCGCGAGGGCTTCGCGCAGGCCGCCGCCCGTATCTCCGCCTACGCCAACCAGTCCTCCGGCGACATCGCCGACGAGCCCGCAACCGCCAAGGCCCTCGCCGGGTACCTGCTGCGCGGCCTGGACTGCGGCGCCCTCGACGTCGGCGAGGTCTCCCGCCTGACCGGCCTCACCCTCGCGGGCCTCGAAGGCTACGCGGGCCCGCGCCGCGGCAAGCTCACGGCGACCGCCGAGTAACCGCCACCGCACGTCACTGCCCCTCACCGGCCCAGGCCGGGGGAGGGGCAGTCTCGTACGCCCAAGTCCTTGAACGGGCAGGCGTTCTGTCGCTGCGTCAGTTCCTAGTCGGCGGGCGGCAGTTCGCCCGAGCCGCGCTGGATGAGCCGCGTCGGCAGCTCCACGCGCTCCGGGCGCGGCGAGCCCCCGTCGAGCTGACGGAACAGGCGCTCCGCCGCCGTCCGACCCAACTGGGCAGCGTCCTGCGCCACGACCGTCACCCCGGGCTTGAGCAGATCGCCCAGTTCGATGTCGTCGAACCCGACCAGCGCCACGGGCCGTTCGCCCTCCGCCAGCACCCGCACCACGGTCACCGTCACCCGGTTGTTGCCCGCGAACACCGCCGTGACCGGCTCGGGGCCCGTCAGCATCCGCTCCGCCGCCTCCCGCACCCGCTCCGGGTCCGTGGCGCCGAGCGACATCCAGTGCTCCGCGACCGGCAGCCCCGCGTCCTCCATCGCCGCGCGATACCCGCGCAGCCGCTCCACCGCGGTGTGGATGCGCGGCCGGTCACCGATGAAACCGATCCGCCGGTGCCCTCCCGCGATCAGGTGCGCGACACCGTCCCGCGCGCCGCCGTAGTTGTCCGACAGCACCACGTCCGCGTCGATCCGCCCCGCCGGACGGTCCACGAAGACCGTCGCCACGCCCGCCGCGATCTCCGGCTCCAGATACCGGTGGTCGTCCCCGGCCGGGATCACCACCAGGCCGTCCACGCGCCGCGCGCACAGCGCCAGCACCAACTCCTGCTCGCGGTCCGGGTCCTCGGCGCTCGACCCGTTGATGAGCAGCGCGCCGTGCGCCCGCGCGACCTCCTCGACCGCGCGGCTCAACGGCCCGTAGAACGGGTCGGCCAGATCCTCCAGGACCAGCCCGATGCTCGCCGTACGGCCCTTGCGCAGCACCCGCGCGCTGTCGTTGCGCCGGAAGCCCAGCGCCGCGATGGCCTCCTGGACACGCCGCTCGGTGTCAGGGGTGACGCCCGGCTCGCCGTTGACGACGCGGGAGACCGTCTTCAGGCCGACCCCAGCCCGCGCGGCGACGTCCTTCATCGTCGGGCGGTTGCCGTAGCGGTTCTCGGAGCGGCGAGCGGTGCGGTCCACTATGCGAAGTCCTGTCCTGTCGTCGTCGGGTCCATGATGCTGTACCGGCGTGTGGCGTCGAGCATAGGCCCTGGACAACGTTGTCAGATGCGGGGGAGAATGTGCGGGGTGGTCTCGATCTGCCTAGAGTCGCCCTCTCCGACCTGCCTCTATCCGGGCCTTCTCCTCAGGGGATCTGACACTGATGCACATGGACCTCGTCGCCGCGCTCGACATCGGCGGCACCAAGATCGCCGGCGCTCTGGTGGACGGCGGGGGCCGCGTCCTCGTACGGGCGCAGCGGCCGACGCCCGCGCGGGAGGACGGCGAGACGGTGATGGGCGCGGTCGGGCAGGTGCTCGCGGAGCTGACGGCGGCGCCGCAGTGGCCCGCCGTACGCGGCGTCGGCATCGGCAGCGCGGGGCCCGTCGACCGCTCGGCCGGCACGGTCAGCCCGGTCAACGTGCCGGGCTGGCGCGACTTCCCGCTGGTCGCCCGGGTGCGGGACGCGGTGGGCGGGCTGCCTGTCGAACTCGTCGGTGACGGCGTCGCCATGACGGCCGCCGAGCACTGGCAGGGTGCGGCACGCGGCCACGACAACGCGCTGTGCCTGGTCGTCTCCACGGGCGTCGGCGGCGGCCTGGTCCTCGGCGGCCGGCTGCACCCCGGGCCCACGGGCAACGCCGGTCACATCGGCCACATCAGCGTCGACCTCGACGGCGACCCGTGTCCGTGCGGGGCGCGCGGTTGCGTCGAGCGCATCGCCAGCGGCCCGAACATCGCGCGCCGCGCCCTCGACGACGGCTGGCTCCCCGGTCCGGACGGTGACACGTCGGCGGCGGCGGTCGCCCGCGCCGCACGTGCGGGGGACAAGGCGGCCGTGGCCTCGTTCGAGCGGGCGGCGCAGGCGCTCGCGGCGGGCATCGCGGCGACCGCGACGCTGGTCGAGATCGACATCGCGGTGATCGGCGGGGGAGTGGCGAAGGCGGGCGACGTCCTGTTCGCCCCGCTGCGCCGGTCGCTGCGGGAGTACGCCACGCTCTCCTTCGTCCGCCGTCTCACGGTCGCCCCCGCGTCCACCGGCACGGACGCGGGCCTGGTCGGCGCGGCGGCGGCCGCCCTCCGCGCGGGTGCGGGCGCGGGCGTGGGCACGGAGGCGGGCACGGGCGCGGGGGCGGGCAGCGGGTCGGAACTCCGCCAGACGGTCTGAGGGGGCTCGGGCTCAGGGGGCTCAAGGGACTCCCGGGCGCCCCCGGCCCGCCGGCGGGCCGGAGTTCAGGTGCCGAGGGCCTGGGGCACGGTCGGTACGGGTGTCAGCGCCTCCGTCAGTCCGGCGAGGTCGATGATGCGGCGGGTGAGCCGGTGCCGCGTGACGACCGTGACGCGGGCGCCCCGGTCGGCGGCCTTGCGGTGCGCGCGGGCCAGCAGGGTGAGCCCCGAGCAGTCGAGGAAGGTGACGCCGGTCAGATCGACGGCCACCACGCGGTACGGGCCGCTCGCCACGGTGTCGAGCAGCGGCGACAGCCGCTGGAACGCCAACAGGTCGATCTCGCCGCCGAGTTCGACGACGGCGCAGTCGCCGCGTGTGTGCACGACAGGCGCGGGCAGCTCGGGCGTACGGTGGTCGGCCGTCTCGCCTGGCAGGTCCGCGGGTCCGTCGGCGCTGTGGTCGTGCGCGTCGAACTCGTCGTCCAGATAGTCCGGTTGATTACCTTGTCGCATCGACCCCCCCCGGGCGTGCACCCGCCCCGCAGAGCCCCAGGGTGCGGAGCCGTGCGAGCGTGTGCGTGTAGCGGTCAGCAGACGTAGCGGGAGGTCGCCGGGGGCTGGGGCGCCTGGACGGCCACGCTAGCGGGCCGAGGCGAACGGCGCTGTGCCGTAACGATTCCCGGTACGGCGATGTCACTTGATGGAGTGATGTGGGCGCGAGGGGCTTGACTCGGGCGGTTCTGGCGGCAGGGGCCCTGGGCGGGGTGCGTGACAGACCCCGTGTGTCCGGTTCGCACCCCGTGTGAACCGCGTGCCGCCACCGCCGTCCCGCACACGCTTCTGCGGCCGCCCGGGGTGCGCTTGACTGCGTAGCGCACCGGGAACGCCGTACGGCCCTCCGTCGGGCAGCGGAGGGGCCGTGACGTGCCCGGATGGACTCCGGGCCTCCCCCCGACGCCTGGAGGCGCGCGGGCGGGTGGCGCCCGCCCCGGATGCCCGCCTGTCGCGTCCACCCCGAGCCGGCAGGCGGGCACCCCGCGTCTCACGCGTGCCTCGCGCCCCACATGCGCCCTGCGCTTCTCGCGTGCCCCGCGCCCCACACATGCCCCCTGTTTCACGAGTGCCCCACGCGTCACATCTGTCCCCCTGGCCCCCAGAGCCCCGCGCGCGGCCACCCCGTACGCCCTCCTGGTCGCGCCGGAGGCGCCCCTCATCAGGGGCTGGTTTTCGTGGCAGGGTGTTGCGGGCAAGCCACAGGGGGCCGACGAAGAGGGGGAACCGTGATCGTCTGGGTCAACGGGGCGTCACGCGCCGGTAAGTCCGCCGCCGCGAGGGAGCTGAGCGATCTGATCCCGCACTGCACGCTTTTCGACCCCGACGTGATCGACGGCGAACTGGAGCGGCTGCTTCCGGCCAAGCGGCTCGCCGAGGTCAGCGACCGCAGGGAACTGCCGATCTGGCGCCGCCTGGTCGTGGACACGGCCGCCGCGCTGCTCGCCGAACTCGGCGGAGTCCTCGTGGTGCCCATGGGGCTGCTGCGCCAGGAGTACCGCGACGAGATGTTCGGGGCCCTCGCCGCGCGCCGGATACCTGTATGCCATGTGGTCCTTGCTCCAGGGGAAACGATCCTGCGTGAGCGTGACCCCAGCGGCGAACTCCCCGCCGACATCGTGCCCTACCGCGCCGCCCTCGCGCACTGGCTCGCGGCCGACGCCTACCTCGTCGACAACGGCGCCCTCACCCCGCGCGAGACCGCCGCCCGGATAGCCGCCGCCGTCCGCACCGGGCAGGCCCCGCTCTGTGACATCGTGCAGACGCCCGAGCCGACCGCCGAGACCGTCGCCGCCGGGGTGCTGCTCTTCGACGACGAGGACCGCGTGCTGCTCGTCGATCCGACGTACAAGCCGGGCTGGGAGTTCCCGGGCGGGGTCGTCGAGGCCGGCGAGGCACCCGCCCGCGCGGGCGTCCGGGAGGTCGCCGAGGAGACCGGCATACAGCTCGATGAACTCCCGAGGCTGCTCGTCGTCGACTGGGAGCGGCCCGTGCCGCCCGGCTATGGCGGTCTGCGCCTGCTGTTCGACGGCGGCCGCCTCGACCCGGTGACGGCTCGTCAGGTGCTTTTGCCCGGGCCGGAGTTGCGGGACTGGCGGTTCGTCACCGAGGCCGAGGCGGCGTCCCTGCTCCCGCCCGTGCGCTACGCCCGCCTGCGCTGGGCCCTGCGCGCCCGGGAACGCGGCGCCGCCCACTACCTCGAAGCCGGCGTCCCCGTGGGCTGACGTGGCGGCCCGCGCGGGGACGCGTGCGCGGGCCCAATACGTGGGTGCCGTACGCCGGTTCAGCAGGCGGTTCCGTACGCGGTGCCGTACGCCGGTTCAGTACGCGGCTGCCGTCTCCCGCAGTGTCGCGCCCGCCTCGCCGACCGCCGGGTCGCCGTGGCCGAAGCACGCGATGTCCGTGTCCAGCGCGGCCAGTTCACGCAGCGAGCGGACCGCGCGCTCCCGGTCCAGGTTGAACACGCCGAGGAGCACCTGCCCGTCGACCGGCGACGCGGCCACCGCGTCCCCCGTGAACAGCACCCCGTGCTCCGGCAGATGCACGGCGATCGACCCGTCGGTGTGCCCGGGAGCCCCCACGATGTGCGCGCCCCCGCCGAAGTCCAGCACCTCGCCCGTCTCCAACTCCCGTACGGACGGCGGCAGGTCGGGATGTTCGGCGGGCGGCGGCAGGGCGCTGAGCGCCTGCGCGTGCAGGGGCCGCTCCCAGTCCTCGTACACGGGCGGCGGCCCCGCTCGAAGGCCGCGCACGAACGGCGCGTCCAGCCGGTGCGCGGCCACCTCGGCGCCCGTGAGCCGCGCCAACTCGGCGGCCCCGCCCACGTGATCCTCGTGGAAGTGCGTCACGACGATCCGCCGTACGTCACCGGGTGCGTGCCCCCAGTCCCGTACGGCCGCGAGGATGGGCCGGGCCGCGCCCGGGGCACCCGCGTCGATCAGCGTCACGTCACTGCCGTCCCGCCACAGGTAGGCCTGGCCCACCGCGAAGCGCAACAGCCGCAGCCGGGGCGTCAGTTCGACCGTCCGCGTGATCGGGTAGTCCGCCATGCCGTGGTGCATGCCGTCGTGCGTGCCGTCGTGGTCTGTCATGCCGCCGACCGTAGAGCCGGCGGCCGTCCGGCACCGCGCCACTTGGCTCACAGCAGAGCCCGCGACGGGCCCGGGCGGCCCACGAGAAGGTGAGCGACGGTCAGTTGGCCGCCGCGTACTTCTGGAGGAACAGGGCCTCCGCCACCGACAGACGCTCCAACTCCTCCGGCGACACCGACTCGTTGACCGCGTGGATCTGCGCCTCGGGCTCGCTCAGCCCGATCAGCAGGATCTCCGCCTGCGGGTACAGCGACGCCAGCGTGTTGCACAGGGGGATCGAACCGCCCTGGCCCGCGTACTGCATCTCCTGGCCGTCGTACGCCTGCGCCATCGCGTCGGTCATCGCCGCGTACGCCGGGCTCGCCGTGTTCGCGCGGAACGGCTGGCCCTGGCCGACCTGCTCCACCTTCACCCGCGCGCCCCACGGCGTGTGCGTCTCGATGTGCGCCATCAGCAGCTCCGCCGCCTCGGCCGCGTCCGTGCCCGGCGGCACCCGCAGGCTGATCAGCGCGCGGGCACCGGCCTGCACGGACGGCGTCGCGCCGACGACCGGCGGGCAGTCGATGCCGAGCACGGTGATCGCGGGACGCGCCCAGATGCGGTCCGCGACCGTGCCCGCGCCGATCAGCTCCACCCCGTCGAGCACCTTGGCGTCCTTGCGGAACGCCGACTCCTCGTACTGGAGACCGTCCCACGACTCGGACGCGTCCAGGCCGTCGATCGTCGTCGAACCGTCCTGCGCGCGCAGCGAGTCCAGTACGCGCACCAGCGCCGCCAGCGCGTCCGGCGCGGCGCCACCGAACTGCCCGGAGTGCAGATTGCCTTCGAGCGTCGCCATCTCCACGCGTACGAGCGTCATCCCGCGCAACGTCGAGGTCGCCGTCGGCAGGCCGACGCGGAAGTTGCCCGCGTCGCCGATCACGATCGTGTCGGCGCGCAGCAGCTCCGGGTGCTGCTCGGCGTAGCGTTCGAGGCCGCCCGTGCCCTGCTCCTCGGAGCCCTCCGCGATCACCTTGACGGTGACGGGCACCCCGCCGTTCGCCTTCAGCGCGCGGATCGCCAGCAGGTGCAGCAGCACACCGCCCTTGCAGTCCGCCGCGCCCCGCCCGTACCAGCGGCCGTCCTCGCGCTCCGTCAGCTCGAACGGCGGAGTGACCCACGCCGACTCGTCCAGCGGCGGCTGCACGTCGTAGTGCGCGTACAGCAACACCGTCGGCGCGCCCTCCGGGCCCGGCAGGCAGCCGTACACCGACTGCGTGCCGTCGGGGGTGTCGAGCAGCGCCATGTCCTGGAAGCCCTCGGCGCGCAGCGCGTCCGCGACCCAGTTCGCCGCGCCCTCGCTCTCGCTCCTCGGATACTGGTCGAAGTCCGCCACCGACTTGAAGGCCACCAGTTCGGCCAGCTCCGCCTTGGCGCGGGGCAGCAGAGAGGCGACGGTCTCGGCGATCGGATGCGGCGACATGGGCACGCTCCTCGTGGGTGCGACGTTGTGCAGGTGTGCGAATGATCCTCCCACAGAGGCTTCGCGCGCGGCCCGCCGTAGGATGCGCGGTAGTACGTGCGGCAGGCATCCCCAGATGGCGATTCGGGAGCAGTAGACCATCGTGAGCAGCGAGAACCCCACGGGTGGCAAGGGCGAGGACGTGGCCGAGGAGTCGGCGCGGAGCGTGTGGGACGTCGTCGTCGTGGGCGCCGGCCCCGCCGGGGCGTCCGCCGCCTACGCGGCCGCGGTCGCCGGGCGCCGCGTACTGCTCCTGGAGAAGGCGGACCTGCCCCGCTACAAGACGTGCGGCGGCGGCATCATCGGCCCCTCCCGGGACTCGCTCCCGCCGGGCTTCGACCTGCCGTTCAAGGACCGGGTCAACGCGGTGACGTTCTCCCTCAACGGCAAGTACGCTCGCACCCGGCGCTCGCGCACGATGCTGTTCGGCCTGATCAACCGGCCCGAGTTCGACGCCCAGCTCGTCGAGCACGCCCAGAAGGCCGGCGCCGAACTGCGCACCGGCGCGACCGTGACGCGCGTCGAGCAGCACGGCTCGTCCGTGCCGGACCGGCGCACGGTCGCCCTCGTCCTCCAGGACGGCGAGACGATCCTCGCGCGGGCCGTGGTCGGCGCCGACGGCAGCGCCAGCCGCATAGGGGCACACGTCGGGGTCAAGCTCGACCAGGTCGACCTCGGCCTCGAAGCGGAGATCCCGGTGCCGCAGACCGTCGCCGACGACTGGCGCGGCCGCGTCCTCATCGACTGGGGGCCGATCCCCGGCAGCTACGGCTGGGTCTTCCCGAAGGACGACACGCTGACCGTCGGCGTGATCTCCGCGCGCGGTGAAGGCGCCGCCACCAAGCGGTACTTGGAGGACTTCATCGGGCGCCTCGGCCTCGCCGGGTTCGAACCGTCCGTCTCCTCCGGGCACCTCACGCGCTGCCGCGCCGACGACTCGCCGCTCTCGCGCGGGCGGGTCCTCGTGTGCGGGGACGCGGCGGGCCTGCTGGAGCCGTGGACGCGGGAGGGCATCTCGTTCGCCCTGCGCTCGGGACGGCTCGCGGGGGAGTGGGCGGTCCGGGTCGCCGAGTCCCACGACGCGGTCGACGCCCGCCGCCAGGCACTGAACTACGCGTTCGCCATCAAGGCCGGCCTCGGCGTCGAGATGGCCGTCGGCAAGCGCATGCTCAACGTCTTCGAACGCCGTCCCGGCATGCTCCACGCCGCCATCACCGGCTTCCGCCCCGCGTGGAACGCCTTTGCGAAGATCACCCGAGGCTCCTCCTCCCTCGGCGAGATCGTCCGCACGCATCCGGTCGCCGGGCGAGTGCTGTCGCGTTTCGACCACTGAGGTTCGGGGCGGTCGGGGGCGGGGCAGGGGTGCGGGTGCGGCTGGCGGTACCGGCGGGGCTGGCGGTGCCGGTGGGGCCGGCGGTGCTGTCGTGACGGCGGTGCTGTCGGCTCGGGCGGGTTGACGGTCGCCGGGGCGGGGTGACGGTTGCAGGGCGGGGTGATGCTCGCCGGGCGGGCTGACGGTCGCCGGTGTGCGTGAGGGGCGGGCGGCGCGCTCAATCGCGGACGGTGATGCGGAAGACGGGGTGGTCGGGGGCCGCCGCGTCCAGTTCGGCGTCCGAGGACTTCGCCGTGACGCCCTGGAAGAACCGGTTGACCTCCCACCCCCACTTCTCCAGGTACGTCCGCAGCACCAGCCGCTTCAACTCACCGTCCGCCACCGGCACCGCCTCGAACGTCCGCACCTTCCGCCCCACGCGCAACTCCCCGCCGCCCGCCGCCAACATGTTCCGCACCCACTGCGAGTGCCCGCGCGCCGACACGAGGTACTGCTCGCCCCGGAACGTGTGCGGGTTCACCGGAATGCGCTGCATCTGCCCGCTCTTACGCCCCCGGACGGACATCTCCGCCGTCCCGGCCACCGTCACCCCGTGCCGCGCGAGCCACCCCATGAACCGGTTGAGCCGCATCTCGAACGGGTTGCTCCGGAAGTAGTACGGCGACTGCGCCTCACCGGCGCGGGCGGCGGGCCCGGTGCCGGTGGGGGCGGGGGGGCCAGCGGGCGGGGCGGGCGTGGCGTTCGCGTTCGTGGCCAGAGGGGTGGGTGTGACGGGCGTGGTGGGTGTGGTGAGTGTGGTGGGTGTGGCGCGCATGTGATCTCCCTGGACGTCGTGACTGATGCTCTGATTCGAGAGCACCGCTCTCACTTAAGAGCAGTGTGCGCGGATCGCTGCTCTAAAGCAAGAGCAGTGCTCTCTTTTGTGTGCGCCGCTCTATTCTCGGGCGTCGGCTCCGTACGGAGATCACTGCTCCGAATCGAGAACCAGGCGGCGCCGTCGTACGGGACCTGCGGCGCGGGCGGTGCTCCGAAAGGAGAGCGCCGATCCGCGCCGAGAGTGCCGCTCCGAACCAAGAGCACTGCTCCGAACCAAGAGCGCGGACCCGTGCCAAGAGCGCGGACCCGCGCCGAGAGCCCCGCCACCCCGACCAAGAGCACCGTCCCCGAGCGAGAACACCGCTCCGAGATAAGAGCGCCGCTCCGAAGGGTGAATGCTGCTCTGCTCATGGAACACTGACCCACATGAATGCGAGCCGAAGCAGCCGACCGCCCCAACCGCCCCGACCTTCCAGCGCCACCGCCCAGGGCGCCCGGGCCAGGGCGCGACAGGAGATCACCGTCGCCATCAAGGACGAGGCCCGCCGGCAGCTGGCGCAGGAGGGCGCGGCGAAGTTGTCGCTGCGTGCCGTCGCCCGCGAACTCGGCATGGTCTCCTCCGCGCTGTACCGCTACTTCCCCAGCCGCGACGAGCTGCTGACCGCCTTGATCATCGACGCGTACGACTCCCTCGGTGACGCGGCGGAGCGAGCCGACGCCGATGCGCGTGCCGTGCACCCCGACGCCGTGGCCGCCGAGCGGTGGGTCGCCGTGTGCCGGGCGGTGCGGGCGTGGGCGTTGGCGCAGCCGCACGAGTACGCGCTGATCTACGGTTCGCCGGTGCCCGGGTACAGCGCGCCGTCGACGACCGTGGAGTCCGCGTCCCGCGTCGGCCTGCTGCTCATCCAGATCCTGCGGGACGCCTACGGGGGGCGGGGTGTGGCGTTGCCCCCGTTGTCCGCGGGGGCGCGGCCCGAGGCGGAGCGGCTCACCGCGCTGCTCGCGCCCGATCTGCCGCCCGCGTTGATCTCGGCGCTGGTGATGGCGTGGGCGCAGTTGTACGGGCTGGTGGGGTTCGAGGTGTTCGGGCAGTTCGACCGGGTCGTCGAAGACCGCACCGCCTTCTTCGACGAGGCGGCCGGCAGGCTGGCGCGGGAGGTCGGCCTCGTGAAGTGACCCGGACGCGGCGGGCGGCACCGCCATGACCTCCGGCCCGCCCCCCCCTGATCGGCGCCCGGCAACTCCCTCTGGCCGGTGCCGCCGATCCGCCCGCCGATGGGCCCCGGCCGAAGTTGATGACCCGCCCGGCGCCTCCACTCGTACGCCCAGTGAGATCCCCGCAGGCTCGGCCCCGGCGGGCACCTCCTCTCCGTACTCCCGAGCCGCACCCGACAGTCGCACCCGGCGATCTCACTCCGGCCGACGCTCCCCACCGTCCCCCCCCAATCGCCCCGCCAAGCCCGTGACCCGCCCGGCGCAGCCCCCCCGTACTCCCACGGAAGTACCCGCGCCCACCCCGCCCGGCTGATGCCCCGACCGCCCCGCGCGCCTTAGCGTTGCCGCATGGAAGAGCAGCGACGACGCGACGCCCTGGGCGAGAAGGACGCCGCCGACGCCCACCAAGCCCCCGACCCCGGCGCTCCCGCCCCGGGCACCCTCGGCGCCCCCGACCCCGGCACGCCCGCCTCGGGCACGCCCACCCCCGCCAGCACCCAAGATCACCGCACCCCCGCCCCACCCTGGTGGCAGCCCGCCGCCGTGGATGCCCGGGACGCGCGGTTGCCGTGGCGGTCCACGGGTCTCGTCGCCCTCGTCGTCCTCGTCGGTTCGCATTTCGCCGCGCACGGCCAGCCCGCCCGCGTCCCGCTCGACGCCCTCGGCCGGTTCCTGCTGCTGGTCTGCGCGCTGCAACTGCTGGCCCGGCACCGCTTCCCCGTAGCTGTCGCCTACGGGACCGCTGTCGGCGCGCTCGTCTACGTCGGCGCCGGATACCCGTACGGGCCCGTGTTCCTGGCCGTCGCGGTCGGCTGCTTCTCCGCGCTGATCGCCGGGCACCGCAGGGCGGCCTGGGGTGCGGTCGGACTGGTGTGGGCGGGGCGTCTGGTCATCGCCCACTGGCTGTACCGATGGCTGCCGCCGCGCGGGGACGGGCCCGCGCCGTGGACGCAGGAGGCGTTCGTCCTCGCCTGGGCGCTCGCGCTGATCGCCGTCGCCGAACTCGCCCGCGCCCGCCGCGAACAGTGGGAACACGCCCGCAGGGAACGGCAGCGGGCGGCCCGGCGCCGCGCCGACGAGGAGCGGCTGCGCATCGCCCGCGAACTGCACGACGTCCTCGCCCACTCCCTCTCCGTGATCAACGTGCAGGCCGGCGTCGGCCTCGCCCTCCTCGACACCGACCGTGAGCAGGCCCGTACCGCGCTGGCCACCATCAAAGCCGCCAGCAAGGAGGCGCTCGGCGAGGTGCGCCAGGTCCTCGACACCCTGCGCACCCCCGGCGACGCCCCCCGCGCCCCCGCCCCGGGGCTCGACCGGCTGCCCGAACTCACCGCGCAGGCCGCCGACGCCGGACTCACCGTCGACGTCCGCACCGAGGGCGAGGCTGCCGCGCTCGCGCCCGGCGCCGACCTCGCCGCGTTCCGGATCGTGCAGGAAGCGCTCACCAACGTCGTCCGGCACTCCGAGTCCCGTACCGCGCGCGTCCTCCTGCGGTACGCGCCCGGCCGCCTGACCCTGACCATCGACGACGAAGGACCCGCGAGCCACGCCGAAGCGGGCGGCAGCGGCAACGGGCTCGCCGGGATGCGCGAGCGGGCCGCCGCCCTCGGTGGCACCATCGAGGCGGGCCCGCGCCCCGGCGGCGGCTACCGGGTCGTCGCCGCCCTGCCCCTCACCCCGCCCGCGGCCGCCCCTGCCCCTGCCCCTGCTCCTTCCCCTTCGCCGGAGGAACCCCGTTGATCCGCGTCCTGCTCGCCGACGACCAGTCGCTCGTCCGCGCCGGATTCAAGGCACTCCTCGACGCCCAGGCCGACATCGAGGTCGCGGGCGAGGCCGCCGACGGCGAGGAAGCCGTGCGCAAGGTGCGCGAACTGCGCCCCGACGTCGTCCTCATGGACATCCGTATGCCGTCGCTCGACGGGCTCGCCGCCACTCGTCGCATCGGCGACGACCCCGCGCTCACGGACGTGAAGGTCGTGATGCTGACGACGTTCGAACTCGACGAGTACGTCTTCGAAGCCATCCGCTCCGGCGCCTCCGGGTTCCTCGTCAAGGACACCGAACCCGATGAACTGCTGCGCGCGGTAAGGGCCGTCGTCCACGGAGACGCGCTGCTCTCGCCCGGAGTGACGCGGCGGCTCATCGCGGAGTTCGCCGCCCGCTCCAAGGAACCCGCGGGCGCAGGCAGCCTCGCCCGGCTCACCGAACGGGAGCGGGAGGTCATGGCCCTCGTCGGCATCGGCTTGTCCAACGAGGAGATCGCCCGCCGCCTCGTCGTCAGCCCCCTCACCGCCAAGACCCACGTGAGCCGCGCCATGGTCAAGCTCGGCGCCCGCGACCGCGCCCAACTCGTCGTCCTCGCCTACGAGTCGGGTCTCGTACGCCCCGGCTGGCTCGGCTGACCGGCCGCGCCGGACCCGCCCGTACGGCACCGCTGCCGCCGAAGTCCCGTACAAGCGTCAGAAGTTGGAGATGACGTTCGTGAGGACGTCCGTGATCGACTCCGGGCGTTTCGCGTCGTACTCGCGGCCTCCCGACGCCTCCGCGATCTCCTGGAGGACGCTCTTGCCGCTCGCGTCGTGCTCGTCGGCCCCGTCGCCGTACGCGATGGTGAAGACGCGCACCGGCTTCGCGCCCGGGGCGAGTTGGCGCAGCAGGGCGTCTTTGCCGAGGCCGCCCCTGATCTCGTTGCGGCCGTCGGTGAGGACGATGACGGCGTTGATGGACCCCGGGTCGTACGCGTCGCGTACGGAGGCGACGGCCGCGCCGATGGTGTTGTAGAGGCCGGTCGCACCCTTCGGTTCCAGGCCGTCGACATGGCGGCCGAGCACGGTACGCCGGGTGCCGCCGCGCAGCTTCTCGCCCATGGGCCCGACTGGGGTGAGCGCGCGGTAGTCGGGTCTGCCGCCGAGGGCGCTCGCGGCGGAGAACGTCCACAGGCCCACGCGGTCGGTGTCGCTGAACCCGTCCCGGCCGAACAGTTCGGGCTTGGCGGCCTGGAGGATCTGCATCTTCGTCCGGCCCTGCCCGCTGACGTCGTCGGACATGGAGCCGGAGGTGTCGATGAGCAGCAGCACGTTCGCCGGCTTGCGCAGCAGGGGCCAGGTGGCATGGATCTTGTCGAGTACGGCGGGGGAGGGGAGCGGCAGTTCGGTCAGGCGGATGCCGGGCAGTGCGCCGTTCTCCTGCTTCACCAGCGGTGTCGGCGTCTTGCGCCATGTGCGGTAGCCGTACGACGCCATGTACCGCTGTGCCTTCGCGGAGTGGAGATACGATTCGAAGTCCCGGGCCACCGCCCGCTGTGCCTTCGACATGCCGGACAGTTCGATGAACGGGTGCCGGGAGAAGACGACGCCGTCCTGCGGGTAGAACGCGACCAGTTTGGTGCGCGGCGGGTCCTTCTTCGCGCAGCCGGGTTCGGTGCTCGGAGTGCCGCACGGATAACCGGAGTTGTAGGCGAGCACCGCGTTCTCCTCGACCGTCACCGCCGAGATGTACGACAGCGCACGGTCGGATCCCTGGTCGTCGGCGCGGCGCAGGTTGGCGAGGAACGTCAGGCTCGTGTCGCCGTAATGCACGACCGACTGCTCGATGCTCCGCTCGAACTCCTGGTTCTTGCGGGCGGTGATGTCCTGCTCGACGAGTTCGCCGCTGGTGCCGGTCGCGGCGAAGAACGCGGCGACGGTCGCCTCAAGACCCGACGTCGAGTAGTGCGGGTTGGTCTTGCCGAGGCGGAACGCGCCCCACTGCGGCTTGCCCTGCTTCTTCCAGAAGTCGCGGTCGTCCTTCGCCCAGGCCGCGAGGTCGCTCCAGCCGACGCGGCGCTCGGGCCAGCCCAGCTCGCGGGCCATCGGCTCGGGCATGGCGATGGTGAGCGGGCTGGTGACGATGGGCCGCGGGGTGCCCGCCGGGAACCAGTCCTTCTCCGCCGCGCCCGCCCGCTGCCGCGCCAGCGACAGCCACACGTCCCCGGCGGGCGACCACACGTCGGGGCGCGCGCCGTTGCCCTCCGGCCAGCCCTTCGCCAGCGCGTCCATGGCGGCGCCGGAGTCCTTGCCGACGACGGACACCTTCAGACACGTCCCCGCCGCCCGTCGGGCCCCGTACTTCCCGGCCAGGTCCCGCAGTTGTACGGAGAGGTCGAGCGAGGCGGCGACCCGGACCCGGGCGGACGGCGCGGTGCAGGACGGCAGGGCGCTCTTGGCGTCCGCAGGAGCGTCGGCGCGGGGGATGAGGGCGAGCGCGACACCGCCCGCGACGAGGACCAGCGCGACGCCCGCCGCGAGAAGCCCGGTCCGCCCCGGCATCCGCCACCGGGCCCGCCTGCCCCCGGGCTTCGCCGACGTCACCGGGACCTGGGTCGTCGCGGATGTCGCCGGGACCTGGGCTGTTGTGGTCGGGGTCGGGGTGGGGGCCGGCGCCGGTGGGGGTGGCGCCGGGGCCGGAGTGGGCGCGGGGCGGCCCTCGGGGAACGGCGACAGATTGCGCAGGAGCGCGAGCCGATGGCCGCCGTTGTCGGAGCGCTGCTGCGGCACCGGGAGCCCGCCGTGGCGGCGCAGCCCCGCCCGCACCGCGTGGAAAAGGGCCTCCATGGTCAGCAGCGGGCCCGCGCCCTCGATGCCCGCCTCGACGACCTTGACGATCTCGCCGGTGAAGGCGGTGTACCGCTCCTCCGGATCGGCCATCGCCAGTTGCGTCGCCGCGCAGGCCGTCATGACGTACGTGCCCTCGACCTCCGCCAGATCGGCGAGCGCGTCGGGGCTGCCCATGGTGCCGGGCAGGCCGCGTCCGCTGTAGCAGCAGTCCAGGAGGATGACTTTGCGGGCGGCGCCGCCGCCGTTGGTCAGGACGTTGCGTACGTCGGCGAAGGACACCGACTCGAAGTCCTGGCCGGGGCGTGATCCCGGCATGGCGAGCAGCAACTCGCCGTGGTGGGAGACCAGTCCGTGCCCGACGAAGTGCACGACGAGCGCGTCCTCGGCCTCCTCGGCGGCCTCGCGGATCGCGTTCAGGACCTCCTGCGGGGTGCGCGGGTTGTACAGCACGCGACAGCCGGAGCGGCCCCGGTCCAGGCCCCACACGCGCGGGTCGCAGAGCAGTTCGCGCAGGCCGTGCACGGTGTCGAGGACCGTCGGCAGCTCCTCCAGATGCGCGTAGTCGCTGACGCCGATGAGCACGGCGCGCGAGCGCGCGGGGTCGGGCCGGTGGATCACGCGTCCCCCGCCGGGGTGTCGCGGCGGCCCCCCTCGTGGGCGTCGCGCCCGCGCTCCAGCCACGCCACGAGCAGCCGCCGCGACTCCTCCGAACCGTCCCGCAGGACGAACGTCGAACCGTCCTCGGGATCGGTGAGCGTCAGCGGGGGAGGCGGCGGCGTCGCGGGCCGCGCGGCACGCCAAGCGGCGTACGCCAGCGCGAAGTTGAGCGCGGAGAAGGTGTGGCCGAGGACCATGTCGATGATCTCGGCCGCCCCGAGGGTTCCTGGCCGCGGCCGGTGCGTCAGCGTGACCTTCGTCCGGCCGCCGCGGACCTCGGGGTCCTGCCGCAGCCAGCGGTACAGGTCCGCGACGGTGTCGTCCGTGCCGTGTGTGCCGTCTGTGCCCTCGGTGTCGGCGTCCCCCGCCGCAATGTGGATGCGCATCGCTCCCCCGGAATGTGCCAGGCCCTCACGATAGACACCGGACGATCTCGGGGCAGAGGTTTCCGGCGGATTCACCGGGCGGTACGGGTCCTCTCCGGCCGCGTGCCGTCACCCGCACCGGCGCCCTCGCGTCCGTGCGGACGTACAAGCCGTACGGACGTACAACCGAACCCTGCAACCCTGCACCCTGCACCCGGCCCCCGCTGTCGTGGCGACGGTGTCAGGCGGTGGGGCCGCGTCGCCCGAAGCGCCACAGGACCCGGGCCACCCGCGCCAGGCACGCGACCGACCCCGCGACGACGGCGAGCCGGACGAGGAACGTGCCGGTCGCCGGGGCCGGGGTGCCGACCAGGACGGGCAGGGCGATCAGGAGGGCGACCGCCGCGCCGAGCAGGACGCCGGTGAACAGGGCGAAGCCGATCTCCACGGTCATCGCGTCGCGCTGTGCCTGCGTGCGTCGTCCGCCGGTCAGCGCCGGGTCGCAGGGGTGGCCGGTGGCGCTCGCCGGGTCGGTGCTCGGTGTACGTGCGTTCACGTGGGCCTCCTGATGGTCGGTCAGGCCGAGTCTCGCAGACGCGGGACCGGCAGGCGAGGGTTCCGCCTGCCGGTCCCGTCCCCCGAACCGCGATGCGGGGCCGCGTGGTTCAGTCCCGTACCGCGAGCTGCTCGGCCATCGGAGCCGCCGGAGCCACCCCGGCGGCCGGAGCCACCCCGGCCGCCGGAGCAGCAGGAGTCGTGGCGGCCGTCGCCGGGGCGGGCGTGGCGGTGGACACGGAGGCCGGCATGGAGGCCGCGACGACGACCGTCTCGCGCGCCCGCTTAGTGCGCAGGCCGGTCAGCGTGATCAGCAGGCCCGCCGCGGCGATGGCGGTGACGACCACCAGGCCGGGCCGGAAGCTGTCGAGGACGGCCTGCGGGGAGGAGCCGGCCGGGGCGGCGGCGGTGACGACGGCGGTCACCACGGCCAGTACGATCGCCCCGCCCACCTGCACGGACGTATTGAGCAGGCCGGAGACCATGCCCTGCTCGTCGTCGTGCACGCCGTTCGTCGCCTGGATGTTGAGCGAGGGGAAGACCAGGGCGCAGGCCGCGCCGATCAGCAGCATGGACGGCAGGATGACGGTGGCGTAGACGGGGTCGAGGTCGATGCGCAGGAACAGCGCGTAGCCCGCGACCTGGAGCGCGAAGCCTGTGGCGATGACGCGGGGCGTGCCGAACCGGTCGACGATCGAGCCGACCTTCGTCGACGACAGGGCGACCAGCGCGCCCGCCGGCAGGAACGCCAGCGCCATGCTCAGCGCCGACCAGCCCAGCAGCGACTGGAGGTACAAGGTGGCCAGGAACTGGAAGCTGACGTATGAGCCGAAGAACGCCATCGCGCCGAGCTGCGCGCGCACCTGGGACCCGGAGCGCAGCACACCGAGGCGGATGAGGGGAGCGGGCGAGCGCCGCTCGATGGCGACGAACACGGTGAGCAGGACCGCGACGGCGAGGAAGGACAGGAGCGTACGGGCCGAGCCCCAGCCCGCGTCGGGCGCCTGCACGACGGTGAACACGAGGAGCAGCATCGACAGGGTGCCGGTGACCGCGCCGGGCAGGTCGTAGCCGCCGCGGGCGTCCTCCTTGGCGCTGTGCGGGATGAGACGCAGGCCGAGGAGCAGGGCGATGACGGCGATGGGCGCGGGCAGCAGCATGGTCAGGCGCCAGCTCGCCTCGGTGAGCAGCCCGGACAGGACCAGGCCCATGGAGAAGCCGGTGGCGGCGCAGGTGGTGTAGATGGACAGGGCGCGGTTGCGCACCGGGCCCTCGGCGAACGTCGTCGTGATGATGGACAGGCCGGCCGGGGCGGTGAATGCGGCGCTCAGCCCCTTGATGAAGCGGCTCGCGATGAGCAGCGGCCCGGAGTCGACGAGCCCGCCGAGCAGGGAGGCGACGGCGAAGACGCCGAGGGCGACGAGGAAGACGCGGCGCCGCCCGAGCAGGTCGGCCGCGCGGCCGCCGAGGAGCAGCAGGCCGCCGTAGCCGAGGATGTAGCCGCTGACGACCCACTGGAGCGTCGAGGTGGACAGGCCGAGTTCGGTGCCGATGGAGGGGAGTGCGACGCCGACCATCGACACGTCGAGCGCGTCGAGGAACATCGCGGCGCACAGGACGAGCAGCGTCCCCCACAGGCGCGGGGACCAGCGCTCCTGGGACGGGGCAGGGGAGGGCGGAGCCTCGGTGAGCGGAGAGGTCATGCGCAGCAGACTACATGCACATGCATTGACTGCAAGTGCATTTAATTCCGATGCAACAAACGTTCTTTTTCTGCTACCGTGCGTTCATGGCGGCACATCAGTCGGACGCGGAAGACGCGTCAGGTCTCGTGATCCAATGGCGGGACATCCTCGCGGTGCACGCGCGCACGATCTGCGAGCTGGACCGCGAGCTTCACCACCACGGCCTGGGCGCCAGTGACTTCGAGGTCCTGGACGTCCTGGTGGAGGGCGAGCCCGAGGACGGCACGTCGGGCTTTCGCGTGCAGGAGATCGCCGCGCAGGTCCACCTCAGCCAGAGCGCGCTGTCCCGCCTGATCGGGCGGCTGGAGAAGGACGGTCTCGTCGAGCGCGGCATGTGCAGCGAGGACCGGCGCGGAGTGCGCGTGTGCGTCACCCAGAAGGGGCGCGCGCTGCATGCGGAGGTCCGTCCGGTGCAGCGCGCGGTACTGAGCCGGATGCTGAACGGGGAGCCCTAGGGTCTGTCGTCAAAGTGTCATGTCCACATGAGGAGTGAGGCCAGGGTGATGGCGGCGGTGTATGACTCGGCGGTCTTGTCGTAGCGGGT
>NZ_JBVKBC010000044.1:0-20033 GCF_055639095.1 Streptomyces sp. NPDC107550
GTGCGGTGCAGCTTAGACACCTCCACCACACCGGAGGTCTTCGCCATGATCAAGACCCCGGCCCTGTCAACAACGCTCGTGCTCAATACACCTAGAACGTGCCGAGCTTCACGATCGCCAGCAGCGCCGCGAGCTGGATCGCCGACGCGGCCAGCGCCTTCGGCCACGGCAGGTCGTGCGACTTGGAGACCATCGTCGTCAGCAGCGCGCCCGCCGCGACCCACGTCGCCCACCCCAGGAGCTGCACGAACGTCGCGTCGCCGCCGAGGAACATCGCCACGAGCAGCCGCGGCGCGTCCGTCAGACACGCGATGAGCATCGACAGGCCCACCGTCGGCTGCCACGCTCCGTCACCGCCGAGCTGCCGCGCCAGCGTGTGCGTGACGACGCCGAGGACGAAGAAGCTGACGGCGACCGCGATGCCCGTCGTCAGGACGTACGGCACGGCCGTCGAGAACGTGGCCTTGATCACGTCCTCGCGGGCCCCGTCGAAGCCGAAGACCGCGAGCAGCCCGTAGAGGAACGTGACGATCAGGGCCGGGCCCCACATCGCGTAGTCCCGCATCTGGAGGTACGTCTGCGTGGGCCGCAGCACGACCCCGGAGATGAGCTGCTTCCAGTGCAGCCGGGGGCCGATCGGCCCGGCCGGCGCGGCGCCCGCCTGGTAGACGGAGCCTTGCGTGTACGGGTCCTCGTGCACGGAGAACGCCTGCGTGTGGCCCGGGTTGTTCGCCGCGTACGGGTCGTGCCCGGCGCCGTACGGCTGCGGGCCGCCCGGCTCGCCGTAGTACTCCGGCTCGCCGTGCCCGTCACCCGCGCCGGGCCACTGCTGCTGCTGTGCGTACGGGTACTGCGGGGGCGCCCCGTACGGCGGGCGCCCCCGCGGAGCTTCGCGGTTGTCCCGGCCGCGTCCGTTCCTGAATCCAGCCACGTACTCGAACGTACCTGTTTCCCGGACCGCTTCGCCGGGCCCGTGCCCCCGGACCCGGCATTGCGGCTGACCTGTGACATCCCCTACGGGGTCGCCCTAGGGTCCGGGCCGGACCGGATCACCCCGTCAGTTGGCGGCGTTCGCCCCGAACATCGGCGTGCCCGCCGTGCTCACGCCCGCCGCCGGCGCCGAGACGGCCCGCGCGCCGGTCGTCGTGATCTTCGTGCCGTTCGACGGCAGATAGGTCAGGGCGCCGTCCTTGCCGTTCTCGCCGGGCGCGCCGACCGTGAGGTCCGCCTTGCCGTCGCCGGTGACGTCGGTCAGCCGCAGTTCCCCGCCGAACCAGTCGCCGCGCTCGTCGTCACCGGGGACGCCGGCCGTGGACTGGGCGAAGAACTGGGTGCGGTTCCGCGTGTCGATGCCGTTCGCCGAGCCGTACAGGACGGTCACCGAACCGGCGTCCGCGGCCCCGCCGAGGTCCTCGCCCGAGGCGCCCACGGCGATGTCCAGGTAGTGGTCGCCGTTGATGTCGCCGAGGGACAGTTCGCCGCCGAAGGAGTCGCCGCGCTCGGAGGCGCCGGGCACGTTCCCGGTGTTCTGGGAGACGCTGCCGAAGGCGCCCGGGCCCGCGGCGGTGCCGTAGCTGACGTGGATCTGGCCGCCGATGACCGCGCCCGGCACGGACGGTTCGCTGGAGCCGGACCGCTCCGGGTCCCAGTCCTCACCGGTGACGATGTCGCCGTAGCCGTCGCCGTTGATGTCGCCGATGCCGGTGGTGATCCCGTGCTTGAGCTTCTTGCTGCCGGACATGGTCAGGCCGGAGGGGGAACCGGGGAGGTAGTAGTTGGTGTTCCACGCCGCGCTGTCGTCCGCGTAGCCGTCGACGACGAGGTCGGTCCGCTTGTCGCCGTTGACGTCGCCGGCGAACAGGCTCATCGGGCCCGCCCAGGTGCCGCCGGTGATCTTCGGCTTGACGGTGTAACGGCCGCCCGCGCGCCCGGACTTGGCGATGCCGCCCTTGAAGACGTGGATGGTGGGGGCCGTCGAGCCGACCGCGAGGTCATCGGTGCCGTCGCCGTCGAAGTCGCCCGCGGCGAGGGTCTTGCCCCAGCGGTCGTGCGTGCCGGGCGCCGGGTCGGCGAGGGTCGTGCCGCCGGTGAGGCCGGAGCGCGAGCCCCACAGGATGACGACGGTGCCGCCGTCGGTGTCGGAGCCGACCTTCTCGTGGTCGGCGGCGACGGCCAGGTCGTCGAAGCCGTCGTGGTCGAAGTCGCCGTAGGCGTTGGCCCAGCCGAAGGAGTCACCGGCCTCGGCGGAGCCGGGCACCCCGGCCGTGTTCTGGGTGACGGTGAGGCGCTTGGCGGCGGAGACACCGGACGCCGAGCCGTACAGGACGACGAGGGCGCCGGCGTTCTTGTGCCCGGCGACGGAGGCGAATCCGGCGGAGAACGCGAGGTCCCCGATCCCGTCCCCGTTGAAGTCCGCCTTCGGCCGGCGGACCGCGTCGGCCGCTCCCGCCGGGGCCGCCGCACCGGCGAGCAGACCGCCGGTGAGCGCCGCCGCGGCGGCCGTCGCCGCGACGAGGCGCAGGCGGGCGGCCGGGGAGGAAACGGGGGAACGTCTGAGCTTGGCCATCTGGGGGGCTCCTGCGGCAGAAAGAGGGGATGTCTGGCGGACATCCCGCGTCGGTCGGTGCCGTTCGGCCGCCGTTCGCCCGGAATCGTCCCGGGCGCGGCTCGCCGTTCGGTGATCAGGAGACACCCCGTGGGGCGCGATGGTTGTACGGGAAAGCAGGGAACTTCCGTGCCCGTGGAGGCGCCGTACGTGCCGGTCAGCGTGGGGTGAACGCCCGTGTGGAGAAGGTGAGTCGGGGCTTCGGCGCGAGCAGCGACCCCGTGCGGGCGCCCGCGAGGACCGTCACCTCGTCCCGCGCCGGTCCGACGGCCCGCTGGAGGGCGAGGTCGGCGCGGCCGTCGCCGTCGAAGTCCGCCACGGCGATTACCTTGCCGGTGCCGGGCGACGCGGGCACCGGCCGGGTCCCGCCGCGCAGGAGGTGCGGCCGCCCGGCACCGGAGACGATCAGGTCGTCCTTGCCGTCGCCGTCCAGGTCCCCCACGTCCAGCGCGTCCCCGGCGGCCCGTACGGTACGGCTCCCGCCCGGCGCTGAGACCCGCACGTCCGCCCCGGTGAGGACCGCCGTGCCGAACGTGCCGGACGCGACGTCCTTCCCGGCGGGCAGCCGCGCCCCCGGCCGCGCCGGGCCCTGCGGGCCGCCGAGGACGAGGTGCGAGGCGGCGGTGCCGTCGCCGTCCACGTCGGCGGCGGGCCCCGCGGGCACGTCCCCGCCGCCGCGCACCAGCCGCGCCGCACCGCCCGGCGCGCCCTTACGCGTGAACGGGCCCGGCAGATATGTCAGCCGGCCCGCGCTCGCGTGCACCACGAGGTCCTGCGCGCCGTCCCCGTCGAAGTCGCCGCAGACGGGCTGGTCGGGCCAGTCGTTGCCGTAGCGGGCCTGCTCGGGCACGACCAGCTTCACGCCCCGGCCCGCGATCCCGTGCGGCGAGCCGAACAGGATCTGCACCGGCACCGGCGGCCGGCCCTGCCCGTCGTAGGGCGGGTCGGTGGAGACGACGAGGTCGGTGAAGCCGTCGCCGTCCAGGTCGCACGCCGCCTCCGAGGCGAACGCGGCCGGCGCCTGCCCCTTCGTACGGGCCGCGAACCGGGCCGGGGACAGCACCTGGCGGACCGCCGGGTCGAGGCCGCGGCCCTTCCTGCCGTAGACGACGGCGATGCCCGCGTCGTCGCCGAGCCCGTCGTGCGCGAGGTCGTCGAGCACGAGATCCGACACCCCGTCACCGTTGAAGTCGTACGGGGCCTTGCCGCCGCGCCCGGCGGGCACCGGGCGCACCGCCGCGCCGTCCTTCGCGGCGAGCGCGGCCGTGCTCGGCGAGGCGGCGCCGCCCGGGGAACCGCCGGAGGTGCCCGCGCAGCCGGTCAGCACGGCGGCGAGCACGGCCGCCCCCAGCGCGGCCCGGCGCACCCGCGCCCGGTGGTGGTGTCCGCGTACGCCCGTCATCGTCCCGCCCTGTTCCGCCTCGGCTCCCCGGTCCCGAGCCTGAAGCGGCTCCGCCGGTCCATGATGCCGAGGGGGCGCGGGATCGTTAAGGGGCGCGGGGTGCCGGTTTGGTCACGTCCGGCCGGCGCCGAACGCCGGGGCGGGCGCGGTGAGTTCCGCGTCGAGGCGGTAGCGGCGCTGGCAGGCGAGCGCCGCCGTCATCAGCGCGGCGGGCAGCAGCGTGAACCCCCACAGCAGGGCGCGCAGCGCGGTGCCGGTCTGGGCGTGGGCCGCGCCGTCGGTCGTGGAGACGAACCCGGCGGCGGCGAGGAGCGCCGCGTACAGATAGGGGCCGACGGCCGTGCCGGTGGCCTCCGCCGCCGTCCACACCCCGGTGTACGCGCCCGCGTCCGCGTCCCCGCGCGCCTCGGCGGCGGCGATGACGTCCGGCAGCATCGAGAACGCCAGCAGTTGCAGCCCGGCGAACGCGGTGCCCATGACGGCGACGACGGTGACGGTCGCCGCCGTGCCGAGCGCCCGCCCCGGCAGCAGCGCGAGCGACCCGGCGAGGAACAGGCCCTGCGCGAGCAGCAGTCCGCGCTGCTTGCCGACCTCCCGCGACAGCCGCAGCCAGCCCGGGCCGACCAGCACCGCCGGGGCGAGGAAGGCGCCCATCAGGACGGCCGTCAGGCCCGGGTCCCCGAGCACGTACCGGGTGTAGAACGGCAGCGCGGCCAGGAAGAGATGCGTGGTCGTGCCGGTGCACAGGTACGACAGGAGCAGCGCCCGGAAGTCCCGTACGCGCCACGCCGCCCGCAGCTCCGAGCGGACCGTCCGCTTCCGCTCGCCCGGCGTCCGCACCCCGCAGTGCCCGGTCAGCCGCCGCACCCCGGCGAGCGCGAGCAGGCCCGAGACGACGAGCACGCCCGCGAGCAGCAGCGCCATCCGCGCGTACGCGCCGCGCTCACCGGAAGCGACCAGGCCCGGCGCGCTGACCCCGGCGGCGAGCAGCCCCAGCGTCAGGAACGCCATGCGGAACATGAAGACGCGGGTCCGCTCGTGGTAGCCGACGCGCAGGTCCGACGGGGTGGTGAGGTACGGGACCTGGAAGCAGGCGAACAGCAGGTTCCCGGCGACGCAGCAGCCGCCGACCCACAGCGCGGCGCCGGTGCCGGACAGCCCCGGCGGCACGCTGAACAGGGCGATCCACGCGAGGGCGAGCAGCAGCCCCCAGCGCAGCATCCCGCGCCGGTGCCCGGTGCGGCGGGCGGCGCGGTCGGAGCGGGAGCCGAGCAGCGGGTGCACGACGATGTCGAGGGCCTTCGGCAGCAGCAGCGTGACGCCCGCGAGGAACGGCGGCACGCCGAGGGTCTGCGTGAGGAAGTACAGGAGCAGCAGCCCGGGGACGGTCACCCACAGCCCCATGCCGACCGAACCGGCCGCGTACAGCGCGAGGTCCCCGCCGCGTGCCCGCGTCGCCGTGCTCACGGCGTGGACCCGTGCCGCCGTACGACCCCTGCCGCGAGGTCCGCGCCCTCGAACGCGCCCGCGCGGACCCGGGCGGCCAGCGTGCGGGCCACGATCCGGTCGGTGAGCGCGGGCAGATGCCGGGCGAGGAAGAACTCCACGGCCCCGCGCCGCGTCGTCGTCACATCCCGGCGCACCCGGCGCCCGAGCCCGGCGCGCAGCACGGTGTCGACGACGCCCTCCAGCGGCTCGTAGCTGCTCATGCCCTCAAGAGAGAGCCCGGCGGCGGCCGTCGAGTCGTGGATGGGGCTGCGCACGGCGGACGGATACACGCAGGTCACGCCGACATGCGTGCCGATCTCCAGGCGCAGGGCGTCCGCGTAGGCGACCAGGGCCCGCTTGGACGCGCCGTACGCGGCGGCCAGCGGCAACTGCATCGCCGCCATCCGCGAGGACACCATGACGACCCGGCCGCGCGCGGCGACCAGCGCGTCCACGCAGGCGGCCGTCGTGCGCCAGGTGCCGAGCAGATTGAGGTCGAGCTGGCGGCGGACCTCGTCGCCCGGCGCGTGTTCGGCCGGGGCGGGACCGCCCCGGCCCGCGTTGTTGATCAGCAGGTCGAGGCCGCCGAGCCGGTCGAGCGCCGCCGCCACGGCGACCCGCACCCCGGCGTCGTCGGTGAGGTCGCAGGCCAGCACCTCGACCGGGCCCTCGGCGTCCGGCACCAGATCGAGGCCGACGACCCGCGCGCCGAGGGCGTCGAGCCGGGCGCAGATCGCCCGCCCGAACGTGCCGGACGCGCCGGTGACGAGGACCCGCAGCCCCCGCGCGTCGCGCAGGCCGCGCGGGGTCGGTACGGCGCTGCTCATACGGCACTCCTGTCCGGCCGCGCGGCCCGCGCCGAGGCGGCGGACGCGGGCGTGAAGGGGCGGGCGCCGCGCCGCAGCCGGGCGGCCCCCGCGCTGATCTCACGCGGCACGTCGGCCACGTACTGGTCGAAGTCGACGCGCATCGCGGGCCTGCGCTCGCCCCACCGCCGGGTCGCGGCCCGCAGCGCGCGGGCGGCGGCGCGCCGCTGGTCGGCGGGGGAGGGCAGGGCGTAGTCGCCGCCGAGATAGGCGGCGGCGAGCCGGGCCTGCGCCTCGACGACGGGCAGCGCGGCGCCCGTGGACTGCATCAGGCCGACGAAGCACAGGCTGGGGTCGTCCAGATGGAACACCCGCCGGTACAGGCGCAGCCGTTCGGGGTCGGGGCCGAGCCAGCGCGCGTCGAGGAAGGGGATGGTGACGCGGTAGCCGGTCGCCCACACGATGACGTCGACCGGCTCGCGCCGCCCGTCCGTGAACACGACATGGCCGCCGTCCAGGCGCTCGATCCCGGGCCGGGCGACGACCTCGCCGTGCGTGAGGCGGTGCAGGATCGTGTCGCTGATCGTGGGGTGGTTCTGGAACAGGCCGCCCTCCGGCGCGGGCAGCCCGTACGACTGCGGGGTGCCCACGGCGAGCCGCAGCATGGTCTGCGCGACGCGCTGCCGCAGCCGCCACGGCAGCACGGCGAGTGCCCCGCCGGTCGCGTCCGACGGCCGCCCGAACAGGTACTTCGGCACGATGTGCACCCCGCGCCGTGCCGAGAGCAGCACCGGGCCGCGCGCCACGTAGGAGGCGTCGACGGCGATGTCCATCGCGGAGTTGCCCATGCCGACGACGAGGACGCGCCGGTCGCGGTACGCCTGCGCGTCGCGGTGGTCGTGGGCGTGGAGCTGGGTGCCGTCGAAGGCGCCGGGGTAGGCGGGGTCGGGCAGGCGCGGGTCCCAGTTGTGCCCGTTGGCGACGACGACCGCGTCCACGAGGTCCGTCGTCCGGCCGCCGCCCGCGCTGTCCTCGCTGGTCACCCGCCACCCGGAGCCGTCGTCGGCGCGCTCGACGCGGGTCACGCTCCGCCCGAACCGGATGTGCCGGTGCAGGGCGAACGCCGCGCAGTAGTCCGCGAGATACCCGGCCACGCGGTCCGCCGAGGGGTAGTCCGGCCAGTGCGCGGGCATCGGGTAGTCCGCGAACTGGGTGCGCCCCTTGCTCGTGTTCAGGTGCAGCGACTCGTACGCGGGGGAGTGGCCGCCCGCGGCGCCGCGCACCCACAGCCCGCCCGGCCGCTCGCCCCGCTCGTACGCGACGGGCCGCGCGCCCGCGTCCAGGAGCGCCTTGACGGCGGCGAGCCCGGCCGCGCCCGCGCCGATCACGGCGACCCGAGGGGAAGCGGACACGGCGACTCCTGAACGGCTGCGGGGACGGGGAGAGGGGGGTGTGGCGGGGGTGTGGCTGAGGCCAACGGTAGAAGTCCTACGGGCCCTTGCCCATGGCCTGCGGAACGGGATTCCGGGCGGCTGTTGTGCCGCGTCACAACACGGGCCAGGATGCGCGCATGAGCGAGGACGGCGGCTGGGACGCGTTGGTGGACCTCATCGAGGGCGTCGTCGGCGAGGACGACCTGCTGCCGGCCGTGGTCCTCGGGGTCCGCAGCACCGTGCGGGAGGTCGCGGTCCTGCCCGCCGCCGACATCGCGGGCCACACCAGGGCGCTGCTCGCGGCGGCCACGCGGGCGCTCGCCGCGCGGCGCGGGCCCACCGAGAGCGAGCTGTCCTTCGTCGCCGAACTCGGCTCCACGCGGGCCCGTCAGGGGGTGCCCATCGAGGCCGTCCTCGGCGCGATCCACGTCGCCGAGCGCGCCATCTGGTCCCGGGCGAGGGAAGCGGCCCGCGACTTCGGCGTCGACGCGGGGCTCCTCTTCGACGCGCGGGAGCTGTACGACGACTGGGCCCAGGCGGTACGGGCCCGGCTCATCGCCGCTCACCGGGCCGCCGACACCGGGCGGGCGGGGGCGGGGGGCGCGGGCGGGCGCGAACCGGCGTTGCTGCGGCGGCTGTTCGAGGGCGGCTCCACGGCGACACTGGCGGCGGCGGAGGCGGGCCTTGCGGGGGCCGGCGGGCTGTGGGTGCTGGTGGCGCGGCCGGACGACGCCGGCGTCGAGGGGTGGGCGCGGGAGGCCGGGGCGGGGCCGCTCGCGCGGTTGGACGGGGTGCTGGTCGGCGTCCTCACGCGGGAGCCCGGGGGCCGTGCGGACGGGCCCGCGGTGGGGCTCGCGGGGCCGTGCGACGCGGAGGAGCTGGGCGCGGCGCGGCGGCTCGCGGTGGCGGCGCTGACCTCTGCCGAGGGGGTCGGGCGGGGTGGCGTCGTGCATGTCGCCGAGGTGGCGGTGGCGGTGGCTGTCGCCGAGCGGGCGGATCTGGCGGCGGTCCTCGTCGAGCGTTATCGGGGGGCGTGGGAGGTGCTCGGGGCGCAGGGGGTGCCGGTGGCTTGCGCGGTGCGGGCGTGGGTGGAGTGCGGGGGCGACGCGGGGGTCGCCGGGGAGCGGCTTTTCGTGCACCCCAACACCGTGCGCAATCGGGTCCATCGCTTCACCCGGCTCACGGGGCTGCCCCTGACGACTCCGTTCACCGTGCTGACGGCCTGGTGGCTGACGACCCTCTGGCTCACCCCACCCAACTGACGTCCGTCAGCAACGGGCCCGGGTACTGCCCCGGGGGGGCTTGTAGCTCACCTTTCGCCCGGTGGGTGGCTGATCGCGCAGTTCCCCGCGCCCCTGAGGGAGCGGGGCTTCGCCCCAGCTCCCCAGGGGAGGAGGTGGCGACGCAGTCGCCCCTCCAGGGGCGCGGGGAACTGCGCGACCAGCCACGACGAAAGTCGAGGAAACCCACCGGCAGAGCCACCCACTCACCTCAGGGGCGCGGGGAACTGCGCGAGACGCCCCCACCGGGCCGCACGTGAAGAAACCGCCGGCACGCGGAAGGGCGCCCCGGGGTGTGGAACAACCCAGGGCGCCCTTCAACCCGCCTGACGAAGACGTGACGTTACGACTGCGCCGGCTCCGCCTCCGGCACGGACCCCGTACGGACGGAGTCGAGAAGGAGCTGCGCCACGTCCACGACCTGGACGGACTCCTTCGCCTTGCCGTCGTTCTTCTTGCCGTTGACGGAGTCGGTCAGCATGACGAGGCAGAACGGGCACGCCGTGGAGACGATGTCGGGGTTGAGGGACAGCGCCTCATCGACCCGCTCGTTGTTGATGCGCTTGCCGATGCGCTCCTCCATCCACATCCGCGCACCACCGGCCCCGCAGCAGAACCCGCGCTCCTTGTGCCGGTGCATCTCCTCGTTCCGCAGCCCGGGCACCTTGCCGATGATCTCGCGCGGAGGCGTGTAGATCTTGTTGTGGCGGCCCAGGTAGCACGGGTCGTGGTACGTGATGATGCCCTCGACCGGGGTCACCGGCACGAGCTTGCCCGCGTCGACGAGGTGCTGGAGCAACTGCGTGTGGTGGATGACCTCGTAGTCGCCGCCGAGCTGCGGGTACTCGTTGCCGATGGTGTTGAGGCAGTGCGGGCAGGTGGCGACGATCTTCTTGGCCGTACGAGGCTTCCTGGACTCCTCGGTGACCTTGCCGTCGTCGTCGTACTCCTCGCCGAACGCCATGTTCAGCGCCATGACGTTCTCCTGGCCGAGCTGCTGGAACAGCGGCTCGTTGCCCAGGCGCCGGGCGGAGTCGCCGGTGCACTTCTCGTCGCCGCCCATGATGGCGAACTTGACGCCCGCGATGTTGAGGAGTTCCGCGAAGGCCTTGGTGGTCTTCTTCGCGCGGTCCTCCAGGGCGCCGGCGCAGCCGACCCAGTACAGGTACTCGACCTCGGTGAGGTCCTCGATGTCCTGGCCGACGACGGGGACCTCGAAGTCCAGCTCCTTGAGCCACTCCAGGCGCTGCTTCTTCGCCAGGCCCCAGGGGTTGCCCTTCTTCTCCAGGTTCTTGAGCATCGTGCCCGCCTCGGACGGGAACGCGGACTCGATCATCACCTGGTAGCGGCGCATGTCGACGATGTGGTCGATGTGCTCGATGTCGACCGGGCACTGCTCGACGCAGGCGCCGCAGGTGGTGCAGGACCAGAGGACGTCGGGGTCGATGACGCCGTGCTCCTCGACCGTGCCGATGAGCGGCCGCTCGGCCTCGTCGAGGGCGGCCTTCGGCACGGAGGCGAGCTGCTCCTCGGTGGCCTTCTCCTCGCCCTCCATGGACTTGCCGCCGCCGGCGAGCAGGTAGGGCGCCTTGGCGTGCGCGTGGTCGCGCAGCGACATGATGAGCAGCTTCGGGGAGAGCGGCTTGCCGGTGTTCCACGCGGGGCACTGCGACTGGCAGCGCCCGCACTCGGTGCAGGTGGAGAAGTCCAGCAGGCCCTTCCAGGAGAAGTGCTCGATCTGCGAGACGCCGTACACGTCGTCGTCCGAGGGGTCCTCGAAGTCGATCGGCTCGCCCTTGGAGGTCATCGGGAGCAGCGCGCCGAGCGAGGTGTCGCCGTCGGCGTTGCGCTTGAACCAGATGTTGGGGAACGCGAGGAAGCGGTGCCAGGCGACACCCATGTCGGTCTTGAGGGCCACCGTGATCATCCAGATGAACGAGGTGGCGATCTTCAGACCGGCGAAGAAGTACGTGAGGTTCTGCAGCGTGGTGACGCTGAGCCCCTTGAGGGCGGCGACGACCGGGTACGAGATGAAGAACGACGCCTCGTAGCCGTCGACGTGGTGCTGGGCGCCTTCGAGGGCGTGCAGCATGAAGATGCAGACGCCGACGATGAGGATGACGGCCTCGACGAAGTACGCCTGGCCGAAGTTGGACCCGGCGAAGCGGGACTTGCGGCCCGGCTTGCGCGGGTGCGTCAGCTGGCGCACGACGATCAGTACGAGGATGCCGAGCACGGTCATCGTGCCGATGAACTCGACGAAGACGTTGTAGGGCGCCCAGTCGCCGATGACGGGCAGCAGCCAGTCGGCCTGGAACAGCTGGCCGATGGCGTTGACGATCGTCAGCAGCAGGGTGAAGAAGCCCACCGCCACGAACCAGTGCGCGACACCGACGACGCCCCAGCGGTTCATCCGGGTGTGGCCGAGGAACTCCTTGGCCACGGTGAGGGTGCGCTGTGCGGGTTCGTCGGTGCGGGTGCCCTTGGGCACGTTCTGGCCGAGCCGCATGAAGTTGTAGATCTGCAGGAGGGCGCGGACGAACAGCGCCGCGCCCACCACGATCAGAACCAGCGACACGATGATCGCGGCGAGTTGCATTTGGGGGCTCCTCGGGCCTGCGCGGGGGAGTCTTCTCCGGACGGTGAGCGATTACTAAGCGGTAACTTATGTAGTCCGTCTGAGACTACCCACTTACCCGGTCGCAATGTAGTCGCCACGGTCGTGATCTGTGTCGCTGAGGCACCCCTGACCGGTCGCTGACGCGTCCCTGGCCGCGTGGCCCGCTCGCGCCGCCCCGCCGGCCGCGCGAAGCAGATCGTGTTATTCACCCTGAATGTGGACATAACGGACTAGCTTTGTAGGGCTCCGTCGCGCCGCGTCCCACCGCACCGCGACCCACCGCACGCACCTGTCCCAAGGGGCCCCACGCATGACCGCACCCGCACCCTCGACGTACCCGGCCACCGCGCAGCCCGCCCCCGCCGCCGCCCGGATGCGAGGCTGAGCGTGCTCTACGGGACCGCCGCCGCCACGGCCGCGCTGCTGCTCACCGTTGTCCTCAGCGCCGCCCTGCGCGCCCTCGCGCTGCGCACCTCCTTCGGCCTCGCCCGGCGCACCGGCAACCCGGCCGCCGTCCGGCGCGGCCCGCGCCGCCGCCCGCTGACCCGCCTCGGCGGTCTCGCCGTGGCCGTCACCACCGCCGCCCTCGCCGCGACCGGCGGCGCCACCGGGCTCCTCCCCTCCGACGCGGACACCACCGTCCTGCTCGCCGCCGCCGGGGCCGTCGCCCTGCTCGGCCTCGTCCACGACACGCGGCCCCTCGGCGCCCGCGCCCGCGTCGCCGTCCAGACGGCCGCCGCCGCCGTCGTCGTCCACACCACGCCCCTCGACCCGCTCACCGGCGCGGCGGCCGTCCTGTGGATCGTCTTCGTCACCAACGCCTTCGACCTGATCGACAGCGGCGACGGCGTCCTCGGCACGGTCGGCGTCGTCACCGCGCTCGGCCTGTGCGCCTGCGCCGGAGCCGAGGGGCTCGGGCCGCTCGCCGTCGTCCTCGGCCTGCTCGCCGCCTCGCTCGCCGGGTTCCTCATGCACAACTGGCCCCCGGCCCGCGTCCTCGCCGGCGCCTGCGGCTCGCTGTTCACCGGGTTCGTCCTCGCCTGCGCCGCGCTCCTCGTCAACGCCGCGCACGAGGCGCCTGCCCAGGCCGCGTCCCTGTTCGCGTTCACCGCCCTGGTCAGCGCCGACGTCCTGCTCGTGTGCGTCGCCCGGCGGCGCGCCGGGCGCGGGCTGCTGCGCGGCGGTGCCGCCCCGATCGCCCACCGGCTGCGCCGCCTCGGCCTGACCCCGGCCGGGGTCGCCGTCGTCCTCGGCACGGCCGCCGGCCTCGGCGCGGTCACCGGCGTCCTCGTCCACAGCGGTGACCTGCCCGCGCCGGCCGTGTGGGGGCTCGGCGCCGCCTGCGCCGTCGCCGTCGCGCTGCTGCTGCGGGTGCCGGCGCCCGGGCCCAGGACCCTCGCCCCGGCCCGCCCGCAGACCATGGCGCGCGTCCGTGCCCCGCGCCCCCGGCCATGAGCCGCGCCGCGCGGGGCATCCGCACGCAGCCGTACAGCACGTACCGCACCCGGGGGCGACACCCGGACGACCGAGGGAGCAGCGACATGATGAGCTTCGGCCCCACGCGCCTGCTGGTGCGCCAGCTCCACCAGTACGAGATCGACCTCGTCCTGGACTCCGGCGCCCACGACGGCGTCTTCGGGCGGGCGCTGCGCCGCGCGGGCTACCGGGGGCGGATCGTCTCCTTCGAACCGTTCGGCGGGGCACGCGCGCGCGTGCGCAGAGCCGCCGCCCGCGACGCGGCCTGGCAGGTGCTGCCGTACGCGCTCGGGGAGCGGGACGGTTCCTGGACGCGCCGCCTCGACGGGGTGTGGGAGGAGGTCGTCGCGCCCGGCGAACGCGTCCTGCTCCAGGTCGACCACGCGCCCGAACTGCCCGAAGTGCTCGCCGGGGCGGGCGAGTTCGGGCCCGACCTGACGCTGGTGCGGTCCGGGGCGGCGTTCGCGTGAGGATCGCGTTCGCCCACGCCTTCCCCGGGCGTGCCGTGCCCGGCGGCGCCCACGCCACCGTGCTCGACCAGGCGGCGGCGCTCGGCCGCGCCGGGCACGAGGTACGGGTCATCGCCGCCCGCGAGGACCGGGACCCGGCGGGGGCGCTCGCCGCGTGGGCCCCCGACGTCCTCCACGCCCATCTGCGCCGCCCCGGCCCCGAACTCGCCTTCGCCGCGCACTGGCCGGGGCCGCTCGTCGTCACCCTCCACGCCCGCTGCCGGCCCTCCCCGCTGGACGCGCTCCCGCGCGCGTGGGCGGCGCGCGGCGGGCTGCGCCGGGACGTCCTGCTGCGCCGCGCGGACCGGATCGTCGTCCAGTCCGATGAGGCCCGCGAGTCGTACGTGCGCGCCGGTGTCCCCGCCGAACGGCTCGCCCTCGTCCCGGCGTTCGTGCCGCAGCCGGAGGACGCGGCTGGTGCCGGGCCCGGGCAGGGGTGGCTGTTCGCGGGGCGCCTCGCGCCGGAGAGCGGGGTGCTCGCGCTGCTGCGGCGGTGGCCCGAGGGGCAGCGGCTCGACGTCCTCGGGGGCGGGCCGCTCGGGCGGGCGTGCCGGGGGGCTGCGCCCGCGTCCGTACGGTTCTACGGGGTCGCCGGGCGGGGGGAGTTGCGGCGGGTGCTGCCCCGGTACCGGGGGCTTGTGCTGCCGTGGGGGCCGGTGGGCGGGGTGCCGCTGATCTATCTGGAGGCGCTCGCGGCGGGGGTGCCGGTGCTTGCCTTCGAGGGGGCGGGGGTGGGGGTGGCTCGGCTTGTCCGGGCTGACGGTACGGGGGTCGTCGCCGACGGGGGCGGGGGGCTTCTGCCGGCGCTGGATGCGGCGAGCCGGCTGTTCCCTACGCTGCGGGAGCATTGCCGTGCCCTGTACGCCAAACGCCACGGCCCCCACCCCTGGACAACCCGCGTCACGTCCCTCTACCCGTGACACCCCGGCGGCCGCCTGATCGCGCAGTTCCCCGCGCCCCTGAAGGGGCGCTGCCCCCTGAGGTCGTAGTTCACCTGCGGCCCGGTGGGTGGCTGGTCGCGCAGTTCCCCGCGCCCCTGAGGGAGCGGGGCTGCGCCCCTGCTCCCCAGGGGAGGAGGTGGCGACGCAGTCGCCCCTCCAGGGGCGCGGGGAACTGCGCGAGAAGCCCCACCGGGCGAAAGGTGAAGGACTACGGGCAGGCCCACCTACCTAGGGGCGCGGGGAACTGCGCGATCAGCCACGACGAAAGTCGGGGAAACCCACCGGCGGAGCCACCCACCCACCCAGGGGCGCGGGGAACTGCGCGGTCAGCCCCTACCCGCCCGCAGGTGAAGGACGACGGGAGTCAACCCGGCCGGGATGAAAAACCCCAGGTCAGAAGGCCAGGTGCTGTAAGGGGCGGATAAAAGTTGAGCCCCGTTGACTCAGGTCTGTTGACGCGGAGCCCCCCGGTGTTGCAGTCTTGAGTCAGTTCCACTCAAGTAGGTAGCTGGAGGAATCGAAAATGGCACGTGCGGTCGGCATCGACCTGGGCACGACTAACTCCGTCGTCAGCGTTCTGGAAGGCGGCGAGCCCACCGTCATCACGAACGCGGAGGGCGCCAGGACCACGCCGTCCGTCGTCGCCTTCGCGAAGAACGGCGAGGTGCTGGTCGGCGAGGTCGCCAAGCGCCAGGCGGTCACGAACGTGGACCGGACGGTCCGCTCGGTCAAGCGCCACATGGGCACTGACTGGAAGATCAACCTGGACGGCAAGGACTTCAACCCGCAGCAGATGAGCGCCTTCATCCTGCAGAAGCTGAAGCGGGACGCCGAGGCTTACCTGGGTGAGAAGGTCACCGACGCCGTCATCACCGTACCGGCGTACTTCAACGACTCGGAGCGTCAGGCGACGAAGGAGGCCGGCGAGATCGCGGGCCTGAACGTCCTGCGCATCGTCAACGAGCCGACGGCCGCCGCCCTCGCGTACGGCCTCGACAAGGACGACCAGACGATCCTCGTCTTCGACCTCGGTGGCGGTACGTTCGACGTCTCGCTGCTCGAGATCGGCGACGGTGTCGTCGAGGTGAAGGCCACCAACGGTGACAACCACCTCGGTGGTGACGACTGGGACCAGCGCGTCGTCGACTACCTGGTCAAGCAGTTCAACAACGGCCACGGCGTGGACCTCGCCAAGGACAAGATGGCGCTCCAGCGTCTGCGCGAGGCGGCCGAGAAGGCCAAGATCGAGCTCTCGTCCTCGACCGAGACCACGATCAACCTGCCCTACATCACGGCGTCCGCCGAGGGCCCGCTGCACCTGGACGAGAAGCTCACGCGCGCCCAGTTCCAGCAGCTCACGTCCGACCTGCTGGAGCGCTGCAAGACGCCGTTCCACAACGTCATCAAGGACGCCGGGATCAACCTGTCGGAGATCGACCACGTCGTTCTCGTCGGTGGCTCCACCCGCATGCCCGCCGTCGCCGAGCTCGTCAAGGAGCTGACCGGCGGCAAGGAGGCCAACAAGGGTGTGAACCCGGACGAGGTCGTCGCCATCGGCGCCTCGCTCCAGGCCGGTGTCCTCAAGGGTGAGGTCAAGGACGTCCTGCTCCTCGACGTGACCCCGCTGTCCCTCGGCATCGAGACCAAGGGCGGCATCATGACCAAGCTCATCGAGCGCAACACCACGATCCCGACCAAGCGGTCCGAGATCTTCACGACGGCCGAGGACAACCAGCCGTCCGTGCAGATCCAGGTCTACCAGGGCGAGCGCGAGATCGCGGCGTACAACAAGAAGCTCGGCATGTTCGAGCTGACCGGTCTGCCCCCGGCGCCGCGCGGCGTCCCGCAGATCGAGGTCTCCTTCGACATCGACGCCAACGGCATCATGCACGTCACGGCGAAGGACCTCGGCACCGGCAAGGAGCAGAAGATGACCGTCACCGGCGGCTCCTCGCTGCCGAAGGACGAGGTCGACCGGATGCGCCAGGAGGCCGAGAAGTACGCGGACGAGGACCACGCCCGCCGCGAGGCCGCCGAGTCGCGCAACCAGGGCGAGCAGCTCGTCTACCAGACGGAGAAGTTCCTCAAGGACAACGAGGACAAGGTTCCCGCCGAGGTCAAGACCGAGGTCGAGGAAGCCGTCACCGAGCTGAAGGAGAAGCTCAAGGGCGAGGACACGGCCGAGATCCGCACCGCCACGGAGAAGGTCGCCGCCGTCTCCCAGAAGCTGGGCCAGGCCATGTACGCCGACGCCCAGGGCGCCCAGGCCGCGGGCGGCGACGCCCCGCAGGGTGACGCCGGCGCCAAGGCTGCCGCGGACGACGACGTCGTCGACGCCGAGATCGTCGACGAGGACCGCAAGGACGGTGCCGCGTGACGGAGGAGACCCCGGGCTTCGAGGAGAACGAGAAGCCTGACGTCCCCTCCGGCACCCCGGCGGACCCCGCCGACTCCGCCGAGCCGAAGACCGCCGCCTCGCCCGACAAGGGCGAGGGGGCGGCCCCGGCCGGGGACTCAGCTTCCAGCACACCCGACACCGACGCCGGCCTGACGGCCGCCCTGGACCAGGCCCGCGCCGCCCTCGGCGAGCGCACCGCCGACCTCCAGCGGCTCCAGGCCGAGTACCAGAACTACCGCCGCCGCGTCGAGCGGGACCGCGCGCAGGTCAAGGAGATCGCCGTGGCGAACCTCCTGTCCGAGCTGCTCCCGGTCCTCGACGACGTCGGCCGCGCCCGTGAACACGGCGAACTCGTCGGCGGCTTCAAGTCCGTCGCCGAATCGCTGGAGACGGTCGTCGCCAAGATGGGCCTGCAACAGTTCGGCAAGGAGGGCGAGCCCTTCGACCCGACCGTGCACGAGGCCCTGATGCACAGCTACGCACCGGACGTCACCGAGACGACCTGCGTGGCGATCCTGCAGCCTGGCTACCGGATCGGCGAGCGCACCATCCGCCCCGCGCGGGTGGCCGTCGCCGAGCCCCAGCCGGGCGCCCAGGGCGGCAAGTCCGAGGACGCGGCCGACACGTCCGGCAAGAAGGACGCCGACAAGGACAGCGGTGGCCCGGAAGAGGGCTGACGTCATACGAGTGACAGACACAGGTGAGGAGGGACGTCGAGGCCGATGAGCACCAAGGACTTCATCGAGAAGGACTACTACAAGGTCCTCGGCGTCCCCAAGGACGCCACCGACGCCGAGATCAAGAAGGCGTACCGCAAGCTCGCCCGGGAGAACCACCCCGACGCCAACAAGGGCAACCCCAAGGCGGAGGACCGCTTCAAGGAGATCTCCGAGGCGAACGACGTCCTCGGTGACCCCAAGAAGCGCAAGGAGTACGACGAGGCCCGCGCGCTCTTCGGGAACGGCGGCTTCCGCCCCGGACCCGGCGGCGCGGGCGGCACGTTCAACTTCGACCTGGGCGACCTGTTCGGCGGCGGCGCCCCCGGGCAGGGCGGCACCGGCGGCTTCGGCGGCGGCATCGGCGACGTCTTCGGCGGCCTGTTCAACCGGGGCGGCGCGGGCGCGGGCACCCGCACCCAGCCGCGCCGGGGGCAGGACATCGAGTCCGAGGTGACGCTCAGCTTCACCGAGGCCGTCGACGGCGCGACCGTACCGCTGCGGATGTCGTCCCAGCAGCCCTGCAAGGCGTGTTCGGGCACCGGCGACAAGAACGGCACGCCGCGCGTGTGCCCGACCTGCGTCGGCACCGGGCAGGTCTCGCGGGGCGGCGGAGGCGGCTTCTCGCTGACCGACCCGTGCGTGGACTGCAAGGGGCGCGGCCTCATCGCCGAGACCCCCTGCGACGTCTGCAAGGGCTCCGGCCGCGCGAAGTCCTCCCGCACCATGCAGGTCCGTATCCCCGCGGGCGTCTCCGACGGGCAGCGCATCCGGCTGCGCGGCAAGGGCGCCCCCGGCGAGCGCGGCGGCCCGGCCGGTGACCTGTACGTCGTCGTCCACGTCGACGCCCACCCGGTCTTCGGCCGCAAGGGCGACAACCTGACGGTGACCGTCCCGGTGACGTTCGCCGAGGCGACCCTCGGCGGCGACGTCAAGGTGCCCACGCTCGGCGGCCCCGCCGTCACCCTGAAGCTGCCCGCGGGCACGCCGAACGGGCGGACGATGCGGGCCCGCGGCAAGGGCGCCGCCCGTAAGGACGGCACGCGCGGCGATCTGCTGGTGACGGTGGAGGTGGCCGTGCCCAAGGATCTTTCCGACGAAGCCCGCGAGGCCCTGGAGTCGTACCGCAAGGCGACTGAGGACACCGACGTGCGGGCAGAACTGTTCCAGGCCGCGAAGGGAGCTTGAGCCAGATGGACGGCCGTCGACGTAACAACCCGTACGAACTGACCGACGAGACCCCGGTCTACGTCATTTCGGTGGCGGCCCAGCTGTCCGGCCTGCACCCGCAGACCCTGCGCCAGTACGACCGGCTCGGCCTGGTCTCCCCCGACCGCACGGCCGGGCGCGGCCGGCGCTACTCGGCCCGCGACATCCAACTGCTGCGCCAGGTGCAGCAGTTGTCGCAGGCCGAGGGCATCAACCTGGCCGGCATCAAGCGCATCATCGAGCTGGAGAACCAGGTGGCGGCCCTCCAGTCCCGGGTGGCGGAGCTGTCCGCCGCCGTGGAGGGCGCCGCCGCGGCCATGCAGCAGCGCGAGGCGGCGGTGCACGCCTCGTACCGCCGCGACCTGGTCCCGTACCAGGAGGTGCAGCAGACCAGCGCGCTCGTGGTGTGGCGGCCGAAGAGACCGCAGGACTGAGCACAGGACTGAGCACAAGCGCCCGCACATGCGTGAAGGCCCCCGGAGGTGTCCGCCTCCGGGGCCTTTCGCGCGCCGCGCCCGTCGCGTGCCGGAGGATGGACCCATGACCGAGATCCGCACCCCCCGCCTGCTCCTGCGCCGCTGGCTGCCCGACGACGACCTCGCCCCGCTGGCCGAGATCCAGGCCGACCCGGCCGTGATGCGCCGCATCGGCGACGGCGAGCCGCGCTCCCTCGACGAGAGCGCGGACGACATCGAGCGCTGGGAGGAGGAGTGGGACGACGAGGGCTTCGGGATCTTCGCCGTGGAACTCCTCGGCTCCGGCGAACTGGTCGGCGCGATCGGCCTGTACGTACCCGACGCCCCGGCGCGGATCGCCGGCCACGTCGGCATCCAGTGGCGTCTCGGCCGCGTCTTCTGGGGCCAGGGCTACGCGTCCGAGGCGGCCCAGGCCACGCTGGAGTTCGCCCTCCAGGACCGCGGCATCGACCGGGTGGTCGCGGCGGCGGCCCCCGACGACTCCCCGTCGGCGAAACTCCTCCACAAGCTGGGGATGACACCCACCGGCGAGGACGAGGGCCTGCGCCTGTACGCGATCGACCTCACCGAGTACGCGGGCTAGGTGTATTGACCCGCAGGGTTGTTCACACGGCTGATCGGTGGTTGGCCGCCGAGTGCGGTGTGGCAGCGGTGGTGGTTGTAGGTGTGGAGGA
>NZ_JBVKBC010000045.1:0-18202 GCF_055639095.1 Streptomyces sp. NPDC107550
TCGCGGCGTTGTCGTCGGTTGCCATGGCTCCGCCATGACGCCCTCCTCCGCCTTGCGATGCACGGCACCAGAGCCCGCTCCCTGATCCGGCCTGATCCGAAGGAAAGGCCCTAGGCAGCCGCCCCCTGCCGCGGCTTCTCCGTTCCTGACCGCTCGGGCCGCTCGGGTCGCTCGGGGTGTTCGGGCCCCTCGGTGCGTTCGCGCGGCAGGGTCAGCGCCACCGCCGCGGCCGCCGCGATCAGCACCGCGCCGATGCCGAAGGCGAGACGGTAGCCGCCGGTCAGCGCCTCGGCCCGGGAGGCGCCCCCGGCGAGCAGGGCGCGGGTGCGGGTGGAGGCGAGGGTGGACAGGACGGCGACCCCGAGGGCCATGCCGATCTGCTGCGTGGTGTTGAACAGGCCCGAGGCGAGACCCGCGTCCGCCTCGCCCGCCGCCGACATCCCGAGCCCCGCCAGCATCGGCAGCACCAGCCCGCCCCCGGACACCAGCAGCATCACCGGCAGCAGATCCGGTACGTACGAGCCGTGCACCGGCACCCGGGACAGATACGTGAGCGCCGCCGCCAGCAGCACCAGGCCCGAGAGCAGCACCGCCCGCCGCCCGAACCGCGCCGCGAGCCGCGCCGACGCGCCCAGCGAGACCGCGCCGATCATGAGGGCGGCGGGCAGCATGGCGAGGCCGGTCGCCAGCGCGCCGTAGCCGAGGACCTGCTGCATGTAGAGCGCGGCGAGCACCTGGAAGGCGAACATCGCGGCGAGCGTGAGGACTTGGGTGAGGTTGGCCCCGGCGACGGCCCGCGAGCGCAGCACCCGCAACGGCATCAGCGGCGTACGGGCCTTCGCCTGCCGCCCGACGAAACCGGCGACCAGCGCGAGAGCCGCGAGGAGCGTGAGCAGCGTACGGGCGGAGCCGGCGCCGTAGTGCTCGATGCCGACGACGCCGTAGATGCCGAGCATGAGGCCGGCGGTGATGAGCAGGGCGCCCCACGCGTCGGCGCCGGCGCGCAGGCCGAGGCCCCGGTCGGCGGGGAGCGCGGGGACGGCGAGGGCGAGGACGGCGGCGCCGATGGGCAGGTTCACGTAGAAGATCCAGTGCCAGTCGAGGGCGTCGGTCAGGACGCCGCCGAGCACCTGCCCGATGGAGGCTCCGGCGGCGCCGGTGAAGCTGAACACGCCGATGGCGCGGGCCCGTTCGCGCGGATCGGGGAAGAGCGTGACGAGGATGCCGAGGCCGACGGCCGCCGCCATCGCGCTGCCCACGCCTTGCAGGAAGCGGGCGGCGAGCAGGACGGCGGGGCCGGTGGCGAGGCCCGCGAGGAGGGAGGCGGCGGTGAAGACGGCCGTCCCGGTGAGGAACATCCGCTTGCGGCCCAGCAGATCGCCGAGGCGCCCGGCGAGCAGGAGCAGGCTGCCGAACGCGATGAGGTAGGCGTTGACGACCCAACTCAGGGACGTGGGACTGAAGTTCAGGTCGCGCTGGATCGCGGGGAGCGCGACGGTCACGATCGAACCGTCCAGGATGATCATCAGCGTCCCGGCGGCGACGACGGCGAGCGCGAACCAGGGGTGGGGGGCGGCTCCGGGAACTGGGCGGGGATCGGCTCCGGGAGCGGGATGGGGATCGGTGGAGGCTGCGGACATGGCAGCGGTCCTTCCGGGAGGGCGCCGCCCCTGCCGGGCGACGACGACAGCACGACCGTAACAGATGGTTTCGTTGCGGACTATCTCTATCCGAACCTCTGGTGGTCTACGCTGGTTCCCATGACCGCGATGACGCCCGTGCCGACCCCGACCAGGCCGGACCTCTCCTACCTCCTCGACCGCACCAGTCACGTCCTGCGCGCGCGGATGGCGGCGGCGCTCGCCGAGATCGGCCTCACGGCGCGGATGCACTGCGTCCTCGTGCACGCGCTGGAGGAGGAGCGCACGCAGGCGCAGCTCGCCGAGATCGGTGACATGGACAAGACGACGATGGTCGTGACCGTGGACGCGCTGGAGAAGGCGGGACTCGCGGAGCGCAGGCCGTCGACGGCGGACCGGCGGGCGCGGATCATCGCGGTGACCGAGAAGGGGGCGCGGGTCGCGGCGCGCAGCCAGGAGATCGTGGACCGGGTGCACGGGGAGGTGCTGGAGGCGTTCGACGAGCCCGGCGACCGGGAGACGCTGCTGCGCCTGCTGACGCATCTGGCGACCGGCAGTCTCGCCACCCCGCCGCCCCCGCCGCCGGCGGCCGCCGGGACTCCGTCGGTGCGCAGGGCGCGGCAGCGGGGGTAGTTCTCTTCCCGAGGGGGCTGTCAGGCGGCCGGCCGCTGCGCCATGACGACGAGCCCGGGCCCGCTGAACTCGTCGGCGGGCAGCCGCAGTTCGGCGCGGATGTGCAGTCCGGCGCGCTCGATCAGGCCGGTGTACAGCTCGGGCCGCCACTGGTGCGTGGTCCACTCGACGGCACCGCCGTACGCCTCGGTGCGCCGCACGTCCTCGTCGCCGACATGGGTGCCGGTGAGGAAGTAGCCGCCGGGCTTCAGGGCGCGGGCGAACAGGGCGAGGACGCCGGGCAGCACGTCACGCGGCAGGTTGAACAGCGACCACCAGCCGAGGATGCCGCCCAACGAGGCGTCCTCCAGGGTGAGTTCGGTCGCGGAGGCGGCTTCGAAACGGCAGTCCGGGTACAGGCGGCGGGCGTTGGCGACCATGCGGGGGGAGAGATCGACGCCGGACACGTCGAGCCCGCGCTCGGCGAGGTACCCGGTGACGGTGCCTGGCCCGCACCCCACGTCGAGCACGGGCCCGAGCCCGCCCACCGACTCCGCGAACGCGTCGACCGCCGCCTTCAGCCACGGATGCCGCCGGATGTCCCCCATCCCGGTCGTCGCCACCAACTCGGCGTACTGATCGGCGATCCGGTCGTAGGACTCCCGTACGGTGTCGAGATCGGCGGGCGGATCGATGAATTCTGAACGCATCGCAGCACGGTACCCGCGCGCCCTGCCTCCCCGGCACGGGAGTTCAGGCCCAGCACGGCAGTCGTTCTCGCTCAATCCGAGGCAGCCCGGGCAGGCTGACATCTTGGGTCGGCCCTGCCGCACCTCGTCCGGCCCGCTTGGCGGTGTCCGGCTCTCACCCGTGTGCTGAGAGGGCGTCGCGGAGGGCGAGAGGGGCGCGGCCGGTCAGCTGGGTGTAGTCGTTTCCGACTCGATCCCAGCGCTGCTCGCGCACCGAGGCGAACATGGACGAAAAGGCGTAGAGCCACCAGGGATCCAGGCCGGTCGCCGCCGTCTCGGCGCAGTACGTGCCGGCCGGGATGTCCACGTAGGCGACAGGCGTCTCCCAGGCCTCCGCCGTGATCGAGGCGATGCCGGCCAGGTCCACCGACTCGGGCCCCGTGATGTCGTGGTGACGGCCGGTCGGCTCACCCACCGCGAGGGCGGCGAGTGCGCGCGCCACGTCGTCGCGCGCCACCAGGGAGACCCGGCCGTCCGCGGCCGGAAGCCGCAGCAGCCCGGTCGCGCGTGCCTCGGTGAGCCAGCCCTGGAAGAACTCGATGTAGAGCGAAGCTCTGGCGAACGAGCACGGGACGCCGGTAGCCAGAAGCAGTTCCTCGGTGAGCCCGTTGACCACGGCGTAGCAGAACGGAGACGCCGTGTCGGCGTCAACGCTGCTCAGCGCCGCGACATGGCCGACACCCTCAGCCGCCACGGCGGCGACAACGTTGCGATGGTGCAGCAGCACCTGTGCATCGGGCCCGTCACTGGAGACGAAGACCAGAGTGTCCACGCCCTTCAGGGCCGCACGCAGAGCGGGCGGATCAGCGTAGTCGGCGACGGCGACCCCCACCTGCGGCGGCAACGCCTCGGCAGGCAGCCTCCGCCTGGTCATCGCTACGACGTCCACGTCGGCCCGGTCCGCGAGCAACCGCACGACCCGCCCGCCCAGCCTGCCCGCCGCCCCCATCACCGCGATGCGCATCGTTGCCCCCGTCGCCTTGTCACCGGTCGTACAACCGTAGCCAGCCGAGCGCGGTAGCGGCTCAGAAAGCGCGAGACAGGCCGGTCCCGAGCCGGCGGCTTGCCGGTGGCCGCGCGGCGAGTGAGGAGGGACACTTTTGCAAGCGGGGTGCTTGCAAAAGTTAGCGGGGTGGGGCAGGGTCGGGGTATGGCATCGCTCAACGTCGGAAATCTCGGCGAGTACCTGCGCGAGCAGCGTCGCACCGCGCAGTTGTCCTTGCGGCAGCTCGCCGAGGCGGCCGGTGTGTCCAACCCGTACCTGAGCCAGATCGAGCGCGGGCTGCGCAAGCCGAGCGCGGAGGTGTTGCAGCAGGTCGCCAAGGCGCTGCGGATCTCCGCCGAGACCCTGTACGTACGCGCCGGCATCCTCGACGCGGAACGGGAGCGGGACGAGGTGGAGACTCGCGCGGTGATCCTCGCGGATCCCTCGCTCGACGAGCGTCAGAAGCAGGTCCTGTTGCAGATCTACGAGTCCTTCAGGAAAGAGAACGGGACCGCGGCGGCCGGCGGCGATGCCGAGCCCTCAAGCAGTAGTTGAAGTGATCCGGGAGGACCACGCCATGGCCATCAAGGACGACCTCCGCAAGACGCTCACCGACCCCACCCCGCTGTACTTCCTCGCGGGCAGCGCCGAGTTGGCGCTCCAGGAGGCCAAGAAGGTGCCCGGCCTCGTCGAACAGCTCCGTACCGAGGCCCCGGCCCGCTTCGAGGCCGTACGCGCCACCGACCCCAAGGACGTGCAGGAGAAGGCGGCCGCGCGCGCCAAGGAGGCGCAGGCCACGCTCACCGCGAAGGTGAACGAGCTGGTCGCCTCCTTCGACACCGACCTCAAGAAGCTCGGCGAGAGCGCGCAGGGTTTCGCGCTGCGCGGCGTCGGCATCGCCGCCGAGGCGGCCGTCCGCGCGCGTGAGACGTACGAGAAGGTCGCCGAGCGCGGCGAGGAGACCGTACGGACCTGGCGCGGCGAGGCCGCCGACGAGATCACCGAGATCGCCGTCGCCGTCGAGCCCGAGACGGCCCCCGCCGAGGAGAACGCGGCGAGCGAGCCGGTCGCGCCCAAGAAGACCGCCGCCAAGAAGGCGCCGGCCGCCCGCAAGGCGCCCGTCAAGAAGACCGCCCCGGACGCCGGGAAGTAGGCGGCGGCACGGAAGTGGACGGGCCGGGCACTTGTGGAGTGTCCGGCTCGTTGTACGGGTACGGTGTGCGGGTCCTCGGTAAGTCGAGTCGGGTGGTGGCGTTGTTGTGCTGATGCAGGGATTCGCCAATCTCATGTCGCTGCTGAGCCTGGCGCTCGTCGTCTTCAGCGGCTTCGCGTTCATCGACGCGGCGATCCGGCGTGAGGACGCCTACCGCGCCGCCGACAAGAAGACCAAGCCGTTCTGGCTGATCATCCTCGGGCTCGCGTTCGTCGTGAACCTGCTGTTCCCGATCCTGTCGTTCCTGCCGGTCATCGGCCTCGTGGCGACCATCGTCTACATGGTGGACGTGCGCCCGGCGATCCGCGCGCTCGGCGGCGGTGGCGGTGGCGGCGGGTGGCGCAAGGGCGGCGGCTCCAGCAGCGACGGCCCGTACGGCCCGTACAACGGGCGGCGCTGACCGCCGCCCGTCCCTTTGTGCGGCTTGTACGGCTTGTACGGCTCGTATGCGTACGGCCGCGCGTCAGCGGTCCAGGAGCAGGATCGCCACGTCGTCGGTGAGGTCACCGCCGTTGAGGTCGCGGACCTCGTTCAGCGCGGACTCCAGCAGCTCCTCGCCGCTCAGCCCGGCCGCCCGCTGCCGGCGCACGATCTCGACCATGCCCTCCTGGCCGAGCCGCTGGTTGCCCTGCCCGATCCGGCCCTCGATCAGACCGTCCGTGTACAGCATCAGGCTCCACGAAGGACCCAGCTCCACCTGCATCCGCGGCCACCGCGCCCGCGGCAGCAGCCCGAGCGCCGGACCGCTGTTCTCGTACGGGAGCAGCGACGCCGGCCGGCCCGGGCTCGCGATCAGCGGTGACGGGTGGCCCGCGAGGCACAGGCCCGCGCGGCGGCCGTCCGGCGCGATGTCGACCGTGCACAGCGTGGCGAAGATCTCGTCGTCGTCCCGCTCGTGCTCAAGGACCTGCTGCAACGTCGACAGCAAGTGGTCCCCGCACAGCCCCGCGAACGTCAACGCCCGCCACGCGATCCGCAGTTCGACACCGAGCGCCGCCGCGTCCGGGCCGTGCCCGCACACGTCACCGATCATGGCGTGGACCGTGCCGTCGGGGGTGCGCACGGTGTCGTAGAAGTCGCCGCCGAGCAGCGCGCGCGAGCGGCCGGGGCGGTAACTCGACGCGAACCGCAGCGGAGAGCCGTCCAGCAGCGGCGTCGGCAGCAGGCCGCGCTCCAGACGGGCGTTCTCCTGCGCGCGGATCCGGGACTCGGCCAGCTTGCGCTGCGCGACGTCGGCGCGTTTGCGCTCGACCGCGTAACGGATCGCGCGGCCCAGCACCCGGGCGTCCAGCTCGTCGCGGAACAGATAGTCCTGCGCGCCGGCCCGCACCGCGCCCGCGCCGCGCTCCGCGTCACCGGACGTGGTCAGCGCGAGGACGGCCGTGCGGGGCGCGAGGCGCAGCACGTGACGCAGCGGTTCCAGTTCGTCGGCGTCGGTACGGGCGCCGGGCAGGGCCAGATCCAGCAGTACGCAGTTCACGTCGTCGGTGAGCAGGCGCTCGGCCTCGGTGAGATTGCGGGCGGTGCGCACGCGGATCGGGCGGCCCGCCGCGTCCGGGACCTCCGGGATCGTCACGGAGCCCGTCGGATCGTCCTCGATGACCAGCAGGGTCAGGCCGGTGGTGGCGGCGACGGCGGTCTTCGTACGCGGGTACGCCACGTCGCCGGCCGGCGCGGAGGGGGCGCGGGGCGGCTGGGCGGGGGGCGCGGGCGCGGTGGTGCGCGGGCGCGGGGCGTCGGTCGTACGGGCCTCGTCGGTCGTCGGGACGGGCGGTTCCGTCCGGGGGAGCGGTTCCGTCCGGGTGTGCGGGGTGGTGGAGGTGTGCGGTTCTGTGGGGGTGTGCGGTTCTGTGGGCTCGGGTGGTCGCGTGGCGGGAGCCTGACCGTCTGCCGCGGCCGGGGTCGCTTCCTGCCGCGGTACGGGTACGGGCATGCGCTCGGTCTTCCTTCCCTCCCCCCGAGGGCGCGGTGGGCCGGGGTGCCGGTCCACCGACGGGGACCTTAGCGGGCGGGGGCGGGTCTGTGGAATGGGCGGGGCGTGGGCGGGGAGTGGGGCGTGGGGGGTCTTGGGCGTTGTGGGGCGGTTGGGGGTGGGGTGTTGGGGGGTGGGGGATGACCAACCTCACGTGGGCCTCCGGCGGGGGGCGGGTGTTTTGGGGGCCGTCAGTGGCCCCCCTCACGTGCCCCACGTCACGCCTGCCGGCGGGGGTTCGTCATGGGGTGCGGGCCCGCCGTGGCCCTGCCGGGCTGGGCTCAGCGCCAACATCCAGCCCCTCCGGCGCTTGAGGAGCGGGGGCTGGGGCGGAGCCCCAGAGTGCCGGGTGCGTCGTGGCCGCTCGCGCAGTTCCCCGCGCCCCTGACGGGGCTGTCAGCACCGGTGACTCTTAGGCGCCCCCCGCCTTGGGCAGTCTGCCGCCTGGGGCGGCAGGGTGGGCAAGGCGGCACCCTAGCGCCGGGTCAGTGCACGTTGTGCCTCGGGTGCAGCCCCCGTGGGGCTTCTCGCGCAGTTCCCCGCGCCCCTGACGGGGCTGGTCTGAGCGCCCACTCCTGGCCTCCGGCCCTGGGGCCCTTGGGGCTGGCCTCAGCGTCAAACTCCCAGCCTCTCCGGCGCTTGAGGAGCGGGGGCTGGGGCAGCGCCCCAGAGTGCCGGGTGCGTCGTGGCTGGGCGCGCAGTTCCCCGCGCCCCTGAGGGGGCTGATCTGAGCGCCCGCTCCTCAGCGGCCGGCGTTCCCGTGCCCCTTACGGGGCTGACCTCATCCCCCGTTCAGCGGAGCATCAGGGCGGACCGCGCCCAGGATTGTCATGGAGCCGGCGCCGGCCATCGTGACGTTCCTTCCGGGCCGCGGCGCGTGGATGATCGCGCCGTCACCGATGTACAGGCCCACATGACTCGCGTCGTCGTGATAAATGATCAGGTCCCCGGGCCGCAGATCCTTCACGGCGACATGCCGCAACCGCTTCCACTGCTCCTGGGAGGTCCGGGGAATGGGCCGCCCGGCCGCCGCCCACGCCTGCGAGGTGAGCCCGGAGCAGTCGAACGAGGACGGCCCGGCCGCCCCCCACACATACGGCTTGCCGAGCTGCTTCGTGGCGAACGCCACCGCCGCCTTCCCGGCCTCACTCGCCTTCCCGTTCAACTCCTTGAGCACGCCGGACGACAGCCACGCCGACTGCGCCTTCTGCTCGGCCTGCTCCTCCAGCTTCCGCAGCCGCTCCCGCTCCTTCTTCTGGAGCCGGTTCTCCAGCTCCTGCGCGGCCTTGATCTGCTTCTCGATCTTCTTCTTGGCGGCGGCCTTCTTCTTGCGGCCCTCCTCCAGGTCCTTCCACTTGGCGGACGCCGACTTCGCGTACTCCGCCAGCTCGTCCTGCGTACGGGCGAGTTCCTTGAGGAGGTTCCGCGTGGCCTGCTGGCCCTGGTAGGCGCGGCCCGCGTTGTCCAGGAAGGTCTGCGGGTCGCCGGAGAGCATGAACTGCGCCTCGCGCGGGATGCCGCCCGTGCGGTACTGCTCCCGCGCCGCCGCCCCCGCCTCGCTCTTGAGCCGGTCGAGTCTGCGCTGCCCGGAGGCGATCTTCTGCGCGAGCTTGACGATCTGCACGGACTGCCGGTCGGCCTTCTCCTGCGCCGCGTTGTACGCGTCGGTGGCGACGGCAGCGTCGTGATAGAGCGCGTCGATCCGGGCGCGGACCGCCTCCAGATCCGTAGCGCCCGAGGACGGGGAGCCCGGCGACGGTGACGACGGCGAGGACGACGGCGACGGCGAGGGCGGCGGGACGGTCGGCGCCGCGTACGCCGCTCCCGGCGCCGTCAGTACGGTCACGGCGCACACCAGCGCCACCGCGGCCATCGTCGTGCTCCGCTTGATCATCCGCTCCGCCCCCACAGCCGAGACCGCCCGGAGGTACCGGGCACCCTGAACACAAATCTGATTTACCGTCAGTAACTTGTGCGCGCTCCGGGGATGGTGCCACGACCGCGCCGAATGCGACAGACCCCGCACGCTGTGACGAACGCCCCGACCGTGTGACGTACGAGCCGCGCGGATCGTTCCCGTCAGCCCCGCGCGTGCCCTCCCGGCGCCAACGCCCCCCACGCCACCGTCACTTCCCCTTGCCGCCACCGCACCGGCGTGTCCACCACCGGCCACCGCTCCGCGAGATCCCGCACCGCCCGCATCCACCGCTGCCGCGCCCCGTAGGAGGCGTACGGCGCCGCGGCCGCCCAGGCCCGGTCGAAGTCCCGTAGGAACGCGTGCACCGGCTCGCCCGGCACATTGCGGTGGATGAGTGCCTTCGGGAGCCGTTCCGCCAGATCGGACGGGGTGGCGAGCGAACCGAGCCGGGCGGCGAACGTCACCGTGCGCGGCCCTTCGGGTCCCAGCGCCACCCACACGTGCCGCCGCCCGATCTCGTCGCACGTCCCCTCGACGAGCAGCCCGTCCGGCGCGAGCCGCCCGCACAGCCGCTCCCAGACCCCGGCGACCTGCTCCTCGTCGTACTGGCGCAGCACGTTCGCCGCGCGGATCAGCACCGGGGGAGAGGCGAGGGGCAGCTCGAAGCCGCCGTGCCGGAACGTGAGCCCCTCGCGCGCGTACGGGAGCGCCGCCGCGACCCGCGCCGGTTCGATCTCGATGCCCACCACGCGCGCGCGGGGCGCCTCGGCGCGCAGCCGGCCGAGCAGCTCCACGGCTGTCCAGGGCGCCGCCCCGTACCCGAGGTCGACGGCGACGGGGTCGGCGGCGCGGCGCAGCGCGGGGCCCTGGACGGCGGCGATCCAGCGGTCCATGCGGCGCAGCCGGTTCGGGTTGGTGGTGCCTCGCGTCACTGTTCCCACGGGGCGGGAAGGGGTACGCGGGGTCATGGCCCCAGCGTATGCGCTGCCCCGCCCGCGCCCGAGGGTAATGATTGGGCAAAGCGGAAATGGAGGAGCGTGCTCCGGCGTTGCCGCCCTTGAACGAGGGTCTGTGCCCGCGTCGCGGCCGGTGCCTGTCAGGGGACCCGCGCCCCGGCAGAGCCCGCGCCCTCGCGCAGCCGCGCCCGCAAGTGCCCGCAAGTGAGAGCCGTGCCCGCCTGGAGCCGCCAGGCATGAGCCGCCAGCAGGAGGACCGCCACGTGAGTCAGTACGTGTCCAGGTTCCGCCGTCCCGGGGCGGCCAAGCCCGCGGGACCCGCCCGGCTGCGCTTCCCGGGCGCGCACCGCCGCCCGCGCCGCGTCGCCATGCTCAGCGTCCACACCTCGCCCCTGCACCAGCCCGGCATGGGCGACGCGGGCGGCATGAACGTGTACATCGTGGAGCTGGCCCGCCGCCTCGCCGCGATCAACATCGAGGTCGAGATATTCACCCGCGCCACCACCGGCGCCCTGCCCCCGCAGGTCGAGCTGGCACCCGGCGTCCTCGTCCGGCACGTCGACGCGGGCCCCTACGAGGGGCTCGCCAAGGAGGAGCTGCCCGCGCAGCTCTGCGCCTTCACGCACGGCGTCATGCAGGCGTGGGCCGGCCACCGCCCCGGCTACTACGACCTCGTCCACTCCCACTACTGGCTCTCCGGGCACGTCGGCTGGCTGGCCGCCGAGCGCTGGGGCGTACCGCTCGTGCACGCCATGCACACCATGGCCAAGGTGAAGAACGCGGCGCTCGCCGCCGGCGACACCCCCGAGCCCGCCGCCCGCGTCATCGGCGAGACACAGATCGTGCGCGCCGCCGACCGCCTCGTCGCCAACACCGACGAGGAGGCCGACGAGCTGGTCCGGCACTACGACGCCGAGCCCGGCAAGGTCGCCGTCGTGCACCCCGGCGTCAACCTGGACCGCTTCCGCCCCGCCGACGGCCGCGCCGCCGCCCGCGCCCGCCTCGGGCTGCCGCAGGACGCGCTCGTGCCCCTGTTCGCGGGCCGCATCCAGCCGCTGAAGGCGCCCGACATCCTCCTCAAGGCCGTCGCCGTCCTGCTCGACGAGCGGCCCGACCTGCGCTCCCGGATCGTCGTGCCCGTCGTCGGCGGGCCGAGCGGCAGCGGCCTCGCCAAGCCGGCCGCGCTGCAGAAGCTCGCCGCGCGGCTCGGCATCGCCGACGTCGTCCGCTTCCACCCGCCCGTCGGCCAGGACCAGCTCGCCGACTGGTTCCGGGCCGCGTCCGTCCTCGTCATGCCCTCCTACAGCGAGTCGTTCGGGCTCGTCGCCATAGAGGCGCAGGCCACCGGCACGCCCGTACTCGCCGCGTCCGTCGGCGGGCTGCCGGTCGCCGTGCGCGACGGGCGCACCGGCTTCCTCGTCGACGGTCACGAACCGGCCGCCTACGCGCGCGTGCTGGGCGAGTTCGCCGACCGTCCCCACCTTGTGGACAGCATGGGCGACGCGGCGGCCCGGCACGCCCAGTCGTTCGGCTGGGACACCGCCGCCTCCGCCACCGCCGACGTCTACACCGCCGCCATGCAGGAACACCGCCGTCACGTACCCTCGCACCATGGCTGACGCTGACCTGCCCACCGCCGCCGCCGTGATCGAGTCCGCGCTGAAGGACGCCGAACTGGAGTGGGAGAGCCCCGAACCGGGCTCGTACGTGGTGAAGCTGCCCGGCACCCGCAAGCTCTCCACGACGCTGTCGCTGCGCGTCGGCCGCCACAGCCTCTCGCTGAACGCGTTCGTCATCCGCCACCCCGACGAGAACGAGGCGGCCGTCCACCGCTGGCTCCTGGAGCGCAACCTGCGCCTGTACGGGGTGAGTTACGCGGTCGACCGGCTCGGCGACATCTACCTCACCGGCAAGCTGCCGCTGGCCGCCGTCACCCCCGACGAACTGGACCGGCTGCTCGGCTCGGTCCTCGAAGCCGCCGACGGCAGCTTCAACACCCTGCTGGAACTCGGCTTCGCCGGCGCGATCCGCAGGGAGTACGAGTGGCGCGTCTCGCGGGGGGAGTCCACCCGCAACCTCGACGCGTTCGCCCACCTCACCCAGCGCCCCGCCGAGTAGGGCGTCAGGTGAGGGCGACCATCCGCACGACGGTGACCGTCAGGACCGTCCCGGAGACGTAGTAGAGGACTATCGCGCCGCCCACGGTCGCCTCCCGCCGGTCCCGCTCGCCCGCGACCGAACTGGAGCCGTGCCCGTACGGGTCGTGCGCGAGGGTGCGGCCCATCTCCGCGCGGAACGCGTCGGGGTTCGCCATCTTCGCCAGGGTGTCGTCGGCGGGCGGGGCGTAGGCGATGCGGCAGGGGCTGCGCCTGCGGCGACGACTCAAGCCGGCCCCCGCCTCTCCGCCTCGTCGCGGGCGAGCCTCGCCAGGATCTCGTCGGCCTCCGGGTCGGGCACCGCCTCCAGCATCCAGTGCCGCATCACGGCGTGGATCTCGTGCACGCCCGCCCGGTTGATGGCCTCGTCGAACTCGCGGCGGCGCAGGGGCGGGAGGGCGGCACGGATCGCCGGGATGCTGTTGGGCACATCGACCTCGACGCCGCCCACGAGCGTTCTGGGCGGCTCCTCGGTCCTCTGGACATCGGACATGTACGGTTCCGTACCCGCCCGGTGCTCCGCTCACGCCGGGGCGCTCCCGGCGGGCGTGGCGGACTCCCGTACGGGCGCGGCCTCTTGGGTGTGTACGAGGACGGGCTCCTCGGGGTCGCCTGCGGCGAGGCCGCGCATCAGCAGCCAGTACCCGAGCGAGGTCACCGTGCCGAGCACCGCGCACCCCGCCCACAGCCAGCCCGCGCCGGCCGCGTCCAGGACGTACCCGCCGCCCAGCGGGGCGACCAGGGCCGCCGCCGACCACGACGTCGTGTACACGCCCTGGTAGCGGCCCCGGCCCTCGGCGGGCGCGAGCCGGGCCACCAGGCCGGACTGCGTCGGCGCGTTGACCATCTCGCCGAGCGTCCACACCACGACGGTCAGCGCGTACGCGGCCAGCGACCCGGCGAACGCCGTGAGCGCGAACCCGTACCCGATCAGCAGCGAGGACACCGCGAGCAGGCGGCCCGGGTCGCGGCGCTCGATGAAACGGGTCAGCGGGATCTGGAGGGCGACGATCACGATGCCGTTGACGGCGGCGACCAGGCCCACGTCCGCGCTGGAGAAGCCGCTCGCGCCCATGACGATCGGCAGGCCCACCGAACTCTGCGTGAAGACCACCGCCACCAGGAACGACAGCCCGACCATCAGCATGAACCGGCCGTCGCGCAGCACCGTCCCCATCGTCACCGCGCGCGTGCCCGGCGCCTGCGGCACGGGCGCCGGGCGGGACTCCTTCACCTTCACGAAGACGACGAGCGCGCAGGCCAGCGTCATCGCCGCCTCGACGAGGAAGCCGAGCGTGTAGCTCTGGGCGACGAGGAAACCGGCGTACACCGAGGAGACGGCGAAGCCGAGGTTGATCGCCCAGTAGTTCAGGGAGAACGCGCGGACCCGGTCGTGCGGCGGCACGATGTCCGCCATCATCGCCTGGATCGCGGGCCGCGAGGCGTTCGAGGCGAGGCCCAGGGCGAAGCCGGTGGCGGCGATGGCGACCGGGTCGCGCACGAACGCCAGCACGGCCACCGTCCCCGCCGTCGCGAGCTGCGCGCCCAGCAGCGTCGGCCTGCGCCCGAGCCGGTCCGCGAGCACCCCGCCGAGCACGGAGGCGATCACTCCGCCGAGCCCGATCAGAGACGCGACGAGACCCGCGTACGCGGCGGAGAAACCGCGCGCGGCCGTCAGATACAGGGCGAGGAAGGTGAGGACGAACCCGCCGAGCCGGTTGACCAGCGTGCTCGTCCACAGCCACCAGAACGCGCGGGGAAGCCCGCTCACGGACTCCGACGCGGCACGTCTGAGCGAGGCGACTGACATGGGCGCATCCCCCGGGGCTGTGTAAGTGGTGAGGCAGGAGTACGAAACTTACGATCCGGGTAGAGGCGAAGGCCACCGAATTGACGACCACTGTCAATCGGCGGCGGGCCAGGGGGTCGATTAGGCTCAGGACCATGGCCGACGCACCGTACAAGCTGATCCTCCTCCGCCACGGCGAGAGCGAGTGGAACGCGAAGAACCTGTTCACCGGTTGGGTGGACGTCAACCTGAACGAGAAGGGCGAGAAGGAGGCGGTCCGCGGCGGTGAGCTGCTCAAGGACGCCGGCCTGCTCCCCGACGTGGTCCACACGTCGCTCCAGAAGCGCGCGATCCGCACGGCGCAGCTCGCGCTCGAAGCGGCCGACCGCCACTGGATCCCCGTCCACCGGAGCTGGCGCCTGAACGAGCGCCACTACGGCGCCCTCCAGGGCAAGGACAAGGCACAGACCCTCGCGGAGTTCGGCGAGGAGCAGTTCATGCTCTGGCGCCGCTCCTACGACACCCCGCCGCCGCCCCTGGACCGCGACGCCGAGTACTCCCAGTTCTCCGACCCGCGCTACGCGACGCTCCCGCCGGAGCTGCGCCCGCGGACGGAGTGCCTCAAGGACGTCGTCGTCCGCATGCTCCCGTACTGGTTCGACGGCATCGTCCCCGACCTCCTGACCGGCCGCACGGTCCTCGTCGCCGCCCACGGCAACAGCCTGCGCGCCCTGGTCAAGCACCTGGACGGCATCTCCGACGCGGACATCGCGGGCCTGAACATCCCCACGGGCATCCCCCTGTCCTACGAACTGGACGCCGACTTCAAGCCCCTCAACCCGGGCGGCACCTACCTCGACCCGGACGCGGCGGCGGCGGCCATCGAGGCAGTCAAGAACCAGGGCAAGAAGAAGTAACGCTGCGCTTGCTTGAAGGGCCCCCTGCCTGCGGTTTTTCCGTGGGTGGGGGGTCTTTTGGTGTTCCGCCGGGGTCAACCCGGTAGCCCGGCTCGTCACCGTGGCGTGACGTGGGCTGCGATGTGGTCGGCGCAGGTGGAGGGCGGGGTGTCGGTCGTGGTCACCGTGAGGTCGTACGTGATGCCCTCGTGGACCGCATGGGCCTGCGCCGCCGCCATGCCGGGGACGCGGTCGCCCCGGGCGCGTTCGCGGGCCGTGGCCGTCGCGGGGTCGCAGTGGACGCCGGCCCAGAGGACGTCCAGGCCCGTCAGGGCGTCGCGCCAGCGAGACTGGGACGCGGGGCCGCCGAGGAACACCTCGTCGACGATGACGGGCGCGCCGGCGCGGGCCATCGCGCCGACGCCCGTCGCCCACGCCGTTTCGAGGCGGCGGAAGACGGGTCCGACGGTCACCGAACCGTCGGACCCGAGCACCAGATCCGTACCCGAGGGCGGCAGCGCCTGCGCGAACGTGTCCGTGCCGAGCGTGAGCCAGCACCCCGGGAGCACGTCCTGGAGGCAGCGCGCCAGCGTCGACTTGCCCGAGCTGGAACCACCGTTGAGCACGATCACGTCCGTCATACGGGCAACGTAACCTCCGCGCGCGTCAGTTGGAGAAGTACAGGTACTTCCAGCCGCTGTGCGTCGTGGAGTTGACCGAGTCGCCGGACGAGCCGTTCACGTACGACGAACGCACCCGCGCCTTGATGCCGGAGCGGCCCGGCGCGCCGAGGTCCACGGCCGACGTGCCGGAAGGGCTCAGGGCGAAGTACTCGGCCGCGGTCGTCTGCCACCGGCCGCCCGACCAGACCTGGATCTGGATCCGCTGCCGGCGCCCCTTGTAGTACGTCATGGTCGTCGTCGTGACCGGCGCCTTGTTCTTGTGGAACCAGTAGTACGAGTGCGAGCCGATCGACGCGCGCTTGTAGTGCTTGCTGACGGCGACGGAGACCTTCACGCGCGCGTAGGCGGTGACATGCGGCTTGGCCGGCGCCGAGCGCGCGTCGCCCGCGAAGACGGCCGTGACGACGGTGTCGCGCTTCATGTCGACGACCGCGCTGAGGTTGCCGCCGGCGTTGACCTTGCCCGACGCGACGCGCTCGGCGGGCTTGTCGGAGCCGTAGGGGTCGGCCCAGATCTCCACCGTGCGGCTCTTGTACGTCTTGCCGAGGTGCGCGGTGAACCTCACGTCGGCGCCGTACGCGTACACCTTGCCGTTGTGGTCGAGCGTCAGCGTCGTCTTCGTACGCGACACGTCGACCTTGTCGCTCGCGGACACCGCGGAGTGCGCCGCGTCGCCCGCGTACGCCGCCTTGTACGTGACCGGGCCGCCGGCCGGCGGGGTGTCCGTGAAGGAGTACGTACCGTCGGCCTTCACGGTGACCGGGGCGAGCGCCTTGCCGTCCGGCGACTCCGCGTCGGTACGGGTGACGGCGAGCTTCACACCGGCCGGCAGCGCGACGTTCGCGGTGAGGCGGCCGCTGACCGTGAGCTTCTTCGCGCGCGGGGCGGTCCTCGGCGCGGAGAGCGTCAGCTTCGGGTTGTTGAGCGTCGGCTCGGTGAGCGCCTTGACGGTGAACGTGCCGCGCCCGGGGTTCTCGACGAGCGCGAACAGGCGGGACTCGTCGGGGGCCCAGGTCAGCGCGGCGGTGGTCCCGCCCAGGGAGTACGTGTGGAGCGCCTTCGCGGCGTTCGGGCGGTAGGTGGTGACGGTCTCCGTGCCGGCGGTGTTGGCGACCAGGCCGCTCGGCGAGACGTCCCCGTGGAACGCCCTCGGGTAGCGGCCCGCCTCGCTGAACTTCCCGCCCGCGTACGCGTCCCGCACCGAGCCGTCGATCAGCACCTCGTGTCCGCCGGGGACCAGGTCGATGTCGCCGATGCCGTCGTTGAGCGTGTAGTCGCCCTGGTACGTGGCGACGGGCACCGGCGCGTCGCCGGACACGTCGAGGACGGCCATGGAGTCCGTCGAGATGCCCGTCTCGCCGACCGCGAGAACGCCGGGCTGCGACGGGTCGGTGTCCAGCAGGCCCTGACCCCAGATGCTGACGTGCGCGGCCTCGGCGGGGAACCGTTTCATCGTCACCGGGTCCGTGCCGCTGCCCGCGTCCACGGCCGGATCGACCGACCCGAGATCGCCGTCCCACTGATCGCCGTACGTGAACCAGACCTTGCCCGCGCTGTACGCGACATGCGTCGGGCCGGTGTCGGTCGGCACCGGGTAGCGGCGGGTGACGTCGAGGGTCGCCGCGTCCAGGGCGACGATCTCGTGCGTGGTGCGCAGGGCCGCGTACAGGGACGTGCCGTCGTCCGACACGGCCAGCCCGCTCACGCCCGGCAGGCCGCCGACGGAGTCTTTGAGCGTCCCTGCGTAGTCCGTGGCGAGGATCTTGCCCGCCTGCGCGTCCCCCACGAACACGCGCTTGAGCGGGCCGTCGGCGACGAGGCCGCCGGGTGACGCGACGGAGGCGGACGCGGCCGCGGTCGCCGTCTTCGCCGTCGCCGGTGCCGTCGCGGCGGCGGTCAGCGCCGCCGACGAGAAGAGGACCGCGAGCGCCGTCGCGGTCGAGATGCTGCGCGTACGCACAGTCGAACCCCCACAAAGAGATCCCGGTGGATGGCCGGGAGTTGAGAGCGCAGATTAAGGCACGGGTGTGACAGGAGGGGAAGGCGGTACGGGGGTTGAGCGCGGGGCGACGGGCGGGAGCGCGCGGGGTGAGGGCGGTCGCGGGGTGCGCGCGCGTGCGCCGTCGATGCGCCGTTGATGCGCGGGGCGGGGCGGGCATGCAATGGGGGAGGCGCTCCAGCGAGGACGCCGCGAGGAGGGAAATCGATGGCTGCCGAGTCTTCTTCCAGGGCCGATCAGACGGGCCGGGTGGTTTCCGCGGACGCGGGGCGGGACTCCGGGCGGGAATTGGCGGTGCTCGGGGCGTGCGGGTGCGGGCCGGGGTGCGGGTGCGGGTGCCAGTCGGGGGGGCCTTGCCAGTGCGGGGGTAGCTGCGGGTGAGCTCCGCTCGGGGCGGGTTCTTTGGGGGGCCCGCGCTTTAGCCCGGGGGGGCTTTTCGGGGGAGCGGGGGTGGAGGGGAGTTCGCGGGGGGCGGGTTGGTGGGGGCCGGCCGGGGGGCGCTTCCGTGCGGGGTTGTCTGCGGGCCGGTGGGGGCCGCCCGCGCAGTTCCCCGCGCCCCTGGGGAGTTCTCCGGTCGAGGCCCGCTGACCTGAACGTTGCGCAGTTCCCCGCGCCCCTGAGGGAGCGGGGCTTC
>NZ_JBVKBC010000046.1:0-15600 GCF_055639095.1 Streptomyces sp. NPDC107550
GGAACAACCTCACGGCCTGTCTCTCCGACGGAAACGCAGTCCTGGTCTATCCCGCTGCCAACGAACAAGGTTTCGTCTTCCACACCGCTGGACCTCAGCGCCGCAATCCGATCGAATTCGATGGCCTCACCTTCGTAGCCTTCGAACGAGCCAAAGGTCAAGAAACAGCAAAGACCCTTTGAATGCCCAGCTCGTGAAGGGTTCTCTCCGCGCGAGCGGAGGTGCCCCGACGGTGTCCAGGGAGAGCATCGGAACGGTGTGGTTCTCTCCGCGCGAGCGGAGGTGCCCCGCAGATGGTCACCTAACGCATGCGTGTGCGTCAGAGGTCGCGTGATCGACCAGGTCGCGGCCACGGTACTGGCGCCGGCCCGGTCACCGAGAACCCGCACAACCGCGGCGGATGCCTCGTAGTGAGAGTCAACGTCCTCTTGGGGGCGACCCCACTCACCGCCTGGCGAACCGTACGGTTCGACAACGTCCCCCTCAGCAACCGCTACTGCTACGTCAGCTGATCCGGCGCGCAATTCAGGTCCGGGTTGTACCAGCAGCGGACCCTGCTGGTACAACTCCCCTCTCGCCAGGCAGCCATTGAGGTTGCGTGCCAACCGGTGGACAGTGGCTCGGTCCCGTTGTGAGCTACGGACCTCGTCGCCGAGGGAGGTCACTCCGTCGCGACCCTCGCCCACACGTCGCACCGCTCCTACCAGTGCTCTGGGGACCGAGGCGCACGTGAGGATTAGTCAGTCGGTACGGAAACGATCCGCCGGATCTCGCCATCCTGCACGTAGACCATCGCTCCGATCGCAAGAGCCTGGAGGCCGAGGAGAACGAGAGCCCCAGCCTTCTCCGGAAGGGCAGCGACCGCGCGGCCAGTGGGCAGAACTCGAACCTTGGCGCGTACGTCGCGGTACGCCAGGGAGTTCGCTTCCTGGACCGTGAGGGGAGCGGTCACGATGAGGTGAGTGATCACCTTCCGGCGCCTCATCTGCACCTGGCTCACGGCGACTCGCCGTCGGATCGGGAGACCGTTGGGCAGGCCGGAGAGCACCGTTTGGGATGCCCCCTCGGGGCTCTGGCCGTCCTCGACGGTTCCCGTCGGCAGCAACAGCGCCCCGTCGGGCATACACGGGAGGGCCAGACCGGTAGCGCCGACCGGAGCCAGCACGCTGACACCGATGATCGGCGGGCGCCAATTCTCGTATGGCGCCCGCGTTCGTGGCTTCGGTACGGGTGGAGCGGCTACCGCCATCATGTCCAGCCGCCTTCGTTCACGGCCTGGACGATCGAGTCCAGGTGACGCGGGTTGCTTGTCCCGGGGATCGGGGCGACGTGCGCTCCGCAGGCAAGCAGCCAGGACAGAGCCGCGAGGACGTTGCCGCCCGGTGCCGCAGCTCCGGCGTCGAGCGGACGGTACGGGACGTAGGGAATCTCCGCGTCGCGGCACATCTCCAGGACGGGGTCGTAGCGGTCGTGGATGTTAAGCACGTTCTGTACCGCAGCGACCGGGACCTCTTTCCGAGCCAGTGCGAAGTCTTCCGGCGTGACCTTGGAGATTCCGATGTGCCCGATCTTCCCCTCCTCGCGGAGGGCGGCGAGGGTGCCGAGCTGATCCGCGAGCGGTACTTCGGGGTCGATACGGTGCAGATAGCAAAGCTCCAGGCGCTCCACGCGCAGGCGGCGCAGGCTCGCCTCGACGCAGGCCCGCAGGTACACCGGGTGCCCGTGCGGGGCCCACATGTTCGGCGCCGGCCGGACGAATCCGACCTTGGTCGCGATGAGGACGTGGTCGGGGTAGGGGTAGAGGGCGTCCTTGATCAGGTGCTCGACGGTGTGGGGGCCGTATGCGTCGGCGGTATCGATGTGGCTGATGCCGAAGGTGTGCACGGCGTTGCGGAGCACGGTGAGTGCCTGTTCGCGATCGTCGGGGTCACCCCAAGTTCCGGGGCCGGTCAGTCGCATCGTGCCGAGGCCGAGGCGGGAGACGGTCTTTCCTGCGATCTCGATGGCGCCGCCGGGTGGCGTGACGGTCATACCAGTGCCTCCGTGCCGCAGAGTTGGAGGGCACGTTCGATGGCCGACGTCTGGCTGTCGTCGTCACCGGTGACGCGGACGTGCGGGATGCTGTCCTCGCGCAGGAGCGCGTGGGTGTGGTGGTCGACAAGCCCCCGGTAACGGTCGTCGTAGTCGTGCTTCGGCTTGATGGGCAGGTCCGGGTCGAGGACGGTAGCGAACAGCAGGTCGTACGGAGCGTGAGAGGCAGCGAGCCGGTGCAGGGCTTCGCGGTCGGTGCGCGGGGCGGACGCACCGCGCCATTCGAGGGCGGCCCGGAAGTAGGCGAGCGCGTCCCAGCAGGCGCGGTCCGCGAGGACGACGCGTAGGGGAGCATCGTCCAAGCGCGCCGCGGCGGCGATCTCGTCGGCGATGCCGGTGGCGAGGATCCAGCGGGTGGACTCCACCGTGTGGTGCTGCATCTTCGGCAGCGGCACGAGCGCCGCGCGTCGACCGAGGTGGCCGGTGCGCTGAACGGGGATGTCCAGGCCGCGCAGCTCCATCTCGATGCGGCGCATCAGCAGGCTCTTGCCGGTGGAATGGGTTCCCATCACGCCGATGCGGATGAGCTTGGTCGGGGTGGTCGTCACCACAGGGTGGGCTCCTGTTCTGGTTCGGGGGCGCCGGGAAGGCCGGGCGGGACGGCGGCGGCCACGAGCTGATCCCAGCTCTCGTACCGGTCAGCCATCGTGATGAGGAGCTGGGCAGTTGCGTAGGCGTCGAAGGTCGCGCGGTGGCGCTGGCCGGGGGCTTCGCTCAGGTCCGGCGCCGTGTGTTTGATCAGGGCATCGAGGCTGTACTTCGGCAGGTCGGGGTAGGTGGCCTTGGCCAGTCGAAGCGTGTCGATGACCCCGGTCGGCTGCCATTGCGGCAGGTGTGCGGACAGGACGCGGTAGTCCACGTGGGCGTTGTGGGCGGCGATCCACGCCGTGCCGAGCAGTTCGTGGACCGCGCCCTTGATCTCCTCCCAGCCAGGCTTGTCTTCGAGGACCTGGTTGGTGAGGCCGTGTACGCGGGCGGCGAAGGGCGTGACGGGGCGCTTCGGCTTGGTCAGCCATGCGCCGGCGGTGCTCTTGTCGGGCTGTCCGTCGCGTACGGGAAGTGCGGCCACCTCGACCAGGTCGGGCGGGTTGGTGCCGTTGCCCTCGACGTCGACAACGAACAGCGCGGGCCAGGAGGAGAAGATCATGCGGTTGGTGTTCCGTCCTCCGCCTTCCAGCCGATGTCGGCGCGGCCGTGTTGGCGGTAGTGGTGGGGCTTGGCTCGGTCGTGGCACTGGTAGCCGAACCCGTGCTGGAGGTAGTAGCGCGGCGGCTCGTCCAGTCCTTCAACGACGATGGCCCGTTCGGTGACATCGATCGGGCCGGTCGCGCCGAGTTCGCGCGCCTCCTGCGTGACGGCGTGCGCGTCCGGCTGGACCCAGGCCGCCTTGCACTTTGAGATCTGCTCGGGCGGGCAGATGTCGCACAGCTCACGGATGCCGTAGTGACCGTTGTAGTCGGCCTCCCCGTGTGCGTACGCGACGCCGCAGGAGGTCTTGCGGAACAGCGCTCCCCATGAGTTGTCCTGCTCGAAGGCGTCGAGTATCCGCTGTTCGGCGGCCTCGGGCATGATCTTGCGCCGGGCGGTGTCCTCGTACGGCATCGCCAGGCCGTGGGCCTCGTAGTACGCGGCGATCTCCTTGCGGAAGAACAGGCCGGTGAAGACGGTGGCGTGCGCGTGTTCGGAGAGCTCTTTGGCGCGGGCGATGTCGGCCGCGGAGTCGTTCAGGTCGGGCACGATGGGACGCCAGTACAGGACGGTGCGGTACCGCTCGGCGTTCTCGTAGAGGGTGCGCAGGCTCGTGGCCGCGATGTTGCTGTCCACCGGCTCGATCCGTTCGTCCTGGATGTGCGAATGGGTCACCAGCACGGTCAGCCGCAGGTTGGTGAAGCTGTTGAGGACGGCGCAGTCCTCGGGGTCGACTCGCCACCGGGTGATGATCAGGACGTGGTTGGTCAGTCCCCGGTCGTCGAGCTGGCGCAGCACGTTGAACACGTGGGGTTTGACGGCGGGCAGCATCGGGTCCGTGGCCCGGTTCAGGAGCTGGATCGGGGTCTGGTGCGGGCGGAAGTAGCGGTGCCCGACGAGGCGGCGCACGGCGTCCTCGTCGCTCATCAGCCGGCGGGGGACCTTCATGTCGAAGTTCTGGAAGAGGTGGCGCACGCAGTACCCGCAGTCGAGCGGGCAGCCGACGATCCAGTTCAGCGAGAGTCCCGATTTGCGGTACTCGATCACGTCGGCGAGTTCCTGTTTCAGGCCGCCGATCTTCTCGGGGGTGAGGATCGGCAGTGCGCGCCGGGCTCCGACGGTGGGAGTGCTCATCAGGTCTCCAGGTGGGGTCAGGTGTCGGCGGGCGTGCTCTGTGTCGGCAGTTCCGGAGTGAGGAGGTCGCGGCGGCCTGCGCCGTACCAGGTGCCGAAGTCGCGTCGGGCCGCGTCGGCGTCGTCGCTGGTGTGGACGAGGTTGCGCACCAGCCGCTTTTCGGCGAGGGCGGCGGCAAGGCTGTCGTCGCCCAGGTCGCCGCGGATGGTGCCGGGGGCGGCCAGTGTCGGGTCGAAGTGCCCTAACAGATGGCGGAGTTGGGTGTGCAGGCCGGGCTCGCCGTAGGCGAGGGCGACGGCGACGTTTCGTCCGGCGTACGTCTCGTCCAGGCAGGCGGGGATATCCCGGTCGGGGAACCAGTCGCGGTCCACCAGCAGATCCCAGTAGTGCACGTGCGCCTGCCAGGGCTGAACGGTGACCTCGCGCCGGTTGGCGACCGTGGCGCCCGTCGCGGCGATCCGCTCCAGGACGGCATCGACCAGACCGCGCTCTACCGCGTCCGGTTTGCACAGGATGACCGAGCAACGGTCGAAGTCGGAGACCTTCAGGGTCCGTCCGGGGCCGTACCAGGTTCCGAAGTCCCGACGGGCGGATGCCGGATCGTCGGAGGTGTGCACGAGGTTCCGCACGAGCCGGCCTCCCCGGGTGGCAGCCGCGACACTGTCGTTTCCGAGGTCGCCGCGGATCGTGCCGACCACGGCCTTCGTGGGGTCGGTGTGCCCGATCAGCCGCCGAAGGCGAGCATGGATGTCGGGACCGCCATGCGCCAGCGCGACCGTGACGCGCTGCCCCGCGTACGCGCCGTCAATGCGCGCAGGAAGATCCGCGGGGAAGCGCCCCGGGTCGGCAAGCATGTCGCGGTAGGCAACGTGGGCCTGCCACGGCTCCGCGACGAGTTCCGTCCGGGCGCGGATGGAGACCCCGGCCCCTTCGATCCGGTCGAGGACGACGTCGACCAGGCCGCGGTCCACGGCGTCCGGTTTACACAGGACGACGGCCCAGCGGTCGAAGTCGATCCCGGTGACGACCGCACCGGACGCCGGTTTCCGGCTCATCGGGCGTCCTCCGTGGTCACGCACGCCGCCCACTTGTGGCCGAGGAGCCAGCGCAGCCCGGGGTGCAGGGCGCCGAGCACGTCTCGGCTGACCGTGTCGGTGTCGTCGTGCTGGATCTGGCGGTACGCCTCGAACAGCAAGACGACCTGCTGCCAGTACGCGTCCACGCCCAGGTGCGCGATCTCGTCCGCGCTGTACTTGACCGTGTTGGTCCGCAGCAGCTCCTCGTGCTCCATGAGGCGGCTGATCGTGTCCGGGCCGGTCTCCGCCGGCATGGCGGGGAAGGGGAACTGCTGCGGGGCGCGCCGCAGCTCGGCCTCGTTCAGCACCAGCCGTACGCGCTCGGCGTTCCGGTCGTTGACGTGAGCGGAGCCGATCATGTGCGTGTAGTGGCCGAGTTTCAGGCCGAGTTGGACGGCGGCGTACTCCTGGATCATCGTGAAGGAGAACGCATCGCTGAGCAGTCCGCAGTCGAGGTCGTTCGCCCGCATGTGGCACACCATGTGTAGCCGGCCGTCACGGACGAACAGGTGGAGGCCCGCGAGGCACGCCATGTCGGGGTTGTCGGAGACGGTCAGCTCTTTGACCGAGAAGACGGGCAGGTACCCGCGCTTGCTGTCGGTCTCCGTACGCAACAGCTCCAGCACCCGGTCGAACGGCGAGACCGTGTCTCCGTCGGCGGGGTTGAACAGGGTGTGTCCGTATGCCGACCCGCCTAGGGTGACGCCGTCGGCGGAGCCGGAACGCATCGACGGCGCGTAGTAACCGATCATCTCCAGGTCCCGGCGGCCGGCCAGATACCAGAGGGCTTCCGCGAACTGAAAGACCGGGTTGACTTTCCGGCTGGCGAGGTACGGAAGCCGCTGGCGCGGGTCGGGGAGCCGGAAGCTGACGCCGATCACCTCGCGGGCGGCATTACCCCGCGCGTCGATGCGGTGCTCGAAGCTGGCGGAGGCGAGGCGTAGTAGGGCGAGGTAGGCCCCTTCCACGCTGCGGTACGTCGGTGCGGTGAGCATGAACTCCTCCAGTCGCAATGGGACGTGGGGCGGCAAGTGGATGTGGTTGGTCGGCGTTCGCGGGGGCGGGCGATGGCGGTGAGCGGGCGGGGCCTGACCGGCGGCGCGCGACCTACTCGGCGAAATGAGGACGTCTTCATTTCGGTCTGCCGGGCAGTAGGCCCCATGCGTGAGCCAGGGCGACGAGGTGCGTGGCATCGGCCGCACCCACCTCGTTGAGCAGGTCGTTCAGGGCGGAGGGGACATCGGCGGGGGCGATCTGGGCGGCGCGGGCGACGTCACCAGGGGTGCAGTGCTGAGCGACCGCCCGAAGTAGCAGTCGCTGTTTCCAGTTGAGGCAGGGCGCCGGCCTGTCTGGTGTCGGAGGGGTGACCTGCCCGGCAGCCAACAGGAAGTGCACGAGCACCTGCGGTTTGCAGCGGGTCGGGCAGTGGACGCTCGCCCGGATGTCGCGGACGTACTGGCGGATCGTCTCCATCGACAGACCGGTCTCCGTGGCGATCTCGCGGGGCGTGAGCCCTTCCACGAGGTGCTGGGCGACGCGCCGCAGGGAGGGTTGCAGCGGCGTGATCGGCGGTTGGGTCGTCATGAGCGGGGCCACGGGTGTCTCTTTCTCAGCTGGGCGTACGGTTGCGGTTCTCGGCGTGCCCGGCCCGGCAGGGCGGATGCGGGACGGACGGGTGCGGAGGCTCAGGCGGCGGTCGGGTCGGGCTGCGCTCGTCTGGCCTGGGCGGTGAGGTGCAGGGACCACTGGATGTGGTCGGGGTTGAGGGTGGCGTCGGCGAGTCGGATGCGTTGGATCTCGCCGGTGCCGGCCGGGGCGTAGGTGTGCTGGATGTCGCGCCACAGCCGCTGGAGGACGTAGCCGCCGTCGACGGCGTACGCGCCGTGCAGTTCCATCGCGTCGCGCGCCGTCTCCTCGGCCCATTTGTGGCCCAGGTACTTCGAGTTGATCAGCTCGGTGTCGCAGGCAAGACCCTCATCGAGGAGGTGGACGGCCTGGTAGGCGAGTATCCGTGCGGCGCGAAGGCGCGCTTCCATGTCGCCGATCCGGTCGCGTATGACGGGCAGGTCGGCGAGGGTGCCGTCGTAGCGGGGGCGGGTTGTGACGCGGGCGGTGGTGGCGGCCGTGGCTGCTTCGTGAAGGCCGAGGCTTAACGCGGCGAGGTTGGGGCGGCCGTAGAGGATGCTGCTGCTCTGGGCGACGGCCAGCCCCTGGCCGACCTCGCCGATCACGTTCTCCTGCGGGACGTGGACCTGGTCGAGGTCGAGGCGGCCGGCGGAGAACCCGTGCAGACCGAGACCGGCACGGTGAGCGCGGACGGACAGGCCGGACCGGTCGGATTCGACCAGGAACGCGGTCAGGGCTTGCGAGGTGCGCACGCCCGGTGGGGCGGTGCGGGCGAGGACGAGGTGGGCTCCGGCGAGGTGGCTGTTGCCGACGTGGATCTTGCTGCCGGTGATCACCCACTCGTCGCCGTCCTGTTCGGCGAGGGTTTGGATGCCGCCGATGTGCCCGCCGGCGTCCGGTTCGGTCACGGCGATCGACAGCAAAAGGGAGTCGCCGGCGATGTGGGGGAGCCAGCGGGCCTGCTGCTCGTCGGTGGCGTAGTGCAGCAGGGCGCCGACGGGGATGAGGGTGGCCTGCAAGATGGCCGCCGCAGCCGCCGAGATCCGCGCGAGGCGGTGGATGAGGATCGTCTTGGCCACATGACCCAGCCCCAGCCCGCCGAGAGCGCTCGGCACGGTGACCGCGAACCAGCGCTGCTGCGCCATCAGTTCAGCGACCTTGCGCTCGACCCGGGCGGGGCTGCGTTCCATGGTGGCGATGCGCGGCGCGACGTGTTCGGCGGCGAAGGCATCGGCCTCCTGCCAGAGCAGCTCGTGACGGGCGACGTCCTCGGCCGTCTCGCCGAGGTAGGGGCGCAGCGCCGGAGGCGTCGAGCTGGGTTTGGCGGTGGCGGTCATGAACGTCTCCCTCTCCCAGGGTGAAGGTCGCGCGGTGAAACTGGCCGGTCGGGGTGCTGGACGTGCGGGCCCGGGTCAGGTGCGGGTGATCAGATCCATGACCTGGAAGCTGGCGGCGACGGTGAGGTCCCGCAGGGGCCGCGCTTCCTGTTCGGTGCGGGCGTCGGGGTCGATGACGCACACGGTGCCGAGGGGGGTGCCGTTGGGGTGGATGAGCGGGGCGCCGAAGTAGGCGCGGATGCCGATGGCGTCGACGACGGGGTTGCCGCTGAAACGGGGGGAGGCGTGGACGTCGAACAGCGGCAGTGCCTTGCGCCGGGCCACGACCTCCGGGCACCAGCCGTGATCGAGGCCCATGGTGCGGCCCACCCTCACGTGGCCGGCCTTCTCGGGCGGCTGGTGCAGCCCGATGAACTCCTGGCCCCCCGGGAAGAGGTTCACGAAGCCGTAGAGGAAACCGGTACGTTCGGCGAGCTCGCGGGCGGCCTCGTCGAAGCGAGCGTCTTCAACCACACCGGAGACGGTGACGAGTCCGAGCTGCTGCAACAGTTCCCGCCGTCGCGCCGCCTCCGCACGCAGGCTTTCCTGGAGCTGGTCCCGGAAGTGCCCGGTGGGGGCGCTGGGCCGGACAGGGCGCGGCGGAAGCGCCCGCAGCAGGTGCGGGGCCTGTACACCGGCGTGGGCGTGGGCTTGGTCCTGAGTCATCGGGCGTCCGTAAGTTGGGGGGCGGGGGCGGTGTAGGCCATGGCGTGGGTGACAAGGGTGAGCAGGGCGGCGGCGACGCGGTCCGGGTCGCGGGCGTCACAGGCGAGCAAGGGGACGTCGGGGTGGAGGTCGAGCGCGGCGCGGACCTGCTCGCTCGGATAGCGGTAGGCGCCGTCGAACTCGTTCACCGCGACGACGAAGGGAAGCCTGCGGTCTTCGAAGAAGGTGATGGGGGCGAAGGCGGCGTCGAGGCGGCGGGTGTCGACGAGAACGACCGCGCCGACCGCGCCCTGGGACAGCTGGGCCCACAGGCCGCGGAAGCGTTCCTGGCCGGGCGTGCCGAACAGGAACAGCTCCAAAGGCACGGCGTCGGTCAGGGTGAGGCGGCCGAAGTCGAAGGCAACCGTGGTCGTCCGCTTCGCCTCGATGCCGGACAGGTTGTCGATGTGGGTGCCGGCTTCGGTCAGGTACTCCTCGGTGCGCAGCGGTTCGATCTCGCTGACCGCGCCGACCGCGGTGGTCTTCCCCGCACCGAAGCCGCCCGCGATCACCACCTTCAGCACCACCGGCGCAACACGCGCAGCACAGGGTGTGGTCACGGCCGGGTCACCCGGCCTGGGCGTAGGGGAGGTGGGAGACGGCATCGGGGAATTTCCTTCTCAGGCCGGAGCTGAGGGCGGCCAGGAGCTGCACGTCGGGTCGTCCGTCCGCGTTCTGCGCGCCGGACCCGGTGGGGGCGGGGACGGTGAGGGCGTCGGCGTCCAGGAGGTCGGAGACGAGGATCTTGACGGCGGTCACCGGCCGGTGAAGCGTGCCGGCCAGCTCGCTCAGCGAGCGGCGGTGCTCGCGGCACAGCTCCCAGATCACCTGGCACTCCTGGGCCTGGGCGGGCCCGGGGCGCCTGGGGCCGGGCTCGACCACGGTGTCCAGACCGAGCAGGTGCCGGGGGCGGGTCCTTCCCCCGGTCAGCGTGTAGGTCCGCACGTACGAGGCGTCCGGCGCGGGCGGGGTGGTCACTGCGTGTCTCCGTCAGCGCCGCAGCGCACGGGGATCTGCATGTAGGGGGCGAAACGCTGGATGAGGCGGCTCATCTCGAAGGCGACGGCGCCGGCATCGGCGTTGGGGGCCGTGATGACGGCGAGGACGGTGTCCACCGCGGTGCCCAGGGGGTTGAAGGTTCCCGTCCCGGCGCTCTGCAGGAGGAGGAGGCAGTCCTCGCGCTCGACGAGGACCTGGCTGGCGGGGCGTCGCAGGCGGGTCGGGCCGCTGAAGTCCTGGGCGATGGCGGCCAGCCCGCACACAGCCGCGGACAGGAGGTCCGCCCAGTCCTTTTCCACGCCGGAGTCCGCCACGCGCAGGCCGTCGCGGGAGAGCAGCACCGCGTGTGTGACGGAGGGGTTGGTTTCGGTGAAGGTGCGCAGCAGCCATGCCAGTTGCTCCAGCGCGGCTGGCGTGGAGACGTGCTGCTGGGGCGGGTTCTGCGCGGGCTCGGAGTGGGTGGTCATGAAGATCGCTCCTGGCGTGTGTGGGACAGGCGACGGGACGCGCGCGGTCACGGCCCGGTCTGAGACACCGACGGCGTCGGAGGCTGGGAGGCCGCAGAGGCGGACTGGCCGGCGGCTGCTCCGCGGCGGAAGTCGCCCACGAGTCCCGGCCTCGGCGGCGGAGGAGCGGGCGCGTGTTCCGGGGCAGGACAGTAGGAACCGGGCTGCCGCACACGCCGGGGCAGGTCAGAGGGGGCTCCGGCGTTCGAGGCGGCAGGCGTCCCGGGTATCGGAGCGGGCGCGGCGGTAGTCGGCGGATGGGGCAACGCGGACTGAGCGGACTGTGGAGGCCGCGCCGGGGTGGTCGCGACGGTGCCCGTGTTCATGGGGACGAGCAGTTTCTCGGGGACGACGACGAGGGCGGTCGTGCCGCCGGTCGGCCCTTCCTGCAAGAGCACCGTGAGACCGTGCGTCGCGGCGATCTTGGCTGCGACGAGCAGACCGATCCGCCCGTCCCTCACCTGACCGCTCACATCCACCGCATCGGGCTGGCGCAGCAGCTCGTTCATCTGGGCGCGCAGAGCAGGCGTCATCGGCAGGGCCCGGTCCTCGACCTCGATCGACAAGCCGGCCGGTACGCGCTGCGCACGGACCATGACCCGCGTCTCGGGGGGTGAGAACTCGGCGGCGTTCTCGATCAGTTCGGCCAGCAGGTGTGTCAGGTCCGGGCCCACATGCCCAGGAAGGCCCAGGTCGGGCACCGTAGTCGCGGCAGTGTGCACGCGGGGGTACTGCACGACTTCGGAGGCGGCGCCACGCAACAGGGTGACGACCGGCACAGGTCGGCGGGAGCGGCGCAGAGACTGCCCGCCCAGCACAGCGGTGCTCTCCACCTGACGACGCATACGCGTCACGAGGTGATCAATCTCAAAGATCTTCGACAACAGCTCGGGATCGTCGGTCAGCATCTCCAGCTGACTGATTGCCTCCAGAGCCTTGGCGACCAGAGCGTGCTCTCGCATGGCCAGGCGGCGCAGAACTTCCAGAATCACGACGGACTGCGACTCGTCATGCACACGTATCAACGATTCGACGGCCTGCACCTGGAGCCCGCTCAACGCCTTGTGGACCTCTGCGATGGGCGCGAAGGGGCCAGCGGGCTGCGGCAGATGACTGTCCGGGAGCGGGGGGCGTGCCCCTCGACACAGCTCGTCTGCCCACCACTGCAACGACTTCTCGATTGCCGCGGCGGCCCCTGCGACCGCCGCCAATTCCGCCGCTCGCCCCTCCTGGGACGTCTCCTGCACGGTCCTTGCGGCAGTTCACACTCCGTCGGCCGCCACCAGGCCGACCGCGGGCAGCCCGCAGGTAAGGCCGATCAGGAGCCAGCCAGCGGCGACCGAGGCTGTCGCCCAGAGGGCGAAGGCGGTGCCGAGGAGCGCTGCCAGAAGCAACAGAGGCAGGGCCACGGCACGACGGACGCAGCGCACCGTGGAGGCATCGATTTGTGGGGTGCGCCGCCGCCGGTGGCCGGTGGCGGCGCGCCGTGTCGGGAACGCGCTGTCAGACATGGGAAACCTCGTCAGTGGGTGGAGCGGTGAGCACGCAACGACACCGGGGTTCCGATGCGTCATGCCGGCGTAGTTCGCACGTCGTCAGGGGCCCAGCGGTCTCACACGTGTTCGCCACCATCACGGCCTCCCGGCGGGGGCGCGGAAAACGCACCACGTGGTCTTGCCGTCGTCGCTGATGCCCCACCGCTCGGTCAGAACCGTGACGAGGAGCAGGCCGCGGCCAGAATCGTCGTCCTCATCGGGGGAGCGCAGGCTAGCGGGGGACGGACTTCCGTCGGTGACCGCGACGTGCAGTTCGTCGTCGGCGCACTGAACCCGGAGGGCTACGTCGCCCTCGCCGTGCTCGACTGCGTTGGTGACCAGCTCGGAAACGGCGAGCACGACGTTCTCGGCCAGTGGGCCACCCATGTTCCAAAGCCCCAGGAAAGCCATGGTGATCCGGCGCGTGGCTCCGACCTGGCGCCGCGACGGGGCGAATGCCACCTCGAAGGCGTGCGACGCCTGACGCAGTGGTTGCACCGCGACGGGTGCGACTACTGAAGCCGAGGTCATCGAAAGCCTCCCAGGTGGACAGGTCGGAAGGGAGCTCATGTGGGGACTCCCGCCCGTAGTGAAGCTGGCCTACCTAGAGCGAACCGCTTAGCCGGTGGAATGGGGATGGGGTCAAGGGCTTGGCGGTGGTCAAAGTGGTCAAAGATCGTTTGTCGTTCGTCTGCTCCTTCTCGGGGGGACCGTCACGTTGGGCTGTGACGGAGTGCGGGAGCGATCCAGTGCCCTGAGAGGGGGTAACTCAGCGTCTACTGAGCCTGGTTAAGCGATTTGTCCCAGAGGGGAACGAGGGCGTCACCGCATTCGGTCTCGTAGCGGATCGACTCGGTGACGAGCCGCTCGTGACCAGCACGAACGTGTCGACGTAACCCTTGGCTGCGTTCGGCTCACTCTTCATCACGTGCTCGCGTGCTCACGGGACAACTGCCGTGCCTGGCCGACTGACTGCGGTTCTCCCACATCGGCCACAGCCAGCCTTCACCGGCCTCGGCCCGCCTCACGGTGATGGTTCGCTCAACAGCTTGACCTTGCACCTCGTGGGGGTGTCCTTCGGCCATCTTTCCGGCACTACAGATCAGTTGAGCACTACTTTGGAACCAGGGCTGTCCTGAGCCAAGGGTTGGGGCGGCTCAGTCAACGTGGTCAAAGATCGGGTTCAGTGGCGGGGCACACGATGGCGCGCGAGAGGAACGAGCGGCTGGCCGCGCTTCTCCTGGAAGCTCGCTGGTCACGGGCACAGGCGGCATCCGCGTACAACCGGGTCGCCGCCGAGACGCTGAACGGCGAGGTACGGGAGAACTCCAAGGTCGGCCGCTCCCACGTGAGCATGTGGGTCGGAGGCACCCAGCCGACAGGGGTCGCCCCCGCTATCTTGTGCCAGGCGCTGACCCGTCGATTAAAGCGTGAGATCACGCCGGACGAAGCCGGGTTCGCAGCATCCACCTCACCAGCGCAAGGCGCGCTGGACTGGCGCGCCGATCCCTTGATCGCGCTGAACGAACTGGGGAGTGGCGTGGACACGGACCGGCGGCGGCTACTCGCGGGTGGCGTGTACTCCGCGGCAGCTCTCCTCATGCCGGAGGAAACGTGGTGGGACGCCATGTCGAGGCCGCAGGCAGAGGACGCGTCGACGGGCAAGCGTGTCGGGCGCGGAGACGTCGAGATCGTCCGAGAGCTGACGTTGGCCTTCTCGCGCATGGACCAGCGGCGCGGTGGTGGCCACGGGCGGCGGGCGGTCGACGAGTACCTGAAGCACGAGGTCCACGACTTCCTCCGAGGCCATTTCGCTGACGAAGCGACCCGCCGCGCGATGTTCTCAGCATCCGCCGAGCTCGCCTACGTGTCCGGCTGGATGGCCTTCGACAACAGCGAGCACGCAGTCGCGCTCCAGCGCTTCAACACCGCCGTGAAGCTCGCGGCCCGCTCTGATGATGCTCCCCTGAGCGGACACATCCTGCGCGCCATGGCACACCAGGCGCTCGACCTGGGGTTCCGGCGCGAAGCTCTCCAGATCGCCGAGACCTCTGTGCGTGGCGAGCGGTACGCCGCGGCGACCCCTCGCGAACGGGCACTCCTCGGTGTGGTGCACGCGCGTACCCTCGCCGCGAACGATTTCAAGCAGCAGGCGGCCAGGGCGCTGCTCCGCGCAGAAGACGACTTGGCGAACGCCAGCGACGGGGTCAGGGAGCCGGACCGGACCTTCTTCTTCGGTGAAGCGTCGCTCGCGCACGAGACCGCCTGCACGTTGCGGGACCTTGGTGATCCGCAGCGCGCGGTCAAGGAGTTCCGGCGCTCCGTACGCACGCGAGGAGCTGCCTTCCGGCGCACGCACGCGGTCACTCTCGGATACATGGGGGCAGCGCAGATCGCACAGGGCGGCGTCGAAGAAGCGTGCGCGACGTGGACCAACGTCCTGGACGCGATGGATGACGGGATCTACTCAGGTCGAGCCCGTCAGACGGTCGTGGACATGCGACGACTCATGTCGCCCTACCGCAAACGCGGCATCCCCGCGGTAGGAGCGCTTGACGCCCGTGCGGCGTCGTATCTGGCCCAAGTAGATTGATCACACGTGTCGTCCAGACCGAATTGAAGGGCTGAGGGTCATGGCGTTGGAGATCAAGCCGATCGGGGAAGTTATCGCGGGCCGTAGCGAGGTGGCCGACGACTACTGGGGAGGCGTCGAGTCGGTGATCCAGCTCGACGAGAAGTTCCCGCTCGATGCCGTACAGGGCCTGGAAGAGTTCTCCCATCTGATCGTCGTGTGGCATTTCGACCAGGCGTCCCCCGATGCCGTGGAGTATCACGCGCGCAGCCCGCGCGGAAACGCGGACTGGCCGGCCACCGGCACTTTCGCCCACCGTAACCACCGCCGCCCCAACCAGTTGGCGCAGAGCTTTCCCCGCTTGCTGAAGATCGACGGACTCCGCCTGCATGTGACCGACCTGGATGCTGTGGTCGGGACGAAGATCTACGACCTGTCTCCCTGGTTTGCGGAAATGGGGCCGCGCGGGGAGGTCGGCGAGCCCGCGTGGCCGGGAGAGATGCTGGCGGACTACTGGACCAACCCCGCCTGACGTTCCGGGATCAACTGCGCCCAGGGCGTCCCGGTCTTCGTCCTCACTCTGGGGTCTAGTCCGCTGTTGTGGACGGGAGCAAGCAAGGGTCCATGGACGAGCAATCGGCGCCTTGGGGGTCTGGATGATGGGTAGCTGACTGTCAGGTCGGGTAAGCGCGCCAGACGCATCGCAGTGATCGCTGCCGGTGCTGCCGGACTTGTCATCGGCGCAGCCGTGGTGGGAGGTGTCTGGGCCCTGACGGACCACAACGGCGCAAG
>NZ_JBVKBC010000047.1:0-15541 GCF_055639095.1 Streptomyces sp. NPDC107550
GTGCGGTGCAGCTTAGACACCTCCACCACACCGGAGGTCTTCGCCATGATCAAGACCCCGGCCCTGTCAACAACGCTCGTGCTCAATACACCTAGGGACATGGCCGAATCTGGTGAGTGGCCCGCCCCGCTGTTCCGTGGGGCACGCCTTCGGGGCGTCGGGCCACGAACTCGTCCACTTCCACGCCGACGACAGCGCCGACCTCTACCTGACCTCCCCGGCGGTGCAGCGGCTCCTGCCCCAACTGCGGCACAGCAGCGCGATCCGGGTCCAGCCCGGCGCCTCCTGGGTCACCGTCCTGCTGGAGTGCGACACCGACGTGGACCTGCTGCTCTCCCTCGTGAGCATCGCCCTCAAGGAACACGACGCGCACGCCTGCCCCTCCCCGCCCTGCGACTGGGAGCGCCCCCGAAGCGCCTGACATCGCCGATATCGCCCTCGGCGAAGCCCGTTCCGCCCGCCGCCCCGGCCTCGTACGCTGAGCCGATGAGCGACCACGACAGCCGCGGCCCCCGACCCGTACCGGCCCAGGAGCCGCTGCTGCGGCACGTCGTCGGTGACGTGCTGCGCCGGCGCAGGCGCGAGCAGCGGCGCACCCTCCAAGACGTCGCCGACGTCGCCGGAGTCTCCATGCCCTACCTCTCCGAGGTGGAACGCGGGCGCAAGGAGGCGTCGTCCGAGATGCTCGCCGCCATCGCGGGCGCGCTCGGCCTCGGCATCGCCGACGTACTGGCCCTCGCGTACGGCGCGTTGGCGTCCGGGACGCGCACCGCCCGCACCCGCCGCCCGGCCGCCGTCACCTCGGTCACCTCGGTCACCTCGGTCACCTCGGTAGCTTCGGTCACGTCCGTCGCGTCCGTCAGCTCGATCGCGCCCGTCGCGGCCGACCGCGCCTTCGGCGGCGCGCGCGACACGCTCTGCCTCGCCGCCTGACACGCGGCGGGCGGTGGGGGAGGGCGCCGGTCAGCCCCCCAAAAAAGAAGCGCCGGTCAGCCCCTCAACCGGCGTACCAGCACCGGGACATGGCTGTGCTCGATGTCCTTCACCGCCGTCAACAGCGTGACGCGCCCCTTGTCGGCGAGTGCGCGTACGTGCTCGACGAGGTCGGCGCGCTCGGGGTCGTCCAGTTCGGCACGGTAGCGCCGGGTGAACTCCGCGTACCGGCCGTCCTTGTCCGCGTGGTACCAGGACCGCAGCTCCTTCGACGGCGCGATCTCCTTCAGCCACTCGTCGACGTCGGCGCGCTCCTTGGAGACCCCGCGCGGCCACAGCCGGTCCACGAGCAGCCGGGTGCCGTCGTCGGAGGCGGGCGGATCGTAGACACGCCGGACCGGGAAACGGTCGGACCGCTGGTGTGTACTCATGCCGCCATTGTGCGCGTTCGTCTCCTTTTGCGGAGTGGGCCGGGTGTTGATTCAGTGAAGGGTGTTGCCGTGACGTCCAACGGGAGACCCCGCCATGTCGATGTCCTTCGGATCCCCTTTCGGCTCGCCCGACCCCTTCGGCGAGCTGCTCAACCGCTTCTTCGGCATGTCGCCGGGTTCCGCGCCCCCGCAGGTGCAGCGCGTCCCCATCGGCCGGCTGCTCACCGACTCGGCCCGTGAGCTGATCGGCCGGGCCACGGGCCGCGCCGTCGAGGACGGCAGCTCCGACCTGGACACCGAGCACCTGCTGTGGGCCGCGACCCAGGTCGACCCGGCCCGTACGCTGCTCGCGCAGGCCGGTGCCGAACCCGACGCGCTCGCCGCGACCATCGCCAAGGCCCTGCCGGGCGAGAGCGCCGAGCCGTCCTCCCAGCCCGGCCTGACCCCCGCCGCGAAGCGCACCCTGGCCGCCGCGCACGCCCGCTCGCAGGCCGCCGGTGTCTCCTACATCGGCCCCGAGCACATCCTCGGCGCCCTCCTCGACGACCCCGACGCGGGCGCCGCCCGGCTGCTGCGGGCCCAGGGCGTCGACGTGGACCGGCTGCGCGGCGTCGCGGACAGCGCCGCCCGCGCCGACGGCGTGCCGTCCACGGGCGCCGCGGGCGGCGGCGCCGCGGGCAACAGCAACACCCCCACGCTCGACGAGTACGGCCGCGACCTGACCGAGGAGGCCAAGGCCGGCAAGCTCGACCCCGTCGTCGGCCGCGCCGAGGAGATCGAACAGACCGTCGAGATCCTGTCCCGGCGCTCCAAGAACAACCCCGTGCTCATCGGCGAGCCCGGCGTCGGCAAGACCGCCATCGTCGAAGGGCTCGCCCAGCGCATCGTCGCCGGCGAGGTCCCCGAGACCCTCAAGGACAAGCGCGTCGTCGCCCTCGACCTGTCGGCCATGGTCGCGGGCGCCCAGTACCGGGGCCAGTTCGAGGAACGGCTCAAGAAGGTCATCGAGGACGTGCGCACCGCCGAGGGCGAGGTCGTCCTGTTCATCGACGAACTCCACACGGTCGTCGGCGCGGGCGCGAGCGGCGAGGGCTCGATGGACGCCGGCAACATGCTCAAGCCGGCCCTCGCCCGCGGTGAGCTGCACGTCGTCGGCGCCACCACCATCGACGAGTACCGCAAGTACGTGGAGAAGGACCCCGCGCTGGAACGCCGCTTCCAGCCCGTCACCATCCCCGAGCCGTCCGTCGAGGAGACCGTGCAGATCCTGGAGGGGCTGCGCGACACCTACGAGGCCCACCATCAGGTCCGCTTCGGCGACGGCGCGCTCGCCGCCGCCGCCGAACTGTCCGACCGCTACATCAGCGACCGGTTCCTGCCCGACAAGGCCATCGACGTGATGGACCAGGCGGGCGCCCGCGTCCGGCTGCGCAGCGCGGGCCGCAACACCGAGGTCGTCTCCCGCGAGGACAGGATCGCCAAGCTGCGGCGCGAGAAGGACCAGGCCATCGCCGCCGAGGACTACGAGCGGGCCTCCGAGCTGAAGAAGCAGATCAGCGAGGTCGAGGGCGAACTCGCCGGCATCGAAGAGCGCCGCGAGGGCGTCGTCGAGGTCACCGCCGCCGACATCGCCGACGTCGTCTCGCGGCGCACCGGCATCCCCGTATCGCAGCTCACCGCCAGCGAGAAGGACAAGCTGCTCAAGCTGGAGGACGCCCTGCACGACCGCGTCGTCGGCCAGGACGAGGCCGTCACCGCCGTCTCCCAGGCCGTCCGCCGCAACCGCGCCGGCATGGGCGACCCGAACCGGCCCGTCGGCTCGTTCCTCTTCCTCGGCCCGACCGGCGTCGGCAAGACCGAACTGGCCAAGGCGCTCGCCGCGCTGCTGTTCGGCGACGAGAACCGCATGGTCCGCTTCGACATGAGCGAGTTCCAGGAGAAGCACACCGTCTCCCGGCTCGTCGGCGCCCCTCCCGGCTACGTCGGCCACGAGGAAGCCGGCCAGCTCACCGAGAAGGTCCGCCGCCAGCCCTACAGCGTGCTCCTGTTCGACGAGGTCGAAAAGGCCCACCCGGACGTCTTCAACACGCTGCTCCAGGTCCTCGACGACGGCCGCCTCACCGACTCCCAGGGCCGCACCGTCGACTTCCGCAACTGCGTCGTCATCATGACCTCGAACATCGGCGCCCAGCGCATCCTCGCCCACCAGGGCGACGTGTCCGAGATCAAGGACGAGTTGATGGACGACCTGCGGGGCCGGTTCCTGCCGGAGTTCCTCAACCGCATCGACGAGATCATCATCTTCCACGGCCTCAGCGCGGACGACCTCGGCGAGATCGTCGACCACCTCCTCGACAACAGCAAGCGCCGCGTCCACGCGCAGGGCATGACCCTGGAGGTGACCGAGGCGGCCAAGAAACTGCTCGTCGCCCACGGCCACCAGCCCGAGTTCGGCGCCCGGCCGCTGCGCCGCACCATCCAGACCGAACTCGACAACCGGCTCGCCGCCCTCATGCTCAGCGGCGAGGCGGAGCCTGGCGACACGATCGTCGCGGACGTGCGCGACGACTCCCTCGTCTGCTCCGTACGGCACGGCTCGGACTCCGCGAAGGAGCCGGAACCGGCCGCCTGACGTTCACCCGTTCGGCCCTGCCCGGTCGCCGGGCGGGGCACCCGAGCAGAGAGTGCGGACATGACACACGCACCGTACGAACCGCAGCACACCCCACACCGCGCCGAGGACCGCGCCGAGGACCGCGATAGCGCCGGGACGCCACCGCCCGGCCCGCAGGGACCGCTCGGCCGTATCGCGCAGGCCGCCTGGCAGGCGGTGCTGCTCGCCGGCGTCGCCTCGCTCGTCCTCGGCGTGCTCGTGCTGGCCTGGCCCGGCGCGACCCTGCTCGCGGCGGGCGTCCTGTTCGGCGTCTACCTCGTCGTCAGCGGCGTCTTCCAGCTCGTCGGCGCGTTCGGCACCCATGTGACGACCGGGCTGCGCGTCATGGCGTTCATCAGCGGCGCCCTGTCGATCCTGCTCGGCCTGTTCTGCTTCCGCGGAGCGATGCAGTCGATCCTGCTGCTCGCGCTGTGGATCGGCATCGGCTGGCTGTTCCGGGGCATCACGCAGACCGTCGCCGCCGCCTCCGACCCGGCGATGCCCGCCCGGGGCTGGCAGGCGTTCCTCGGCGTCATCAGCGCCCTCGCCGGCATCGTGCTCATCGTCTCGCCGTTCGGCTCGGTGGCCGTCCTGACCCTCGTCGGCGGCTGCTGGCTGGTGGCGATGGGCATCGTCGAGATCGTCGAGGCGTTCATGCTGCGCGGCCGCTCCAAGAAGATCCCGCACGGCGTCTGACCCGCCCCCGGGCGCCCGGAGGTGCCCGTACCGTACGAAGATGTGCCCCGCACCCGGTGATCGGGTGCGGGGCACATCGCGTGGGTCGCGTGGGGGCGTCAGACGCCGACGGCCTCCTCCATCTCCTCCTCGGAGTCGTCCAAGTTCTCGGAGTTCTCGGAGGTCTTTGAGGTCTTGGAGTCCTCAGCGCCGTGGGACGCGGCGGTGCGGGGCGCCGCGTGGGCCGGCGTGTGCGTCAGGGCCCGCTCCTGGCGGTGCTCGGCGCGGGCCGCGACGAGCAGGGCGAGCGCGCCGACGGCGAGCCAGGCCACCAGCGTCCACACGTTCCGGCCGAGGCCGTAGCCGTCGAAGTAGAGCAGGCCGCGCGCGCCCTCGACGAAGCCGGCGCCGTTCCAGAAGGCGTGCAGACCGCCGAAGAACCCGTTCTGCAGCTCGGGCCGGAAGATGCCGCCGGAGCTGGTGAAGTTCAGCATCACGAACAGCACCATGACGGCGAGCGTCGTCCAGCGCTTGAGGAACGTGTGCAGGCCGACGCCGAGGGCGAGGATGCCCGCCGAGTACAGCCACGCCATGCCCCACAGCCCCCACAGATGGGCGTGCGCCAGATGGAACACCGGCCCGGCGAACGCGGCGCCGATCAGCGCCACGACACCCGAGACGCCGACCGCGAGCAGCGCCCGCGTCCGCATCCGCAGGGCCGCGCCCGCGCCGCCGAGCACCGCGACCGACGCGTAGCTGCCGATGCTGATCGCCACCAGGAGGAAGAACAGGCCCTGGCCCGTCGGGTCGTCGGAGACCGGCGGCGCCACGTCCGTCACCTTCAGCGGCGTGCCCTGCCCGGCGGCGACCGGCGTGAAGATCTTCTCGACCACGGAGACGGTGGTGTCGGACCCGGCGGACGCCACGATCAGCTCGGGCGACTTCGCGTCGAGCACGTACGCGCCGTCGATGGAACGGGTGCGGAGCTGGTCGATCGCGGCGGCGCGGTCGCCGAGGGTGCGCACGTCGAGCGCGTCACCCGCCTTGTCCTTGACCGTCTGCGCGAACACCTTCGCCTCGGGCCCCTGACCGACGACGGCGACCGGCAGATGGTGCGGCTCGGGAGAGGCGAAGGCGCCCAGATACGCGAGCCCCATGCCCACGCACATCAGCAGGGGCGTGAGCAGATGCGTCAGGACGTGGCGCAGCGCCGGATTGCGCATGGCCGGGACCTCCATGGGTTGGCTTATACAACTCTTAACGAAGTTGTACTCTACAACCAGATGGGTGGGGGTCGGTCCGTGCGGGGGTGTGAGCATGGACACCCGGTCGGCTCGGCGGCCGGAGCGGCCGGAGCGGCCGGAGCGGGCGGGGCGGGCGGGGGAGCGGGGTGGGGAAGGCGGGCCGAGGCAGGGTCAGGCGGGGCGCGGCAGCGGCGGGCCGACCAGCGGTTCGCCGGAGGGCTGTGCGGGCACCGCGCTCGCCTCGAAGGTGCGCAGGCGCTCGCGCAGGGCGTTCATGCGCAGGCTCGTCTCGTAGAGGTAGCGGACCTTGGTGCGCATGACCCACGGCTCGACGGGCTTGACCACGTAGTCGGCGACGCCCAGCTCGAACGCCTTGAGGGCGAGCGTGGGGTCCTGTCCCGCGCCGGTGATCATCATGATCGGGATGTGCTGCGTCTGCTCCAGGCGGGCCATGTAGTGCGCCACCTCGAAGCCGCTGACGTCGGGCATCAGCACGTCGAGCAGGACGACGGCGACGCCCCCGCGCAGGACGCGCTTGAGTGCCTCGTCGCCCGAGGCCGCCCGGTCCACGGGGTAGCCGAGGGGCGCGAGCGCGCTCTCCATGGCGAACAGCGTGTCGTCGCGGTCGTCCACGACAAGGATCTTCGGCCGGGCGGCGGTGTTCAGCGCCATGAGGCCTCCCCTCGTCGGCACCGACAGGATATGCCGATGAGCGGGGGAGGGAAGGGCCCTCTCAGTCCTCTCCCCGCACCAGATTCCAGTCAGGATCCCGTTCCGGTTCCGGGGCGCTCGGCTCCCGTCCGTCGCGGCGGGCCGGGCGGCAGGTGCGGATGCGGCCCTTGACCTCGTGCTTGGTCTCCGCGGGATGCGGTGAGCGGGCGACGGTGTTCATCGAAGAACCTCATTTCGGTCAAGGGTGATCGTTTTCGGTCAGATTCTTGGAGCGGTCGGTTCCGAACGGGGCTCAGCCCGTCTTCGGTGCCGGCTGCTTAGCGCAGTGCACCGCGAACGGATGCCCGGCCGGGTCCGAGTACAGCCGCGTCTCGTTCGGCCCCCGCGCGCCGCGCGTCTCCAGTGGGCGCGCGCCGAGCCCGATCACCATCCGCTCCACCTCGTCCAGATCGTCCCGGGCGACCAGGAAGTCCAGATGGGCCTGTTGCGAGTCGTCGGGGCGCGGCCAGCTCGGCGGGGCGGCGTTCAGATCGCGCCGGAACGCCATCCGCGTACCCTGCGGGCCGATCACGTCGATGCGGTTGCTGCCCGGGGACGTACTGATCTCCCCGTCGAGCAGCGCCCGGTAGAACTCGGCCAGCTCCTCCGGCTCCGCGCAGTCCAGCACCAGCACACCCGCCTGCACCAGGCCCATGTCCCCTCCTTCGTCCCCCCGCGCCGGTCCCTGGGACGCGGTCGAGCCGGACGGGTACCCCGAGCGCGCCGCGCCAACCGGGTTTCCCGGGCCCGTTGCTGGTCACCCGGCCCCCGAGGACTCCGCCGCAGCGCGCGCCCCACCCGGCGCACGGCGGCGCCGGCCCTCGGCACGACCGTCTGTCCGTCCGTCTCCGCGACACCGACCCGAAAGGTCCCGGCATGAGCACCAAGGTCGCCGATCACATCCTCAGCCGCCTGCGCGCGTGGGGCGTCCAGCAGGTCTTCGGCTATCCGGGCGACGGCATCAACGGCCTGCTCGCCGCCTGGGGCCGCGCCGACAACGAGCCCGAGTTCGTCCAGGCCCGGCACGAGGAGATGGCCGCGTTCGAGGCCGTCGGACACGCCAAGTTCAGCGGCGGCCTCGGCGTCTGCGTCGCCACCTCGGGCCCCGGCGCCATCCACCTGCTCAACGGCCTCTACGACGCCAAGCTCGACCACGTCCCGGTCCTCGCCATCGTCGGCCAGACCGCGCGCAGCGCCATGGGCGGCTCCTACCAGCAGGAAGTCGACCTGCACACGCTCTACAAGGACGTCGCCTCCGACTTCGTGGAGACCGTCACCGTCCCCGAGCAACTGCCCAACGTCCTCGACCGCGCCATCCGCACCGCCTACGCGCGCCGCGCCCCCACCGCCGTGATCATCCCCGGCGACGTCCAGGAACTGGACTACAACCCGCCGCCGCACGCGTTCAAGATGGTGCCCTCCAGCCTCGACCGCAGCTCCTGGACCGCCGAACCCGCCCAGGAGGCACTGGAGCGCGCCGCCGAGGTCCTCAACTCCGGTGACAGGGTCGCCATCCTCGTCGGCCAAGGCGCGCGCGGCGCCCGCGACGAGGTCTGCGAGATCGCCGAACTCCTCGGCGCCGGCGTGGCCAAGGCCCTGCTCGGCAAGGACGTCCTCTCCGACGACATCCCGTACGTCACCGGCTCCATCGGCCTGCTCGGCACCCGGCCCTCGTACGAGATGATGCGTGACTGCGACACGCTGCTCACCATCGGCTCCAGCTTCCCGTACTCCCAGTTCCTGCCGGAGTACGGCAAGGCGCGCGGCGTCCAGATCGACATCGACCCGCACATGATCGGCATGCGCTACCCGTACGAGGTCAACCTCATCGGCGACGCGCGCGTCACCCTGCGCCGGCTGCTGCCCCTGCTCAACCGGAACGAGGGCCGCGACTGGCACGAGGAGATCCGCGCGGGCGTCGAACGCTGGCACGAAGTCATGGGCCGCCGCGCCGAGTTGAGCGCGGACCCGATCAACCCGGAGTACGTGACGCGGGCCCTCGACCCGCTGCTGCCGGACAACACGATCCTCACCTCCGACTCCGGCTCGGCCGCCAACTGGTACGCCCGGCACATCACGATGCGCGGCACCATGCGCGGCTCGCTCTCCGGCACCCTCGCCACCATGGGCTGCGCCGTGCCGTACGCCATCGGCGCCAAGTACGCCCACCCGGACCGGCCCGTCGTCGCCCTCGTCGGCGACGGCGCCATGCAGATGAACGGCATGGCCGAGCTGATCACCGCCGCGAAGTACCGGCACCGCTGGAGCGACCCGCGCCTGGTCGTCGGCATCTTCAACAACCGCGACCTCAACCAGGTGACGTGGGAGCTGCGGGCGATGGGCGGCTCGCCGTCCTTCCTGCCCTCGCAGGAACTGCCGGACGTCGACTACGCGGCCTTCGCCCGCTCGCTCGGCCTCACCGGGATCCGGGTGGAGAAGCCCGGCGACGTGAGCGAGGCGTGGCGGGCCGCGCTCGCCGCCGACACCCCCGCCGTCGTCGACTTCCGCACCGATCCGTCGGTGCCGCCCATCCCGCCGCACGCCACCTGGGACCAGATGGAGTCCACCGCCGAGGCCATCCTCAAGGGCGACCCGCAGACCACCGACATGGTCAAGCAGGGCTTCAAGGCGAAGGTCCAGGAGTTCCTCCCGGGCAACAAGCAGGGCTGACCGCCGGACAGGAGCACAAAAGCACAGGAGCACCCGGAGTTGACGGCCCCCGCCCGGCGGGGGCCGTCAACCGTGCACGGGACGCGGCGCGTTGACCACGTCCAGGAACACCTGATCGGCCTCCGGCCACTTCTCCCGCACGGCCCGCTTGATGCGGTCGCTGACCAGTTCCAGGCGCTCGCTGTCGATGCCCGGCACCAGATCGATCCGCGCCGCCACCAGCGTCGAGTCCATCCCGAGCCGCATCGTGTGCAGCTCCGCCACATGGTCGATCTCCGCCTGCTCCGCGAGCAGTTCACTGATCCCGCGATGCAGCTCCGGGTCCACGGCCTCGCCGATCAACTGGCCCCGCGCGGACGCCCCGAGCCGGTAGGCCACGTACACGAGGAGCACACCGATCGCCAGGGACGCCGAACCCTCCCACACCACCTCGCCCGTCACCATGTGACCGACCATGCCGCCCGCCGCGAGCAGCACCCCGATCACCGCCGTGCCGTCCTCCGCGAGCACCGTGCGCAGCGCGGGGTCCGAGCCGATCCCCGGCCCCGGCTGCGCCCGCACCTGGAGCACCGCCCGCAGCAGCGAGCCGCCCTCCGCGACCAGCGCGACGCCGAGCACCACCAGACCGGCGACATAACCGCTGCGCGACTCCTGCTCGCCGCCGGACGTCAGCGCCTCGAAACCCTGGAAGAACGAGAAACAACCGCCCATCACGAAGATGCCGACCGCAGCGAGCAGCGACCAGAAAAAGCGCTCCTTGCCGTATCCGAACGGATGGCGCCGGTCCGCCGGCCGTTTGCTGCGGTGCAGCGCCGCGAGCAGAAACACCTCGTTGAGGCTGTCGGCCACCGAGTGCGCCGCCTCCGACAGCAGGGCGGGCGACGCGGCGATCAGACCGCCGACCGCTTTCGCCACCGCTATCAGCAGATTCGCGCCCAGCGCGAGCAGCACCGTGATCCGCGTCTTGCGGTCCTCGGAACTCGCCTTGGAATTCTTTTCCGTCACTTCCACTCTCCGTGTATGGGGGAGATAATCAAGGGAACTCGAAAGGGCAAGGAGGTATTGACCATGGTTCCTGTCCTGCTGGTTCTGCTGCTTGCGCTGATCCTTTTCGGCGCCGGATTCGCGGTCAAGGTTCTCTGGTGGGTGGCGCTTGCCGTCCTGGTCGTCTGGCTGCTCGGTTTCCTGGTCCGTGGCACGTCGGCGAGCGGAGGGCGCGGGCGCTGGTACCGGTGGTGAATAGCCGGGTAACCGCCGCCTGAACCGCTAAACCATCGACCCCAGACGCGGGTCATGTACGAATCGGCCGTCTGGGCGGTGCTGACCGCAATTCTGTATTTCGTGCTCATCAGCACCGCCCAGCCCCTCGAATTCGCGGGGGTGTGACCACCGCCGCCCTCACCCGCGACCCCGTCCGGCAGGCCCCCGTCCTTCGTGGTGGCCGTGGTGGCCGTCTGAACAGGGATTCCTCCCGGCCAGGACAGGGTTTCCCTCCCGGGCCCCGGGATACCCGGCCCTCCTCGGACCGCCCATATCCACCCACATCCCCTGGAGGACGGCATGCCCGAATACGGCTACTTCCTGGCGTCGGAGGAGTTCACCCCGCGCGAGCTGGTCGAACAGGCCCGCATGGCCGAACAGGCCGGCTTCGACTGCCTGTGGATCTCCGACCACTACCACCCCTGGAACGACGCCCAGGGCCAGAGCCCGTTCGTGTGGTCCGTGATCGGCGCGCTGGCCGAAGCCGTCTCCCTGCCCGTCGAGACGGCCGTCACCTGCCCGACCGTCCGCCTCCACCCCGCCGTCGTCGCCCAGGCCGTGGCCACCAGCGCCGTGATGCTGGAGGGCCGCTTCCGGTTCGGCGTCGGCACCGGGGAGGCCCTGAACGAGCACATCCTCGGAGGCCCGTGGCCCAACGCGCAGGTCCGCCTGGAGATGCTGGAGGAGGCCGTCGCCCTCATCCGCCGCCTGCTCGAAGGCGGCGAGGTCACCCACAGGGGCGAGCACTACACCGTCGAGAACGCCCGCATCTACACGCTGCCCGACCAGCCCGTCCCCATCGACGTCTCCGGCTTCGGCCCGGCCGCCACCTCGCTCGCCGCCCGCATCGGCGACGGCTACATCACCATGAGCCCCGACGAGGAACTCGTCACCCAGTTCCGCAAGGGCGGCGGCGGAGGCAAGCTCGTCAGCGGCGGCGTCAAGGTCTGCTACGGCACCGACCGCGAGGCCGCCGTACGCCGGGTGCACGGCCTGTGGGCCAACCAGATGCTGCCCGGCGAACTCGGCCAGGTCCTCCCGAGCCCCCACCACTTCGAACAGGCCGAGTCCCTCGTCACCGAGGAGATGGTCGCCGACTCCGTGCCCTGCGGCCCCGACCCCGAGGAGCACGTCAAGGCCCTCGCCGCGTTCCGCGACTCCGGCTTCGACCGCGTCTACGTCGGCCAGATCGGCCCCGACCAGCGCGACTTCTTCGACTTCTACCGTACGAAGGTGCTCCCGCAGCTCAAGGACGGCTCCACCCGGTGACATGAACCCACCGACGTCCCCGGGAATCTGCCTGCCCGTGGAACGCGTCCCCGTCAGCGCCTACACCGTCCCCACCGACGCCCCCGAGGCCGACGGCACCCTCGCCTGGGACAGCGCCACCGTCGTCCTCGTGGAAGCCGTCGCGGGCGGGGTCACCGGCACCGGCCGGACCTACGCCCCGCCGACCGCCGCCCACGTGGTCCGCGACCAGCTCGCGCCGCTCGTCGAGGGGCAGGACGCGTTCGGCATCCCCGCCCGCCACGACGCCCTGCGCCGCGCCCTGCGCAACTCGGGCCGGCCCGGCGTCGCGGGCTGCGCCCTGTCCGCCGTCCACCTAGCCCTGTGGGACCTCAAGGCCCGCCTCAGCGACCTGCCCCTCGTCCGGCTCCTCGGCGCGGCCCGCCGCGAGGTCCCCGTGTACGGCAGCGGCGGCTTCACCACGTACCACGACAAACGCCCCGGCGAACGCGTTGTTCACCCACACGTCGATCGGGCCGAGCCGTTCCTCGACCTCGGCGGCGGCGTCCTCCACAGACCTCGCGTCCGCGACGTCCACCGGCACGACCAGCGGCTCCCCGCCCGCCTCGCGCACCTCATCGGCGAGCGCGCCGAGCCCGGAGCGCCCCCGCGCCAGCAGCGCGACCCGGCAGCCGTGCCGGGCGAACTCCTCGGCGCTCGCCCTGCCGACACCCCCGCTCGCGCCGGTCACCACCACGGTCCTCTTGCTGGTCAGCGGCTTCTTCGTCATGCGGCGCGGCTACCCGGGCCGCCGGGAGCGTAACGGGCGCGACACCGGGTACCCGGCCGCCTCCGCACCCGAGGGGACCCGCGCCGGCTCCCCGCTCCCGCCGGCGCCCCCACGCCTTGAGGGAGGCTCCGTGAAAGCAGTGACCTGGCAGGGCAGGCGCGACGTCCGTGTGGAGGACGTCCCCGACCCGCGCATCGAGAAGCCCACCGACGCCGTCATCCGCGTCACCTCCAGCGGCCTGTGCGGCTCCGACCTGCACCTGTACGAAGTGCTCACGCCGTTCATGACCCCCGGTGACATCCTCGGCCACGAACCCATCGGCATCGTCGAGGAGGTCGGCTCCGAGGTCCCGCACCTGAGCCCCGGCGACCGGGTCGTCGTCCCCTTCCAGATCGCCTGCGGGCACTGCTGGATGTGCGACAAGGGCCTGCCCACCCAGTGCGAGACGACCCAGGTCGCCGAGCACGGCAGCGGCGCCGCCCTCTTCGGCTACACCGCCCTGTACGGCGCCGTGCCCGGGGCGCAGGCCGAGTACCTGCGCGTCCCGCAGGCCCAGTACGGGCCGATCAAGGTGCCGCACGGCCCCGACGACGACCGGTTCGTGTACCTGTCCGACGTGCTGCCCACCGCCTGGCAGGCCGTCCGGCACGCCGAGGTCCCCAAGGGCGGCACGCTCGCCGTCCTCGGCCTCGGGCCCATCGGCGACATGGCCTGCCGCGTCGCCCTGCACGAGGGCGCGGGCCGCGTCATCGGCGTCGACCTCGTGCCCGACCGTCTGGCACGGGCCCGCGCCCGGGGCGTCGAGACGTATGACCTGCGCGACCACGACAACAGCGACGACCTCGTCGCCGCGATCCACGCCGAGACGGGCGGGCGCGGCCCCGACGCCGTCATCGACGCCGTCGGCACCGAGGCCCACGGCAGCCCGCTCGGCCGCACCGCCCAGCAGGCCGCGGGACTGCTCCCGCACTCCTGGTCCGCGAAGCTCGCCGAACGCACCGGCGGCGCCGACCGGCTGGCCGCGCTGCGCCTGGCCATCGCCCTCGTCCGGCGCGGCGGCACGGTCGCCCTCAGCGGCGTCTACGGCGGCATGGCGTCGCCGCTGCCGCTCATGACCATGTTCGACAAGCAGCTCCAGTTCCGCATGGGCCAGGCCAACGTGCGCCGCTGGACCGACGAGATCCTGCCGCTGCTCACCGACGACGACCCGCTCGGCGTCGACGACTTCGCCACGCACCACGTGCCGCTCGCCGACGCGGCCCAGGCGTACGACATGTTCCAGAAGAAGCGCGACGGCGCCGTCAAGGTGCTGATGCGGCCGTGAGGGAGTCAGGACTCCGCCGGGCCGTGCGCGTCACCTCGGTCCCGGGCCCGGCGGCGCGCCCCCGGGGCCGCTCGATCACCGGCGGCGTCCTGACCGGCGTCGGCGTCGCCGCCTTCGTCGACGAGACCGTCTTCCACCAACTCCTGCACTGGCACCACTTCTACGACCGCTCCACGACCGCCGCGGGGCTCGTCTCCGACGGCCTCTTCCACGCGTTCGGCTGGTTCGCCGTCGTCGCCGGGCTGTTCGTGTACGCGGATCTGCGGCGCCGCTCCGCGCAGGTGCGGCACGCCTGGTGGGCCGGGGTCTGCCTCGGTCTCGGCGGCTTCCAGCTCTACGACGGGACCGTCCAGCACAAGCTGATGGGCCTGCACCAGATCCGCTACGGCGTCGGACTCGCGCCCTACGACTGGACGTGGAACGTCATCGCCGTCCTCCTCCTCGCCGTGGGCACCGCCCTCCTCGTACGGGGCCGTCGGTGAGCGCGGTCGCCGTCGCCCTGACCGTCCTCTGCTGCGCCCTGTACGTCACCGCCGGGACGCGGCTGCGCCGGCGCGGGGATCGCTGGCCCGCGCACCGCGACGCCCTGTTCTGCGGCGGCGGCCTGCTGATCTGTGCGGCGGTCCAACAGCCCTGGCCCGGCGGCCCGTTCACCGCGCACATGGCGGGCCACCTCGTCACCGGCATGGCGGCCCCGCTGTTGCTGGCCGCCGCCCGCCCGGTGACGCTCGCGCTGCGCGCCCTGCCCACCGCCCCGCGTCTGGTGCTGCGTGCGGTGCTGCGGTCGCGGGTGGTCGGCGTGCTCGCCTGGCCCCCGGTGGCGGCGGTCCTGGATGTCGGCGGGCTGTGGGTGCTGTACCGCACGCCGCTGTTCGGGGCCGCGCACCATACGCCGTGGCTCGAAGCGCTCGTCCAACTCCATGTGTTCGCCGCCGGGTTGCTGTTCAGCGTCAGCGTCCTCGCGGTCGACCCGGTGCCGCGCCGGGGGCCCGGTGGCGGGTTCGGGCTGCGCGTCATCGCCCTCGTCCTCGCGTCCGCCGCGCACGGCATCCTCGCCAAGTCCCTTTACGCGCACGGGGTCGCCGCGCCGGGCTTCAGCGCCGAGGATGTCCGGGCGGGGGCGCGGCTCATGTACTACGGCGGCGACGTCATCGAGGTCGCCCTCGCGGCGGGCGTCGGCGTGACCTGGCTCCGGGCGAGCGGTAGGGCCTCCGCCCGCCTCAGCCCTGGCCCAGCGGCGCTTTCCTGAACGGCAACTCTCCGGGCGAGCCCGGCTGCCCTGAACGTTTGCGCAGTTCCCCGCGCCCCTGTCGGGGCCCAGGGGGGGAGGTGGCGACGTAGTCGCCCCTCCAGGGGCGCGGGTAACTGCGCGACCAGCCACGACGAATGTCGAGGACAACGAACCCACGGGCTGGCCCACTCACCTGAGGGGCGCGGGGAACTGCGCGAGCAACCACGACGGAGTCGAGGACGAAGAACTCACGGGCTGGCCCACCTACCTAGGGCGTGTCGTCAAAGTGTCGTGCCGGGGGGGCAGTATGGAGTGATGGTGCGTCGTCATGAACTGACTGATGAGGAATGGGAGTTGCTGGAGACGTTGCTGCCCCGTGGGGCTTTTGGCCG
>NZ_JBVKBC010000048.1:0-10474 GCF_055639095.1 Streptomyces sp. NPDC107550
CATTCGGCCGGTCAGGGTGTGGTCTCGGGCGTGTGGTTGGTGCCTCCGGGGACGGGCCCAGTGACGGGGTCCCAGAGGTCGACGAGTTGTTCGGCGCCTGCTTCCTCCTCAGGGTCGGACGGGGCGTGGTCGGGCGCCAGAAGCTTCTGGATGTCGCGCACGATGCGCGGCATGAGCCGGTAGAGGCGCAGATTGTCACGGAATGAGCGGCGGGCTTCTGCTTCGGGTTGGGTGGAGGAGTGGAGGGAGAAGGCGAGAGGGATGGTGAGTTCTGCCTTGTAGAGGTCGGCGATGTCGTAGACGAAGGACTGCTGGTTTCCGCTGTGGACGAAGCCGAGTGCGGGTGAGCAGCCGAGGGCGACGATGGCGGCGTGGGCGATGCCGTAGAGGCAGGTGTTGGCGGCGGACAGAGCCAGGTTGACCGGGTCTTGGGTGTCCCATGCTGCGGCATCGTAGGTGCGGCGGAATCTAGCGATGCGGTGTTGGCGGGCCAAGAGTTGGTAGAGGGCCGTGACGCGCTGTCCTTCAAGTCCGCGCAGTTGCTGGAGGTTGGTTCCGGGGTGAGTGTGTCCGGAGCCGAATCGGTGCTCGTACATGGCAGTAGCGACGGCGAGGCGGCGGGTGTCGTCGGCCCAGGCGCGGGCTTGGTGTTCGAGCCAGGGGGTGGTGAGGGTGCCGGGGACGGTAGCTGCGTAGCAGCGCACCCCTCCCATTCCGGTGATCAGGACGGTGGTGCCGTGGCGGGCGAAGGTGGCCATGGCTGGTGCGGTGATGGAGGTTCCCGGCCCCAGCAGGACGCAGGCGAGTGCGGCGGTGGGCAGGTAGACGGTTTCACGGCCGCGCTGTCCAGTGGTGATCTCGGCGCAGACGCCGGTGTCGTCCTGGTGGATGCGGACGATGTCGAGGTAGAGGAAGGAGAGACTGTCGATGACGCGGGGCAGCATGGCTACGGTCGGGGCTGCAAGACGGCGCCGCCCCCCGCCGTTGTGGTCGGGGGCCGGTGTGGTGGGGCTGGTCATCCGGGGTTCCGGGCGGGGGCGATGCTGAGCATTCCGCATCCGTATGCTTTGCCTCGGCCGATGCCGTTGCGGAGGGCTGTGCGGAGTTGGTCGGGGTCGATGACGGTGGCTGTGCCGTCGAAGCGGACTCTGTTGTGGCGCACCCGGTGGGTCGGCTCGTGGCCCTGGCCCGTCTTCTGGCCTTTGGGGTGTTGGTGGTCGTTGACGGCGTCGAGGGGCTGCGACTGAAGGGTGAGGGGTTTGAGTCCGGCGGAGTCGGCCTGGCGTTGCCACCATTCGTCGGCGGCTGCGCCTTGGAGTGCCACGACGGGTGGGAGGTTGTAGAGGGCGCGGGTGGTGGCGCCGGGCTTACGCACGGGGGACGCGGCGCACCGGTAGTGCACGGTGACGCCGGCCTGGAGTGCGTCCAGGAGGGGGTCGAGTGAGTGCGTGGACAGCTGCCCGTAGCCGTCGGGGAGTTTGTCAGCGTGGTCGGGAGGCTGGTTGGACTGGATCAGCAGGTGGGTGCCGCGTGGGGTGTCTTCGACGCGGAAGAGGACGCCGTAGTGTGCGCGGGCCTGTTCTGTGATGCCGTCGGGGAACAGGGACATCACCCTGCGGTGCAGAGAGGTCCCGCCGGCGGCGCCCAGTTCGCGCCGCGCCACGGTGGAGACGGGGGTGAGGCGGGTCAGCCACAGCGTCATCGGGTGCTCCTCTCCGGCTTGGCGACATGGGTGGCGATGTAGCGCTGGAGCTTCTCCAGATAGCCAGTGCCGAAGCCTTCGTACGACGCATGTGGAAGGTGGACGGCACGCCGATAGAGGGGGCGGGGGCGGTACTGGCGCGCGAGCGGTGCGAACGAGATCGGGTCGTCAGTGACTTCGCCGCTGTGGTGGTCACCGTCGCCGCGGTCTGAGGTATCGGAGTCCACAGGCAGTACGCCGAGCGGTCTGTCGCCGTAGAACTCGATCGCCTGCGGACCGTTGCGCGGCCTTTTGGCTGACAGCGGCAGCCGTGTCAGGTGGTGCAGTGGATCTTCTACCGCTCCGAGCAGGATCGGGCCCTCCGGCGGGCAGGAGCGGCGGCCCAGAAAGAGGGGCCAGTGCGGGTCGCGCAGGGCTGCGGCGCACGAGTGGAGCAGTTCCTGGTCAGCGGTGGTGAGGGCGAGGGTGAAGGCTGCGTCGGCGAGGTACTGGCGCTTGGACACCAGTGTGCTCTTGCCTTCGGCCCGTCGTTTGCCGTCGACGGTGATCACTGTTTCGTCGGCGGGCAGTCCGCCGCCGACGGTGTGGAAGTCGGACAGCACGACACCGGGTCGGTCGACCCGGACCGTCATCGACAGCGCTGTGAGGTCGTCCAGGGGTGCGTCGCGCGTGCGTCCTAAGCCTGCGGCCAGGAGGCCCACGATGCCGGACCTGGTGGGGAATCGGGCTGTGTCACGTCGCAGGTATTTGCTGTGTGTACCCCAGGACTGGAGCGGGCCTGCGAGGCGCAACAGGAGTCCGTGGGTGGGGCGTTGGGTCACTGCGGGGCCTCGGAGAAGGCGGCGTCGATGGCGGAGGTGACGAGTGCTGCGAAGGACGTGTGGCGTTCGCCGAGGTGCTCCAGCTTGTCGAATTCGAGGCAGGCGTGGGCCGCGTGCAGGACGCGGTCGGGGCCGAGGAGTGTGTTCGCGGCTTTGGCGTACTCGTCGATGCCGGCTACGGAGCGTGCGACGTAGCCGCCGTGTTGGGCGGGGCGCACGGGTTCTTCGAAGGCTGCGGCGAACGACAGCGGCCGGTCGGAGCGGACCGCGACGTGGACGAGGTGCGGGAGCGTGTGCGGGGCGGTGGAGTTCTTCTTCGCCTGCGGCAGGGACTCGATGAAGGAGAGCAGGAACTGGCCGGCGAGCTCGCGGGCGGCCTCTGCGGCGGTGTGGCTGTCGTCGCTCAGATTCTTGGTGAGCTCCTGGAGGTCGACTGTGGCGAAGCGGTAGTAGGTGCCGGTGCTGAACTCGGCCGTGCCCATGTGGCCGCTGCCGGTTTCCATGCCCTTCGCCTCGACGACATCGTCGACGGCTGCGAAGTAGTCGAGCTCGATCTCGGTGGTGTGGGTGGTGAAGGCGTGTGCGACCTGGACGGCGCCGTCGACGCCGGCCTGGTCCACCTCGGCGAGCATGCGCCCGAAGAGGTTGATCACGCCGTTCCGCTTCACAAGGATCTGGTCGATCTTCCCCTTCAGCGCGCTTTCGGGCTTCGTCTTCCCCTTGCCGGTGAAGTCGGTGGTGAGCTTGTCCTTGTGGACTTCGGCGATGTCGGCCAGGTCCTCGACAGCGTCTTCGGGGAGGTAGATGAGAGCGTTGGTGAGGACCTTGTTCAGGATGGGCTGCTTGTCTTTCCCTTTGGCCACCTCCCACTTGATGCTGCTGCCGGCCGCCACGTGCGCCCCGGCGCGGTCAGCGAGCGCCGGGTCCCAGCCTCGGCCGCGCAGCACGTCGGCGACCCGCTCGCCGATCCGACGCGTGCGCAGCGCGTGGTCACCGCATGTGTCCTGGAAGTGCTCGCGGATCGCGCGCTTCCAGGACTGGCTGGAGACACGGGTGCGCAGGGCGTCGCCGTAGAGCACGGTCTTCACCGAGTTCGTGTCGTCGCGGTTCAGGTTCGCGTAGGGCACGGGTTGGACGATGTGGATGTCGAGGAAGCGGGGCTTGAGGCCCATCGCGGATCTCCTGTGGGTGAAGGGGTCAGTCCTGTGCGGTGCCGGCGGTGATGCGGTAGAAGTCCTGGAGCCACCGTCGGCTGATGCGCCCGGACCGGTAGGGCCAGTCGACGAGGTCTGCCAGCAACTGGCCCCAGTCGATGGTGGTGTCGGTGGCGCGTACCTGGTTCACCGCGGCGGGGAGGTGCAGGTGGAGGCCACGGTTGCTCTGCCGTGTCAGGAGGTTGATGCGGCTTTCGGCGGCGCTCAGCCGCATGGACGTGCCCTTGGCGATGACGGCCTGCCCCAGTGCGGCACCGAACGAGCGGCCGTACCGGGTCGGCCTGAGCGCCGCAGGGTCATCGTCGCTCTCGCCGTCCTGTTCTGAAGCCGGTTCCTCCGCGCTGATTTGTCCCTCGACGGTGTCTTCGCCTTCTTCCTGTTCGGGCGAGAAGGCGTGTCGCGGCTGGGCTGCGATCAGCGAGGCCACGGTGTAGTGGGCCTGCGCCGTGATGTCGTCGCAGTCTTCTGGCAGGCGCGGCGTCAGCAGCCGATGCATGGCGCGTGTGCGCGGGTGGTCCATGTCGCGGCGCAGGCCCGCGCGCAGGGCGGCGCGGGCGCCGGGGTCGGTGCGGCACAGATACTCGATGCGGTCGGCGAAGGCGGCGTACGCGGCGCGGTTTCTCTGCTGCTTGGTCGCTTCATGGGCTTGGGAGTCCACGGTCTGTCCTCGGGTCGGCGGGTGACGGTCACGGCCTCTTTGTGGCCTTCTTCGTCTTTCGTTGCGCCGTCGCCTTGTTCGGGTCCTTCAGGGCGGCGAGGATGATCGCCTTCGCGCCGGCCACGGCCTTCGCGCCTCGCGGCGTACGGGTCACGGAGTCGGTCACCACTTCGTACGCGGCCAGTGCGTGCCGCCCGAAGGCCCGGCGCGCGGCCTCGAAGTCAAAGGCGGGATCCACAGCGTCGTCAGAGCGTGTCAGCTGCCGGAATCGTGACCAGAATTCGTCCTCTGCCGCCAGCCAGTATCGGGCGGCGACGGCGTCCAGCCATGCGCCGGGGTCATTCCTTTTGTCATCCGTGTACCGCAGCCAGGCTTCCTTGGTGGCCTTTTCCAGCAGGCTGCCGAAGAGTTCGCCGAGTTCCCGGAGTTGGCGTACGGGCCTTTCGGAGCTGACCACGTCTTCCTCCACGCGGGAGAGGAGTACGGGGGTCACGGAGTCGATGTACTGGTGGTTGGCTGCCTGACTGGGGTCCTGTTCGAAGCCGAGCGCGCGTACCCGCACGTATTCGCTGACGTCGAAGGCGTGGTCCATGACTTTGGGCTGGATGGGGCTCGCGTCGTCCAGCTGTTTGAGGAGAAGGGCGTCGAGGTCCCGCCACAGGGAGCGGGAGGATGACGCGAGCCGGGGGGACGTCTTCCCGTTCTTGTCGATGTCCCAGATCAGGTAGTCGTCTTCTGGTCTGATCCGCTCGGCGTTGTAGGCCCAGGTGATGTACGCGTCGGCGGTGTGTTCGCCGTCGTCGGCGGGGACGAGGTAGAGCGCATGCTGTGAACAGGCGGTAAGTCGTGAGCAGGGGCCTGAGGGCTCGGGCATCGGCTTGAGCGGGTCCGGGAGGTCGTCGCGCTCCCAGGGGCACAGGTCCCTCTGTCGGCTGACGCTGCTGTCCGGTGGGGTCAGGCCGGCCAGGAGCGTCAGGAACAGGTTGTCGCACTCTGGGTGGTACGACAGCGCTGCGCGCAGCGGTGAAGCCTTCCCGTAGTGGTGGCTCACCGTGTCGACGCTGCGAACCGAGGTGGTGCCGGGGGCTCCCCAGTAGTGCCAGGCAAGGAGCGAGAACGCTGTTTGTGAACGGCCGGGCAGGACGGGTGTTTCGTGGCTCCAGTGCCCGAACCAGGAATGGTTGTTGCCCGCTGCCCGGCTCATGACCAGCTTGTGGACCCCGGCGGTCTCGTTCCTGTTGCACTGGTCGGGCAGGCGAGGGTCCTGGAGCCAGGGGCGGTCGCGGTCGAACAGGTCGAAGCGGTGACTCCATTGGTCGAAGTAGCCGTTGATGCCGGCCTTGCGGCCATCGGGGAGTTCGATGCTGTGCTCGGTGAAGCCCCGCTCGAGGATGTCCTCTCGCCGGTCGCCCCAGCTTCCGGGCTCGGCCTCGTCCAGGCCGGTGATCCGGGCGGTGAGCGCGTACAGCACCCGCAGCAGAGCCGAGAGGGCCGGAGCTTCCGGGACCAGCAGGGTGCGAATCCCCCGGGCATGCAGGAACAGATCCCTGAGCCCCACTTCGGGTGGTCCTGAATTCTCCTCCACCCATGCGACCGGAATCCATGGATGGTCGATCAGATTGGATGCAGGCGTGGTCACGCCCCTCCTCCCGCGGCCGAACGTCCACCGCATGCTAAAAGGAGAGGAACGGGCTGGGGGCTGGTTAAGGCAATTGATCGACCGTCAGGCCGAGTTCACTCATGCGGAATCGGTGCTTCCCGCTGGTGTACATCCACTCGCCGTCCCCTTCGTCCAGGTTCAGCCGGAGGACCGACTCGAGGGCTGCCATGTCACGCCAGGTCTTGTTGGCATCCCCCTCCACACCCTCGACGAGGCGCTTGGGGACCGGGATCAGGTAGGGGACGAGCTGCCCCGGCCTTGGCCGCCTCTTCTTGCCGACGAGCTCGAGTTTCGACTCGGGCACTCCTGCTTCCAGCAGGTGTACGCGCTGCTTGTGTTCGTTCCACCCGGGGTACAGGCACACCACATGCACCGTTTCCTCGCCGAGCACCGAGGTGAGCAGGTCTGGCGTCATGCCGGGGTGGTCGCGGCTCAGCCGGAAGAGATCGCCGTCAAGTTCCCGAGGGCCGGGAACAGTGGCCCAGCCCGCGGTGCCTGTGGCTCTGCGTTCTTGGACCGTGCGACGGTTGTCGAGTTTGCTGAGCTCACTTGATGCAGACTCCTCCAGCCTGTTGACGAGCTCATCGGCGTAGACGTCATCCAGCAGCAGAGGCAGTGTTTCGGGCAGAGAAATCCTCCTGCCGGTCCCAAGGAGCACGACGGTGCGCTGAACCAGTGCGGCGTCGTCCCGTTCAGCGTTGCGGTCGGCTCGGAGCACGACGAGCCTCGGCTGGTCTCCTGTGCTCTGTGCCGCTCGCCCCATCAGGCTCGCGAGCGGTGCCGGTCCGGACACGACGAGGTCGAAATGCAGACCCCGGACATGCTCGAGCATCGGCGTCGTCACCAGCACCGCCGGACCAGGAACTCCACTGTTGCGGGCGAAGCCCCTCCGGCAGGCTGCCAGACGCTGCCATCGGTCCTTGTTGCTCATCTGCTCATGGACCAGAACGACATCGAGGCCGGGCAGGTCCTGGACGAGCTGCCGGAAGGTACGGATGGCTTCCGCCGGCGTCGACCGGTAGACGACAGCCCTCCCCCGGCCTGCCCTTGCCATGGGCGCAAGAGCCTCCTGGATCTCGTCGTACGGTGCGCCGTCGGCGACGTCGACGGTGAGCGTGCTGGAACGGACCGCCCCGCCAGGCTGCTCGGGCAGATGCCCGCCTCCAGAGCGAGCGTCCACGAACGACCACCCCGGCAGCCGGCGAGGCTGCTCCAAGGGTTCCCTTCCGCCCCCTGCGCCGCGGCGGTACGCCGTCAGCATCGCGTCCACCGACTTGTCCGCAGCCGTCGCCGCCAGGACCACCGGAATGCGCAGAGCAGCAGCCCATTCCAGGAATCGGAGCATCAGCTTCTGACCGAAGGCGCTGCGGGCATGGGCCTCGTCCACCACGACGACCTTGCCGGAGAACGCGAAGAGTCTCATCACGTTGAACTTCACCGGCAGGACCGCCTGCAGGAGTTCGTCCACCGTCCCCGTGCCCAGTGGAGCCAAAAGCGCGCGGTGATGAGCGTTCAGCCAGCTGTTCGCCGTCAGGGCCCACTCCTCCCCCGGCTCCGCGTTGACGGCGTCGGGTGCGTTGGCCCGCGCCCACTCCTCCATAGCTTCCGCCGGCTTCAACCGGGAGGAGCTGTGCAGCAGAAGCGCTCGCCAGGGCCCGGTCAGAGCCTGCTCGGCGAAGGCATGCACCTGCCCCATGTGGCTGTCCGCCGCCGTCCCGGTCGGCAGCGCATAGAACAAGCCCCGGGCGTTCGCCGCATGCCCGAGGACCGCGGCTGCACGAAGGGCCGCCTCCGTGCGTTCCTCCGACGGAGGAGCCGTCACGACCACCATGCCCGGCCCGTGCTCGGCCACGAGACCGGCCAACGGACCGGCAACGTCATCCGCCAGACCAGCACCACTCCCGCATCGAGCCGGATCTCGCGGTCGGGCAAATCCCGTCCCGAGCAGGTCCGTCTGCTGCACCAGGCGAGGCGCGGCCGCACGGGCGATCTCCCAGTAGGAGCCCAGGTCTTCAGGAGTTCCGGCCCACCCCTGTGGTCTGAGCCGGGTCTGAATCTCTCCCTCAATACTGGCCAGCCAGTCCGACAACACCACCATCCCTGTCAGGACCACAGCCGCTCCCGGCGTCATCCGACCCGTCGGAACCAGCTGCGCCCCGGTCACTCTGCGCACCTCCGCGAAGTGGATGCGCCGCTGTTCCTCCCAGCCGCCCGCACCCAGACCAGGATGACGGGCGACAGGGCACCTCAATTCCTTGTCACGAACCACCGGGTGATAGCGGCCACCGTGTCCTCCCAGCAGCTGCGCCACCGCGTGGCTGAGCCGGGACTGCGGACGCCGATTCGACGACGCGTAGCCGATCTCCTGGAAGGCCCCGACCAGCCACCAGTGCGCCGCCGCTTCATGCGACTGCCCGTCCTGAGCCGCGCCCGTATCGAACCCGTACCCCTCCTCACCAGTCAGCTCCTGCGCCAGAAGCGTCCCGTCCTTGTGCTTCGGGCCATCGCCGTGCAGCTGGAACGGCACACTGATCTTCCCGATGTCATGCAGCCCCGCCCAGAAAGCCGCCAGCGCCCGCGCCTGCGCATCCGTAACCTGCAACGCCTGCGCCACCATGCTCCGCTGGTGTTCGGTCAGCAGTTCGTCCCAGACGGCCTCAGTGACAGCTGCCGTGTCCAGCAGGTGACAGATCACAGGGTGCGTGCGGTGCGCACCGCGGGCATCCACACCCAGCCCGGCCGCCTTGCCCCACAGGCGAGAGTCCAGGGACATGCTGCTCCTCATCCAGATGTGACAGCCGCTGCGCTCCACGGGCAACCTGACCTGCACCCCGGCCGATCCAGACAAGGAATGCAGCCAATCGTGGATACGTCAACACGCCCTGTCCGTATAGTAGTTACTGCTGCACGCCTCCCTGGAGGTGCGCGGAACCCCATTGGCTCTCCAGCCGACTGCTGATCGAGACGAATGCACGACCCTCCCGAGGGACGGCGCAAACCTCGGCCCAGTAGGCGCTCTGGAGAAACAGTGTCCCGGTTCCTGCACAAGTTCATGCCGCGCCGCGAGGTCCTCCTCGAGGTCTCACGCGTGGCGGTCAGCACGGTACTCCGTGAGCTGATCCACGAACTCGTCAGCTGGCTCATCTGAGCCAACGGTGACGGACCCAGGGGTCCGTCACCACTTGAGGTCAACCCACCCGCTGCAGCTCCCTCGGCGCGGACGGAACCATCACCTCAGAACGCCGAGCCGCGATCGAGCGCGATCGGCGTATACCCAGGCACCAGCCCCGTCGCCCACACGGGCAACCCAACGGCCAACTCACCCGCGCGTCTCCGTCGTTGCGGCTGCCTGCCTGAGCTGGCCGGGCTCGCTCGGCTTGAACTCGTCGAATCAGACGTGGCCCCCTCCGCGCGAGCGGAATCATCCCGACGGCGCGTACCTCGTGAGCGGAATTGACGTGCCATCATCGCGCAAGCGAGCTGGCACGCGATTGGCATAGCGGCTCTGGCCGGGCCAGAGCCGCCGTCGCCTCCACGCCAGGGAGATGGCCCACGGCTGTTCCTTGTCAACTACATAGAGCGGCCCTCTCCGCAGTGTGCAACACGGTTCTCCCCCCATCAGCAGAAGCGGCCAGCCTGAAGGAGTTGCGGTCCGGCATTCTCTCCGCAAGAGCGGAGGTGGCCCAGTCCTCGACCAGCGCGACGGCCTCGAGATCACGTTCTCTCCGCGTGAGCGGAGGTGGTCCGTTCCAGGTGAAGAGGCTGCGGTGCACGACGGTGTTCTCTCCGCGCTAGCGGAGGTGGCCCGTCGCCGGGGCTGTCGTGCTGTTCAGGCTGTTCGTTCTCTCCGCGCGAGCAGAGGCCCATGGCCGAGTTCGTGTTGCGGTACTACGAGCTCGTTCTCTCCGCGCGAGCGGAGGTGGTCCGACCTTGGCGGTGGTGGGGCTGTTGCCGCCGGTGTTCTCTCCGCGCGAGCGGAGGTGGCCCGGACAAGAAGCGCCTGCTCGGCGGTGCGTTCGTGTTCTCTCCGCGCGAGCGGAGGTGGCCCGCGCTGGGGGGAGGCCAAGGCGGAGAACACGGCGTTCTCTCCGCGCGAGCGGAGGTGGCCCGTCCACCACACGACACCCCGGAGCCACCATGACGTTCTCTCCGCGCGAGCGGAGGTGGCCCGCCGAAGTCGACGGTCATCCACCGCGTCCACTGGTTCTCTCCGCGCGAGCGGAGGTGGCCCGGCGGACATGGGCGGTTCCTTTCGGTAGACGAGGTTCTCTCCGCGCGAGCGGAGGTGGCCCGTGACCCGCCGGTGTGTGGCCATGCTGCGATCCGTTCTCTCCGCGCGAGCGGAGGTGGCCCGCACGCGCACGCCACGGTCAAGATGGTGCTCCCTCGGTGGCTCACTTCCACCTTGTAGAAGCTCTC
>NZ_JBVKBC010000049.1:0-1269 GCF_055639095.1 Streptomyces sp. NPDC107550
CGAGTCAGAAACCGTTGATGTAGGCGAAGGACATGCGAAAGGTCCGGCGTAGAGGGTAAGACCCCCGTAGTCGAAACATCAGCGGCTCGTTTGAGAGACACCCAAGTAGCACGGGGCCCGAGAAATCCCGTGTGAATCTGGCGGGACCACCCGTTAAGCCTAAATATTCCCTGGTGACCGATAGCGGATAGTACCGTGAGGGAATGGTGAAAAGTACCGCGGGAGCGGAGTGAAATAGTACCTGAAACCGTGTGCCTACAAGCCGTGGGAGCGTCGGACATCAAGCTTGCTTGGTGTCTCGTGACTGCGTGCCTTTTGAAGAATGAGCCTGCGAGTTTGCGGTGCGTTGCGAGGTTAACCCGTGTGGGGAAGCCGTAGCGAAAGCGAGTCCGAATAGGGCGGTATAGTAGCGCGCTCAAGACCCGAAGCGGAGTGATCTAGCCATGGGCAGGTTGAAGCGGAGGTAAGACTTCGTGGAGGACCGAACCCACCAGGGTTGAAAACCTGGGGGATGACCTGTGGTTAGGGGTGAAAGGCCAATCAAACTCCGTGATAGCTGGTTCTCCCCGAAATGCATTTAGGTGCAGCGTCGTGTGTTTCTTGCCGGAGGTAGAGCACTGGATAGGCGATGGGCCCTACCGGGTTACTGACCTTAGCCAAACTCCGAATGCCGGTAAGTGAGAGCGCGGCAGTGAGACTGTGGGGGATAAGCTCCATGGTCGAGAGGGAAACAGCCCAGAGCATCGACTAAGGCCCCTAAGCGTACGCTAAGTGGGAAAGGATGTGGAGTCGCACAGACAACCAGGAGGTTGGCTTAGAAGCAGCCACCCTTGAAAGAGTGCGTAATAGCTCACTGGTCTAGTGATTCCGCGCCGACAATGTAGCGGGGCTCAAGCGTACCGCCGAAGTCGTGTCATTGCAGAATATAGGGCCAACGCCTTCTGTGATGGGTAGGGGAGCGTCGTGTGCCGGGTGAAGCAGCGCCGGAAGGCAGTTGTGGACGGTTCACGAGTGAGAATGCAGGCATGAGTAGCGATACAAACGTGAGAAACGTTTGCGCCGATTGACTAAGGGTTCCTGGGTCAAGCTGATCTGCCCAGGGTAAGTCGGGACCTAAGGCGAGGCCGACAGGCGTAGTCGATGGATAACCGGTTGATATTCCGGTACCCGCTGTGAAGCGTCAAACATCGAATCCAGTGATGCTAAGGCCGTGAAGCCGCCGTCCTCGTCTTTGACGTGGTTCGGAGTGGTGGAGCCGCCGGCCCAAGC
>NZ_JBVKBC010000049.1:1366-2782 GCF_055639095.1 Streptomyces sp. NPDC107550
GGTGAGACCTGATGCCGAGCCGATTGTGGTGAAGTGGATGATCCTATGCTGTCGAGAAAAGCCTCTAGCGAGTTTCATGGCGGCCCGTACCCTAAACCGACTCAGGTGGTCAGGTAGAGAATACCGAGGCGTTCGGGTGAACTATGGTTAAGGAACTCGGCAAAATGCCCCCGTAACTTCGGGAGAAGGGGGGCCATTCCTGGTGATGAGTCTTGCACTCTGAGCTGGGGGTGGCCGCAGAGACCAGCGAGAAGCGACTGTTTACTAAAAACACAGGTCCGTGCGAAGCCGTAAGGCGATGTATACGGACTGACGCCTGCCCGGTGCTGGAACGTTAAGGGGACCGGTTAGTCCGATTTCGGTCGGGCGAAGCTGAGAACTTAAGCGCCAGTAAACGGCGGTGGTAACTATAACCATCCTAAGGTAGCGAAATTCCTTGTCGGGTAAGTTCCGACCTGCACGAATGGCGTAACGACTTCTCGACTGTCTCAACCATAGGCCCGGTGAAATTGCACTACGAGTAAAGATGCTCGTTTCGCGCAGCAGGACGGAAAGACCCCGGGACCTTTACTACAGTTTGATATTGGTGTTCGGTTCGGCTTGTGTAGGATAGGTGGGAGACTGTGAACTCTGGACGCCAGTTCAGGGGGAGTCGTCGTTGAAATACCACTCTGGTCGTGCTGGATGTCTAACCTGGGTCCGTGATCCGGATCAGGGACAGTGTCTGATGGGTAGTTTAACTGGGGCGGTTGCCTCCCAAAGGGTAACGGAGGCGCCCAAAGGTTCCCTCAGCCTGGTTGGTAATCAGGTGTTGAGTGTAAGTGCACAAGGGAGCTTGACTGTGAGACCGACGGGTCGAGCAGGGACGAAAGTCGGGACTAGTGATCCGGCGGTGGCTTGTGGAAGCGCCGTCGCTCAACGGATAAAAGGTACCCCGGGGATAACAGGCTGATCTTCCCCAAGAGTCCATATCGACGGGATGGTTTGGCACCTCGATGTCGGCTCGTCGCATCCTGGGGCTGGAGTCGGTCCCAAGGGTTGGGCTGTTCGCCCATTAAAGCGGTACGCGAGCTGGGTTTAGAACGTCGTGAGACAGTTCGGTCCCTATCCGCTGTGCGCGTAGGAGTCTTGAGAAGGGCTGTCCCTAGTACGAGAGGACCGGGACGGACGAACCTCTGGTGTGCCAGTTGTCCTGCCAAGGGCATGGCTGGTTGGCTACGTTCGGGAGGGATAACCGCTGAAAGCATCTAAGCGGGAAGCCTGCTTCGAGATGAGGACTCCCACCCCCTTTGAGGGGTTAAGGCTCCCAGTAGACGACTGGGTTGATAGGCCAGATATGGAAGCCCTGTAAGGGGTGGAGTTGACTGGTACTAATAGGCCGAGGGCTTGTCCTCAGTTGCTCGCGTCCACTGTGTT
>NZ_JBVKBC010000050.1:0-2169 GCF_055639095.1 Streptomyces sp. NPDC107550
GGTGAGGTCGACTCGGGGCGCCCTGCCGGTGTTTCCACCAGTGGGTTTCCCCGTGCCGCCTCCCGAACCCGGCGTGCCCGTCTCCGGGCACCGGGCTCTCCACAAATCCCGTTCCAGGATGTTCAGTTCCTCATGCCGTAGTGGGCCACGGAGCCGGAATGAGTTTTCCCCGGTATCGGTATCTGGTCGTGCTTACCTTTGCCGGGTTGAACAGTTCCGCTTCCTCTGTGGCGGGCCACCAGCCGCCGCCGTAATAGCGTCGACGGAGCTGTTTCCAAGTGACCCCGGGGTGCTTGCGCCGAATCCATCGTGTCACCCGCATCCACGCGTAGTGGCTGAGGTAACAGAAAGCGACGTTCGAAACTCCGGGACGGAAATACGCGCACCATCCTCGCAACACCGAGTTCAGTCGGTTGAGCAAGGACTCGAGCGACAAGCCGACGTTCTGCCGTCCGGTCAGTTCCTTCACCTTGCCCGTGACGGAACGCACTGATTTCCGTGCCGGGTAGGTGTAGATGTACTGCCGATCAGTGCCAAGTTTCCGGTGACGCTGGATGCGCCATCCCAGAAAATCAAGGCCCTCGTCAATGTGCGTGATATGTGTCTTCTCCACCGACAGGCGAAGGCCCATCGGCTTCAATGCCTCCGCGACCTCGTCGCGTAGTTCCTCGGCGTGGTCGCGGCGCCCGAAGACGAGTACGAGGAAGTCGTCCGCATACCGGACCAGCCGGTAGTTGGGCAATCCCCGGCGCCGTCTCCTGCGCCGATCCTCGGAGGTGCCATCTGGTCCTCCGAGGCCCTGGGCGATGTGCTCGTCCAGGACCGAGAGCGCGATGTTGGCCAGCAGCGGCGACAGAATCCCACCCTGCGGGGTCCCGGTGCGTGTGTCCGTGAAGGCTCCGTCACGGGACAGGATCCCGGACTTCAAGAACGCCTTCACCAAGGACAACACCCGCTTGTCCCCGATTCGATTCCGCACCCGCTCCATGAGGGCCGGGTGCGCGATCTCGTCGAAGCACGCCGCGATGTCGCCCTCCACCACCCACTCGTATCCGTGGCTGGCGAGATAGCGAGTCTCGGCGATCGCATCGTGAGCACGGCGGTTCGGGCGGAACCCATAGGAACACGGGAGGAAATCCGCTTCGAATACCGGCTCCAGCACCAGTTTCAAGGACGCCTGGACCACTCGGTCCGCCACCGTCGGAATACCCAGACGACGAAGCTTTCCATTCGCCTTGGGAATCATCCGCTCGCGGACAGGAACCGGATGGAAGCTGCGGTCTCTGACCTGGGCCCGCAGCTTGCCGAGAAACGCCTCGACTCCCTGACCGGCTTCGATGGAGCGGGCGGTCTTCCCATCCACTCCGGCCGTGCGGGCACCCTTGTTTCCCCGGACACGGTCCCACGCCACCAACAGGAAGGCGGGATCGGCCACGAGATTGAACAGGTCGTCGAACCTGCGATGAGAATCATCGGCAGCCCAACGGTGCAGCTTGGTCTGGATATCCAGTACCCGGCGTTCGGCCTTCATCAAGGCCCATTCCAGCTCGTCGGTATTCACCGGCGACAGCCTCCTGGCATTCCAGTCTCCTTACTGCTGACTTGCTGGCCCCCTTCCCCATGTGACCGGCTTTCCCGGCCTCGGAGTACTACGGAGCCTCCGTCCTGCCCGACGGCCATCAGCCGGCGATGGGCCTGCCTCCGATCGGACTGGTTGTCCGATATAGGGGCGCCCGCGGACAGTTCCCACGTTCACCACGAATCGATCGACAGGTGAGGTGCCCAGCTCTACCCCGGCAGCATCGCCACGCTTACGCCGCAGACTTTCAGCGTGGCCTCCCCACCGATGAGTGGAGTCGGCTTCGGAGTCGACCACCGAGGAGCGCTGGTGGTCGTGCACTGCGTCCGGCCCAGATCCGCCAGGTTCGAGCCGGTGTCGTAATTACGGGGCGTCAGGCACTGATTTCTCGCGTGCACCTTCCTGTCTCGCTAGCCGGACCCGGGTCGTCTGGCAGTACCAACCCGTCCCGGCGTTGTCGGGGCTGCTTACCGCTCGGCTCGACATCCCCCGAACCAAACTGCCCCCAGCTGCAACCGGATTGCTACGACAACCCGGTGGTGAAGGTCTCTCACCTCACTCGATTCCATGGCGCCTCGTGGCGCACCCAC
>NZ_JBVKBC010000052.1:0-1249 GCF_055639095.1 Streptomyces sp. NPDC107550
GAGAGCTTCTACAAGGTGGAAGTGAGCCACCGAGGGAGCACCATCTTGACCGTGGCGTGCGCGTGCGGGCCACCTCCGCTCGCGCGGAGAGAACGTCGGCGGCCTCCAGGCCCGCGAGGATCCGCGCGGGCCACCTCCGCTCGCGCGGAGAGAACGGATCGCAGCATGGCCACACACCGGCGGGTCACGGGCCACCTCCGCTCGCGCGGAGAGAACTCGATCCCGCCCACCTTGGCCTGCCACCGCGCCGGGCCACCTCCGCTCGCGCGGAGAGAACAAGGGCGGCAGCCACGGGCCGGACGCCAGGAACGGGCCACCTTCGCTCGCGCGGAGAGAACAGGCACACGCAGTAGCTCGCGCACTCCAGAAGCGGGCCACCTCCGCTCGCGCGGAGAGAACAGGTCCAGGTAGGACAGGTAGAGCTGGACTTCCGGGCCACCTCCGCTCGCGCGGAGAGAACGGGACATAAGAGCTGCTCACGGAGCCTCACCACGGGCCACCTCCGCTCGCGCGGAGAGAACGTCTCGAACCCGTTCCGCACCACGCGGTACTTCGGGCCACCTCCGCTCGCGCGGAGAGAACCCTTGTTGAGCTGGGGCTTCAGAAGGGCTTTGCAGTTCCTTTGCTCGACGTGGTGTGGTCGGTGTCCATGTAGCGGGCTTCTTCCAGGCCGTGTGCCGATTCCAAGGTCGACTCCTCATCTTCCCTTCGGCCGGGCTGTGTTGCGACGGCGGGGATGGTTCAGTCTCGTCGTACTCCGTATCGGCGGGGCGCAGTTCGTAGAAGAGGATTGATCGGGAGGCGTTGTCAGTGGCTGGTGCTAGAAGTTCTGGCATGAGCGACGATGCAGCTGTCCCCGAGGTTCGGCTTGATGCAAGGGTTTGGGGTAAGGAGCGAGACCTCCCGCTTCCGTACCCTCTGGTCTGCCACTTGCTGGATTTTGCCGCTATGTTCGGTGTGTTGTGGGACAGGATGGTTCATCCCCAGGCGCGGGAGCGCATTGCAGCAGAGTTCGGATTGAGCGTGGGGCAGGCGCGTGCCGTGTCGGCCTTCTGGGCTGGGCTTCACGACCTTGGGAAGATCACTCCGCCCGCGACATCCAGAAGCTTCTGGCGCCCGACCACGCCCCGTCCGACCCTGAGGAGGAAGCAGGAGCCGAACAACTCGTCGACCTCTGGGACCCCGTCACTGGGCCCGTCCCCGGAGGCACCAACCACACGCCCGAGACCACACCCTGACCGGCCGAATG
>NZ_JBVKBC010000053.1:0-1086 GCF_055639095.1 Streptomyces sp. NPDC107550
CTAGGTGTATTGAGCACGAGCGTTGTTGACAGGGCCGGGGTCTTGATCATGGCGAAGACCTCCGGTGTGGTGGAGGTGTCTAAGCTGCACCGCACACGGAGGTCTTCGTGTCCCACCGTAATGCCCGTCTGACCGTGCACGGCAGACGGATCCTCGTCGAACGCGTGCTGTCCGGCCGCCCCGTCGCGCACGTGGCGGCCGAGATGGGCATATCGCGGCCCACCGCCCACAAGTGGATCCGCCGCTGGCGGGCCGAGGGCGAGGCCGGGCTGCACGACCGCTCCAGCAAGCCCCGAACCACACCCCATCGCACACCACCCGCGCTCGAGGCCCGAGTCTGCCGTCTGAGGACCGACCGCAAGCTCGGCCCGGCCCGCATCGGACCGGTTCTGGGGCTGCCCGCCTCGACCGTGCACCGCATCCTGGCCCGTCACGGCCTCAACCGCCTGGCCTGGCTCGACCGGCCCACCGGCGCGATCGTCCGCCGCTACGAACGCGCCCGGCCGGGCGAACTCGTCCACGTCGACATCAAAAAGCTCGGCAACATCCCCGACGGCGGCGGCCACAAGGTCATGGACCGCCGCCGGGCGATGGACAACAAACTCGCCACCACCGACCGACGCCGCAGCTGCAGGCCGGTGATCGGCTACTCGTTCATCCACTCCGCCGTCGACGACCACTCCCGCCTGGCCTACAGCGAGGTCCTCACCGACGAGCGCAAGGAAACCGCCGCCGGCTTCTGGCAGCGGGCGAACGCCTTCTTCAGCGCCCACGGCATCACCGTCGAACGGGTCCTCACCGACAACGGCTCCTGCTACAAGTCCAGGCTGTTCACCCAGACCCTGGCCACCGCGGGCATCACCCACAAGAAGATCCGGCCCTACCGGCCGCAGACCAACGGCAAGGTCGAACGCTTCAACCGCACCCTGCTCGAGGAGTGGGCCTACCAGCGGCCCTACCAGACGAACGACGAGCGGACCCAGGCCCTGGCAGACTTCCTCCACACCTACAACCACCACCGCTGCCACACCGCACTCGGCGGACACCCGCCCATCAGCCGCGTGAACAACGCTCCGGGTCAATACA